>NZ_JBVJBI010000049.1:3209-55760 GCF_055589745.1 Kitasatospora sp. NPDC041917 | reverse complement strand
CGAGACCGCCCCGGTGCACGAGCTGTACGCCCGGCCCGCGCACCCGTACACCCGGGGACTGCTGGACTCCATCCCCCGGCTGGACCAGAAGGGCCGGAACCTGCACGCCATCAAGGGCCTGCCGCCGAGCCTGCTGAGTCCCCCGGAGGGCTGCGCCTTCAACCCCCGCTGCCCGCGCGCCCAGGACCGCTGCCGGACCGAACTCCCCGCGCTGACACCGGTGACCGGCGAGCACGGGGCGGAGCTGGCGGGCCGCCGCAGCGCCTGCCACTACTGGCGCGAGACGCTGCACGGCTGAGGCCGCGCCCGGCCCGGCCGGCGGCTACTTCGCGAAGCCGACGTTCTCCCAGACGATGTCGGACAGGCCCTGCGCGCCGATGTTGGCGAGGTCGGCGCGGGCCCCGTACAGCTGCGGGCGCTGGTAGAGCGGCAGGACGCCGGCCACCTTCCAGAGCTCCCCGTCGGCCTGGTTGATCGCCTCGGTGGCGGTGGCGGCGTCGGCCGCGGCCGCCGCCCGGTCGAGCGCGGCGTCCACCGCCGGGCTGCCCGCCCCGACGTGGTTGGTGCCGCCGCTCTGGACGAAGTTGGCGCGGTTTCCGCTGGCCGGGAAGGGGGTGCCGATCAGCGAGTAGGCGGCGATGTCGAAGTCGTTGCGGTTGACGTACTTGTCGAAGAACTCGTTGGCGGGGGCGGTCACGGTGGTGACCTTGATGCCGACGTCCTTGAGCATTCTGGTGGTGTTGGCGGCCTCGGCCTGGGCCGGGTTGACGCCGGCCGGGACGACCATCCGCAGGTTCAGCTCGCGGCCGTCCTTCCTCCGCACGTCGCCGTCCGGTTTCCAGCCGGCCGCGTCCAGCTTGCGGGCCGCCTCGGCGGGGTCGTAGCGGGCCAGGCCCAGGGAGTTGTCGCGGTAGCCGTTCTGGTTGGTGACCAGCAGGTGGTTGTTGAGCGGGACGGCGGGCCAGTCCAGGCCGCTGAGGTCGGAGCGGATCACCACGTCCCGGTTGATCGCCTGGAAGACGGCCTGGCGCACGGTCGCGTCGCCGAGCGCGGGGGTGCGGGCGTTCAGGGTGAGCTGGCGGAAGTCCGGTCCGCCGGCCCGGCGCACCGCGGCGCCCTTGGTGTTCCTGACCACCTGGTAGCCGGCCACGTCCGGGCCGATGTTGACGAGGTCGAGCTGTCCCTTGGCGAAGGCGGCGGGCATCGCGTCGGGCAGCATCGCGTGGAAGACGATCCGGTCCAGCACCGGCTTGTCGCCCCACCAGGAGGGGTCGGCGACCAGTGTGACGGTCTGGGCGGCGCGGTCCAGCTGCTCGACCTTGAACGGGCCGGCGGTGACCGGGAACGCGTCCAGGTAGGAGGAGTTGAACAGGTCCGGCGTGGAGATCCGGCCGGCGGGCAGCAGCGGGGCGTTGCCGGCGCTGTTGAACATCGACTGCCACTCGGAGAACGGGTGGTCGAAGGTCATCACGGCCTGGAAGTCGTCCTTGCCGCGCTCCACCGCGGAGACCAGCTCGAAGCCGGTGCTGCTGGAGGACTTGTAGGCCGGGTCCTTCCCGTTCAGGGCACGCCAGTTGGCCTCGATGTCGCGCCAGGTGATCGGGGTGCCGTCGGACCAGTGGGCCTTCGGGTTGAGCGTCCAGGTGACCACCTGCCGGCCGTCCCTGAGCTCGGCGTGCGCCTCCTGCAGGTAGGCCGGGTTGGGGGTCTGGGTGCCGGCCGCGTCCGAGCGGAAGAAGGTCGGCAGCAGCGGCTTGCTGACCATGACGGTCGAGGACTCGCTGCCGTCGGTGTGGATCGGCGACCACTGGCGGGAGAACTGGGCGATCGCCAGGTTCAGGGTGCCGCCCTGGCGCAGCTGGGCCCGGTCGTGCGGGTTGATGTCGACCGAGGTGAGCTTGGGCGACGCGAGGGCGGCCGTCGGGGCCTCGGCGGCGTCCTGACCGGAGGTGCAGGAGCAGAGGGCCAGCGAGAGGGTGAGGGCGGTGAGACCGGCGAGCAGGGCCGTCCCGTGGTGCTGGAGGCGGCGGCGCATCGGCGTGCTCCCCGGGGTGGATGTGGCGGATGGTGTGGCGTCACATCTTGCTGACCGGGACGGGTGTTGTCGAGGGGCGGGCCCGGATGCGGGCCCGCCCCTCGTGCGGTGCGGGTACGGCGGACGCGCCGGCCCCCGACCGCGTCAGACCACGAACTTGAAGGTGCGGTCCTTGTCGCCGGTCTTGTCGAGCACCGAGGTGATGCCGTCCGCGACGTCCTGCGGGGTGATCGCGGCGACCTGGCCGTTCTTCTTGACCTTCACCTTGTCGAACGCGGTGCCCAGCTGGGCGGCGAGCGCGTCGAGGTCCCACTTGGGCACGATCTTGCCGGAGGCGTCCGGGACGAGGGTGAGCGCCTTGGCGGCGGTCTTCGGGCCGAAGTCCCAGGACTTGGCGCCGGCCACGACGTGCACCTTGCCCGCGGCGATCTGCTTGCCGAGGGTGTCGGCGGCGCCCTGGAGGGCCTGGGTGGAGATCTTCGGCTGGGCGGCCGTGACGGCCAGGGCGATCGGCTGCTCGGGCTTGCCGTCGGCGCGGTCGCGGTAGGCCTGCGCGATCACGTCCAGGGCGCTCGCCGAGTCCACCGCCTGGCCGGCCCGGCCGGGGACGACGATCGGCTCGCCGTTGACGTCGCCGAACTTGACGTAGCCCTCCTGGAGGCCCTGGCCGGAGCCGGCCGCGAGGGTGTCGAGAGCGGCCTTGAGCTTGGCCTTGTCGACCTTGACCTCGGGAGCGACGGTCTTGGTGCCGCCCTTGAGCGACTTGAAGACGTCCAGCGGGTTGTAGCTGTGCTGGGCCAGGCCGTCCACGGTGGCGGTGGTGTCGAAGCTCAGGCCGGCGACCGCCGGGTCGAGGTCCACGGCCTGGTCGCCGATCTTCAGCTTGAGCGGCTGCTGGCCGGCCTTGCCGACCGACTCGTCCAGCTGGTGGATCGCCTGGTCGCGGCTGCTGCCGCCGATCTCGGCGCCGAGCACCACGGTGCCCTTGGGGACGTCGGACTGGTTGAGCATCAGGCCGGTGCCGTACGCGGCGGCGCCGAGGAACAGCACCGCGACGATGCCGTAGACGCCCAGCTTGACCAGCTTCTTGCCGGCCCCGCCGCGCTTGGCCTTGGCCGGGGCGGCGGGCTCGGCCTTCGCCTTGGCGGGGGCCGGAGCGGGGGCCGGGGTGGCCTTGCCGCCCTTGCCGCCCTTGCCGCCCTTGGCGTTCCGGGTCTCCTCGGAGCCCTCGGGCCGGGGGCCGGGCGCCGGGGCCGGCAGCGGGGTGACCGCGGTGGCCTCCGGGTCGCCGGGCTGCGCGGCGGTGCCGGGCGCGCCCGGGAAGAGGGCGCCGGGGCCCGCCGGAGCGGCGGGGACCTCCTGGCCGTGGCCGGGGGCGGCCGGGCGCTGGGCGGCGAACGGATCGGTGCCGGTCGGGGCCGAGGCGAACAGGCCCGGCTGCGGACGGCCGTCGGCGCCGTGCGGGACGCCGTTCCGGGGCAGGCCGGGTATCGCGGCGGGCGGCGGGGTGTTGTCGCGGATCGGCGCGAAGCCGTCGACGGAGGTGTCCTCCGGGTTCGGCTCGGTGACCGGCCCGGCCGGCGGGTGCGGCGCGGGCGCCTGGTGGCCGTTCGGCTGGAAGCCGTTCTGCGGGCCGGGCTGCGGCTGCCCGCCCGGCCGGTTCTTGCGCTGCTGACGGTTCTGCGGCTGCCCGGTCTGCTGCCCGGTCTGCTGTCCGCGGCTCTGCTGCCCGCCGTCGCGCCGGGGCAGGCCCTGCGCGCCGGCGTCGGGAACGGAGGTGCCGAACGGGTCGGTGACCGGCGCGAACGGGTCGGCGGCCTCGTACACGCCGGGCTCCTCCACCGGGGCCTCGGCGTGGAACGGTGCGACGGGCGCGGCTGCCGGGTTCGGCTGCTTGCCCTGGGCGGGCACCGGCCGGCCGTTCGGGGTGCCGTTCCGCGCGCCGTCGGCACGGGCGGGTCGGCCCGCGGCCGGACGGGCACCCTGCGGGCGCGGCTCGGCGCCGCCGGGGGCGACCGGGGCCTCCGTCGTGCCCACGGCACCGGCCGGAACGGTCGCCGGAGCCGTGGCCGGCGCGGACTCGGCGGTCGCGGCCTTCTTCTGGCGCGGGCGGAACCAGGCGCCGGTGGACTCCGACTCCGAGGTCGCCGGCGGGATCGGCGGGATCTGCCACTCCGGCGGCAGGTTCGGCGGGGCGGCCTGGCGGCCGCCGTCGTCCATCACACCGAGGACGGGCGAGGTCGGCGCGGAGCGGTGCCGCGGGCCGCCCGGTTCGGCGGCGGCGGCCGGGGCGTCATCGCCCGGGCCGTCCTCGTTCTTGACGGTGCTGCGGACGACGACCGGCGGGATCGGACGCGAGCCGGGGATGTTGATCCGGACCCGGGTGGTCAGGGTGGTCTCGGTCTTCGGACCGTCGTCCTCGCCGCCCGACGCGGCGCCCGGTCCGGCGTCGGCCCGGTCGCCGCCGGGGAGCCCCGGCGTGCCGTAGGGCGGTGTGCCCGACGGGTAGGCGTCCGGGCCCGTGCGCCGGGGCGTCGGGTGGGCGTTGTCAGATTCGCGGCTGCTCAATGCTGCTCTGCTCCGGGTTCGCGGGCGGGCCGTGCGGCGCGACCGCGGTTCGTGGTCGCCGGGCCTTGGCTGGGGCGGGCGGCGGTCGGGTACGGCGTTCTGCGGGACCACCATACTGGGAAGAACTGAGCGGCGAACGGCTTCGGACAGATCCTGATACGTCCGGTTCCTCCGGTATGAGAGTAAGGCCGTACGCTCCTGACTGCTCGTCGTACGCGGTACGGTACGCCGTGCACGACCCGGGTCAGCGCGGGGGGCCGGGCACCCCGGGGAACCAGCTGGTGCGGGTGGGCAGGGTGGCGCAGATCACGCCCAGCACCGACCCGGCGAACAGCCAGGCCAGCGAGGTGGCGTTGGACCACAGCACGTTGTCGCCCTCGGGCCGGGGCACGATCAGCAGCAGCATCGCCAGGAACCAGCCGGCCGCGGGCGCGCCCGCGCCGAGCCGGGTGCCGGTGACCCGCAGGCCGCCGTAGAAGGTGGCGCCGGTCGCGGCGAGCGCCAGCAGGACTCCCACCGGCGGCCACAGGGCCTGCACAAAGGATCCGCAGACCGACACCGCGGCACCCAGCAGGAAGAACAGGACGTAGGCCCCGATCCGGGCGGCGCGCGGGGGCTGGGGCTCCGCCAGCCGCTCCTCGCGGGTGCCGAGGACGGCGGCGGCGAGCGTGCGGCGCGGCGGTGTGGCGTCGGACTTGCTCATCGGGTGCCCTCCTCGGCGTGGGCGGCGTCGAGCGGAAGGCCGGCGAACAGGTCGTCCTCCGGCCCGCCCGGCCCGGCCTGGCCGTGCACCAACTGGTAGTACTCGGTGGCGAACAGCGGCTGGGCGAGGTCGTTGGAGAGCGCGAAGAAGGCGCCGTCCACGGTGATCTGGGTGGCGTGGGCGGTCAGTGCGGCGGCCTTGCGCCCCGCGTACGCCGCGCCGTCCAGGGCGGTGGTGACCACCTCGTCGTCGACCACGCCGGGGACGTCGGAGGGCTGCGCCACGCCCGGGAAGGACGCCTTGGCGGCGGCCTCGGCGAGCCCGGCCTCGATCACCGAGCGGGGCATCCGGTTCCAGTACACCTTGGCGATCCGCCAGGCCGGGCCCAGCTCCGGCCGGTGCGCCGGGTCGGCGGCCAGCTCGTGGGCGCGCATCGCGACCCGGTGCGCCTGGATGTGGTCCGGGTGCCCGTAGCCGCCGTCCGGGTCGTACGTGACCAGCACCTGCGGGCGCGCCTCGCGGATCACCGCGACCAGGTGGCCGGCCGCCTCCTCGACGTCCGCCCGCCAGAAGCAGCCGGGCACGTCGTTCTCGGGCACGCCCATCATCCCGGAGTCGCGGTAGCGCCCCGGGCCGCCGAGGAAGCGGAAGTCGGTCACGCCGAGGGCGCGCATCGCCTCGGTGAGCTCGCCGATCCGGTGCGCGCCGAGGGTGTCGTCCCGATCGGCCGTCAGGTGGGCCAGCCGCGCGGGGATCACCTCGCCGCCCTCGCCGAGGGTGCAGGTCACCAGCGTGACCCGGGCGCCCTCGGCGGCGTACCGGGCCATGGTGGCGCCGTTGCCGATCGACTCGTCGTCGGGGTGCGCGTGCACCAGGAGGAGGCGGCGGCCGGTAGTCGCGGTCATGGGAGGAAGCCTAGGGCCTGTCGTCACGCTCCCGTCGTCCGCCCGGAGGGCGGGCGGGGCAGGCGCGCGTGCGACGTCAGGCCCTCGCGGCCGCGGCGGCGGGGTCAGAGCCTCAGGCCGTTGATCATTCCGGCGAGGTTGCTGGTGACCTGGCTGATCGACGGGGCGATCGAGCTGGAGGCCAGGTAGAAGCCCAGCAGCGCGCAGACGATCGCGTGCGCCAGCTTCAGGCCGGACCGGCGGATCAGGATCACCACGATGACCAGCATCAGCACAGCGGCGGAGATGTTCATCGCCATGTCGGCTCACACCCCTTCTCGGGCACGCCGCCCGGGGGAGAGCGGCGAGGGACGGTGCGGGACTGGGGGCTGCGGGTGACCGCGGTCCGGGACGGGGCCGGGCGTTCACTCGCGCGACAAGTCATACCCGATGGGTGAGGGTGTCATTACCCTCGGTGAGTCCGCGCGCGCCGGGGCATCGTGGCATCCGAGGGGCGCGTGGGCCGGTCGGAGGCGGTTTGGACCTCTTTGGGGCGTACTTGTCGACGATGCTCCGAACGAGTGATCAACGCACGCCCGGGGGTGGTGGTCCGTCGTCATAAGGTCTGGTGCCATGACCTCCCACACCTCTGCCGACACCTTCCCGAGGCAGTACGCGCGGACCCTGCGCTACACCGTCGGCGCGCCCCGCTCCTTCTCCGTCGCGCCGGACGGCTCGCGGGTCGTCTTCCTCCGCTCGCGATCCGGCCGCGACCGGGCCAACCTGCTCTGGACCCTCGACACCGCCACCGGCGAGGAGCGGGTCGCCGCCGACCCGGCCGCGCTGCTCGGCGGCGGCGAGGAGGACCTCTCCCCGGCCGAGAGGGCCCGCCGCGAGCGCAGCCGCGAGGGCTCGGCCGGCATCGTCGGCTACGCCCTGGACGCGGCCGGGAAGCTGGCCGCCTTCGCCCTCTCCGGCCGCCTGTTCACCGCCGACCTGACCACCGGCGCCACCGCCGAACTGCCCGCCGAGGGGCCGCTGCTGGACCCGCGCCTCTCCCCGGACGGCGCCTACGTCGCGTACGCCAACACCGCCGGCGAGCTGCGGCTGACCCGCACCGACGGCGGCGGCGACCGGGTGCTCGCCGAGCCGGACGGCCCGAACGTCACCTGGGGCCAGGCCGAGTTCATCGCGCAGGAGGAGATGGACCGCGACCGCGGCTTCTGGTGGTCCCCGGCGGGCGACCGGCTGCTGGTCGAGCGCGCCGACGACAGCCCGGTGCGCCGCTGGTGGATCGCCGACCCGGCGAACCCGGACCGTGAGCCCGCCGAGGTCGCCTACCCGGCGGCCGGCGGCGCCAACGCCGAGGTCGGGCTCTGGCTGCTCGACCTGCACGGCGGGCGCACCGAGGTGGTCTGGGACCGCGAGGCCTACCCGTACCTGGGCCGGGTGCACTGGTCGAAGGGCGGCGTGCCGCTGCTCCTGGTCCAGACCCGTGACCAGCGCGGCCAGCGGATCCTCGGCCTGGACGCCGCCACCGGCGCCACCGAGGTGCTGCACGAGGAGAAGGACGGCGTCTGGCTGGAGCTGTTCCCGGGCGCGCCGGCCTGGACCCCGGACGGCAAGCTGGTCCGGATCTCCGACGAGGGAGGCGTGCGGGCGCTGGTGATCGGCGACCGCGCCGTGACCGGGGCCGACCTGCACGTCCGCTCGGTCGTCGCGGTCACCGAGCGGGAGGTGTTCTTCGGCGCCGCCGGCGGCGCCGAGGAGACCGACCCCGAGCCGGGCTGGATCGGCGTCGGCCGGATCAGCCACGACGGCACGCGACTGGGCTGGGAGTCCGCCAACGGGCGGCCGTTCACCTCCGTCACCAGCGCGGTGCACGGCGGCGGGATCACCGTCCGGGCCACCGCCGAGCCGGATCTGCCCGGCACCCTGGTCCAGGTCGCCCGGGACCTGCCCGAGGGCCTGGCGGTCGACGACGTCGCCACCATCGCCTCGTACGCCGAGACCCCGGTCATCACCGCCCGCCCGGTCTTCCGCTTCGCCGGCGAGCGCCGCATCCCGGCGGCCGTCTTCCTGCCCACCGGCTACGACCGGGAGCGGGACGGCCTGCTGCCCGTCCTGATGGACCCGTACGGCGGCCCGCACGGCCAGCGCGTCGTCCAGGCGCACAACCCGCACCTCAACTCGCAGTGGTTCGCCGACCAGGGCTTCGCGGTGGTCGTCGCCGACGGGCGCGGCACGCCCGGGCGCGGGCCGGCCTGGGAGAAGTCGATCGCCTTCGACTTCGCCGGGGCCACCCTGGACGACCAGGTGGAGGCGCTGCGGGCGCTCGCCGGGGAGTTCCCGCTGGACCTCGACCGGGTCGCCGTCCGCGGCTGGTCGTACGGCGGCTACCTCTCCGCGCTCGCCGTGCTGCGCCGCCCGGACGTCTTCCACGCGGCGGTGGCCGGGGCGCCGGTGACCGACTGGGAGCTGTACGACACCCACTACACCGAGCGCTACCTGGGCGACCCCGCCGAGCGGCCCGAGGTGTACGCCGCCAACTCGCTGAGCGGGTACGCGGCCGGCCTGGAGCGCCCGCTGATGATCATCCACGGGCTGGCGGACGACAACGTGGTGGCCGCGCACACCCTGCGGCTGTCCTCGGCGCTGCTCGCCGCCGGGCGCCCGCACACCGTGCTGCCGCTGTCCGGAGTCACCCACATGACCCCGCAGGAGGAGGTCGCGGAGAACCTGCTGCTGCTCCAGGTCGACTTCGTGAAGCGCTCGCTGGGGGTGTGACACCCGTCCGACCAGCGCTTTCGGCGGCCGGTGCCCCTGACCGGGGTACCGGCCGCCGGCATGACATCCGTCATGCCGAAGGCACGACGGCGGACACTGCCGCCGCCACCCGCCCGCGCGGGACTCTGAGGTGGTGCGAACAGCACCGACCGTGACGCCACGAGCGTGACACCATCAGGGAGAGGAGCCGGGCGATGGGTACCGAGGTGGCCGCCTTCCGCGGCGTGGGCAAGAGCTACGGGCGGGTGCGCGCCGTGGACGGACTGGACCTCGTGCTGAGGCCGGGAGAGACCGTCGCCCTGCTCGGGCCGAACGGCGCCGGGAAGTCCACCAGCCTGGACCTGCTGCTCGGCCTGCGCGAGCCCGACCGGGGCGGCGTGACCCTGTTCGGCGCCACCCCGCGGGCGGCGATCGAGGCCGGCCGGGTCGGTGCGATGCTGCAGAGCGGCGGGCTGATGACCGACGTCAAGGTGCGCGAGCTGGTGCGGCTCGCCTGCGACGTGCACCCGCGCGGCCGGTCGGTCACGGAGGTGCTGACCGACGCCGGGATCACCGAGCTGGCGGAGCGGCGGGTCGACAAGCTGTCCGGCGGCCAGGAGCAGCGGGTCCGCTTCGCCCTGGCCATCGCCGGCGACAACGACCTGATCGTGCTGGACGAGCCGACCACCGGCATGGACGTCAGCGTGCGGCAGTCGTTCTGGGCGAGCATGCGCGCGCAGGCCGACGCCGGGCGCACGGTGCTGTTCGCCACCCACTACCTGGAGGAGGCCGACTCGATCGCCGACCGCGTCCTGGTGCTGCACCGGGGCCGGCTGATCGCCGACGGCAGCTCGGCAGAGATCAAGGCGCGGGCCGGCGCCCGCCGGGTCGCCTTCGAACTCCACGACGCGGACGGCGGGTTCGAGGAGCCCGTGCTGCGCACCCTGCCGGGCGTGCGGTCGCTGGACGTCACCGCCAGGGTCGCGGGGGTGCGGACGGTACGGATCCGGACCGCGGACGCCGACGCCACCGTGGCCGGGATCTACCGGGCGGGGCTGTACCCGCGCGGGCTGGAGGTCGCCGGCGTGGGCCTGGAGCAGGCCTTCCTGACCATCACCGGCGAGCTGGACCGCGAGGCCGGCGCCGGGGACGCCGGCCGGGAGAACACCGAGAAGGAGACCGTGCGATGACCACCCTGATCCGGCTGGAGATCCTGCGGACCCTCCGCAACCGGCGCTACCTGCTCTTCACCGTCGCCTACCCGGCGCTGATGTACGTCTTCTTCATCAACGCCTACGGCTCCACCCAGCTCGCCGGGGGCCTGCCGGTGAAGACCTACTTCATGGTCTCGATGGCCACCTTCGGCGCGGTCGGCGCGGTGCTGACCGGCAGTGCGCAGCGGATCTCGCTGGAGCGCAAGAGCGGCTGGGTGCGCCAGCTGCGGCTGACCGCGCTGCCCGGCCGGGCGTACACCGTCGGCAAGATCGCGGCGACCGCCGTCACCACGCTGCCGGCGATCCTGGTGGTCTTCGCGGTCGGCGCGAGCCAGGGCGTCTCGCTGAGCGTGCCGCAGTGGCTCGGGCTGGCGGCCGCGCTCTGGCTGGGCAGCTTCGTGTTCGCCGCGCTCGGGGTGGCGCTCGGGTACGCGGCGGCGCCGGACGCGGTGCAGCCGATCGTGATGATCACCTACATGGCGATGGCCCTGCTCGGCGGCACCTGGTTCCCGGTGAGCGGCTCACTGGAGAGGTTCGCCCGCTTCAACCCGGTGTACCTGTACAACCAGCTGGCCGACTTCACCCGGCCCGGGCACTCCCTGGACACCGGCGCGGTCGCCGGGCTGGCCGCCTTCCTCGTGGTGTTCGGCGCCGCCGCGGCGGCCCTGTACCGCCGTGACAGCCGCCAGGCATGATGATCGACATGAGTGACGCGCGCCAGGCCCACCGCCCCGACGAACCGCCGGAGGTGGGCGTGGCGCGCGCGTCCTTCATGAACGTGCCCGGTTCCCCGGTGGAGAGCAGGCGCCAGCTGCTGGTCAAGGTCGCCTGGATGATGCTGTGGATGCTCTACCTGGCCTACCCGGCGGGCGACCTGCTGAACGGCGGCCACACCACGGCCGGGACGGTGCTCGGCTGGTGCTGCCTGGCCGGGTTCGTGGTCGCCTACGTGCTGCTGGTGGTCTTCCGCTCGCAGGCCGGGATGCGGCCGCGGGCCTGCCTGGTGATCGTCACGACGATGGTCGGGCTCGCCGTCGCCGCCCCGGTCGGCCTCGGAGCCGCGTTCCTGACGCTGTTCATCTACGCCTCGGTGTGCGTCGCGATCATCGTGCCGACCCACTACGCGCTGCGCGCCCTGGTCGCCATGGCCGTGCTCACCGCCGCCGTCGGGACGGGCATCGGGGCCGGCGTCGACAACGTGTCCACCTTCGCGCTCAGCGCCTTCCTCTCCGGCATCGCGATGACCGGTCTGCAGCGGCTGGTCGCCACCATGAAGGAACTGCGCGAGGCCCGGGCCGCGGTCGCCCACCTGGCGGCCTCCGAGGAGCGGCTGCGGCTCGCCCGCGACCTGCACGACCTGCTCGGGCACTCGCTGTCGCTGATCACCCTGAAGAGCGAGCTGGCCGGGCGGTTCATGGACGCCGGCAAGGACGAGGCGGCGCGGGCGCAGGTCGCCGACATCGAGCAGGTCGCCCGGCAGTCGCTGATCGACGTCCGGGAGGCGGTGACCGGCTTCCGTCGCCCGACCCTGCCGGTCGAACTGGCCGCCGCCCGTACCGCGCTGGCCGCCGCGCAGGTCCGGCTGGAGGCCGCGCCGGAGCTGGTGGACGCCTGGCCGTCGCTGGCCGACGAGGAGACCGGGGCGCTGGCCTGGGCGCTGCGCGAGGCCGTCACCAACGTGGTCCGGCACGGCGAGGGCGCCACCGTCTGCACGGTGACGGCGGACGAGAGCTGGGAGGCGAGCGGCGAGCGCTACGCCGTCCTGGAGATCACCGACAACGGGCGCGGGCCGGGCAAGTCCCAGCCGGGCAACGGCCTGTCCGGGCTGGAGGAGCGGCTGGCCCTGGTCGGCGGGCGGCTGGAGACCGGGCCGGGGGAGCGGGGGAGGGGCTTCCGGCTGAGGGCCTCGGTGCCGCTGCGGACGGTGTCCGCGGCCACGCCCTAGACGCGCCCCGGACGCGCCCCGGACTAGGAGTCCCGTCCGGCCGACGGCAGTTCCAGCACGAAGCGGGCGCCGTGCGGGGCGTGGGCGACCCGCAGGGTGCCGCCGTGCCGGGTCGCGATGTCCGCCGAGATGGCCAGGCCCAGACCGCTGCCGCCGGCGTCCCGGCTGCGGGCCTCGTCGAGCCGGGTGAACGGCTCGAAGATCCGCTCGCGGTCCTCCGGCGGCACGCCCGGGCCGTCGTCCCGGACCTCCAGGACACAGCCGTGCACGGTGTGCCGCACGGACAGCACCACCTCGGCGGCCGCGTGCCGCTGGGCGTTGTCCAGCAGGTTGCGCACCAGCCGGTGCAGCCGGATGCGGCTGCCGCGCACCAGCACCGCTTCGGGCGCGTCCACCCGCAGGGCGAGCCGGGCGCCGACGACCGGGCGGTACTGGTCGGCGAGTTCGCGCAGCACGGCGGACAGGTCGACGTCGGTGAGCCGGCCGGCCGACGCCGGGTGCGAGTCCCGGGCCAGGAACAGCAGGTCCTCGGTGAGCTGCTGGAGCCGCTCGACCGAGGTGAGCGCCTCCCGGGTGGTGGCCGGCCAGTCGGTGCGCTCGGGGTGCGCCAGCGACACCTCCAGATTGGTGCGCAGCGCGGCGATCGGGCTGCGCAACTCGTGCGAGGCGTCCGCGACGAAGCGCTGCTGCTGCACGGCGGAGCGCTCCAGCCGGTCCAGGGTGGCGTTGGTGGTCCGGGCCATCCGGGTGAGCTCGTCGCCGGCGCGCGGCACCGGGACGCGGCGGTCCAGCCGGTGCTCGCCGATCTCGGCCAGCCCGGCGCGGATCGCCTCCACCGGGCGCAGCGCCCGGCTGGTCGCCGCCCAGGCCACCAGCGCGACCAGCAGTGCGGCGGCCGGCACGCCCAGCCGCAGCACCGGGTCGATGGTGTGCAGCGAGGCCTCGGCGGCGAACGGGGTGACCAGCACGTACACCGTGAACGGGCCGGCCATCGGCTTCGTCTGGTCGCCGTCCTTGCGCAGCAGGGGGCTCCAGCTGCCCATCGCGGTGAAGGTGCGTCCCGAGTAGCGGTTGGCCGCGGCCGTGCCCGCGGGGCCGATGGTGATCCGCTGGACGGACCGCCAGTCGTCCCGGGCCAGGTGCGGCACGGAGGCGGGCGGGGGCCCGACCAGGTGCTGGGTGGTCAGCGTGCCGCCCATGAACAGCACCTGGCCGTCGCCGCCCAGCACCACGTACGGCAGCCTCCAGTTGTCCACCAGCTGCTGGCCGAGCTTGTAGCCGTTGCTGAGATCGTGGGACTGCGACGTGGCCTCCGCCTGGGCGGCCTCCAGCTGGGCGTCGTACAGGTGGCCGCGCAGCCACCAGGCGCCGCCGCCGAGCAGCAGCAGCGCGGTCAGTCCGGCCGCCAGCGAGGTGCGCAGGCGGGTGGAGAGACGGCTCAGCACGGTGCGGTCTCCAGTCGGTAGCCGGCGCCGCGCACCGTGGTGATCGAGCGGACGCCGAACGGGGTGTCCACCTTGCGGCGCAGCATGCTGACGTACACCTCGACGATGGACTCCTCGCCGTCGAAGGCGATGTCCCACACCTCGTCGACGATCCGGCGCTTGGAGAGCACCTCGCCGGGATGCTCGGCCAGGCAGCGCAGGACGGCGAACTCCCGCTCGGTGAGGGTGATCTCGGCGCCGCCCCGGCCGCAGCGGCGGCCCGCCGGGTCCAGCCAGAGGTCGCCGACCCGCAGCAGCGGGCCCGGGGTCTGGCTGCGGCGGAGCAGGGCACGGAGCCGGGCCAGGAAGACCAGGTAGGAGAACGGCTTGGTGAGGTAGTCGTCGGCGCCGGTGTCCAGGCCCTCGGCCTCGTCGTACTCGCCGTCCTTGGCGGTCAGCATCAGGATCGGGGTGGTGACGCCGTCGACGCGCAGCGCCTCGCACACCTTGTAGCCGTTCAGGCCGGGCAGCATGATGTCGAGCACGATCGCCCGGTAGGCGTGCCGCTGGGCCAGCCGCAGGCCGGTGAGACCGTCCGGGGCGAGGTCGACGGTGTAGCCCTCCGCCTCCAGACCGCGCCGTACGGCCGCCGCGACCTGGGCGTCGTCCTCCACCACCAGAATCTCCATGCGGATCAGGATGCCATCGGCGCCGGATCCGTTCCTTAAGCCGCCTTCAGCTTTCTCAGCCTCGCTTCAGGGGAGCCGGAGCATGCTCTCGCCGGGTTCGCCGATCCGTCCGGGTCGGCGCTGCTCGGAGCGGGAGGGACCGGCGGATGAGTGTTCTGGAAGGCCCCGCGGTGCCCGTCCGGCACCGCAGGCCGCGCCGTGCGCTCCCGCCCGGCCTGGTGATGGCGGCCGGGACGGTGGTCTCCCGGGCCACCGGCTTCGTCCGCTCGGCGCTGCTGGTGGCGGTCCTCGGCTCGGGGCTGCTCGCGGACGGGTACAACGTGGCCAACACGGTGCCCAACATCCTGTTCGTGCTGCTGATCGGCGGTGCGCTGAACACCGCGCTGGTGCCCCACCTGGTGCGCGCCGCCAAGGAGTCGGCGGACGGCGGGGCGGCGCACGTCGACCGGCTGGTGACGGTGCTGGTGGTCGCCCTGCTGGTGCTGACGGCGGTCGTGGTGCCCGGCGCGCCGTACGTGGTGCGGGCCTACACCTCGTACGACGGTGCCCAGTTGGACCGGACGGTGCTGCTGGCGTACCTGTGCCTGCCGCAGGTGTTCTTCTACGGGCTGTTCACGGTGCTCGGTCAACTCCTCAACGCCCGGCGGCGGTTCGCGCCGATGGCGTGGGCGCCGGTGCTCAACAACCTGGTGGTGATCGGGGTGTTCGGTGCCTTCGTCGGCCACCGCTCCTTCGACGAGCGGGACCTGACCGTGCTCGGGGCCGGGACGACGGCCGGGGTGGTGGCCCAGGGCCTGGTGCTGCTGCCCTGCCTGCGGGCGGCCGGGGTACGGCTGCGGCCGCGCTGGGACTGGCGGCGGGCGGGGCTCGGCGAGCCGCTGCGCGCCGCCGGGTGGACGCTGCTGCTGGTGCTCGCCGACCAGGCGGGCTACTGGGTGGTCACCAGGCTGTCGACCTCGGTCGGCGCGCAGGCCGCCGCGGCCGGACTGCCGGGCGTCGGGTACACCGCCTACAGCAGCGCGTACCTGCTGTGGATCGTGCCGCACGGGGTGGTCACGGTGTCGTTGGTGACGGCGGCGGTGCCCGCGCTCAGCGCGTCCGCCGACTCCCCGCGGGCCGTGCGGGCGCTGCTCGCCCGGACCGTGCGCACCATCGCGGTGGTCACCGTCCCCGCGGCCTGCGGGTTGGCGGTCCTCGCGCCGCAGCTGTGCGCGCTCGCCTTCGGGCACGGGAGCACCGACCCCGCCGACGTCCGGGCCATCGCCGGAATGCTGACCGCCTTCGCGCCCGGCCTGGTCCTCTACTCGGCCTCGTACGCGCTGACCCGCGCCTTCTACGCGCTGGGCGACAGCCGCACGCCCTTCCTGCTCAACCTGCTGCCGGTCGCCGCCACGGCCCTGGGGGCGGTGCTCTGCCACCGGCTGCTGCCGCTGCGCTGGGCCGTCACCGGGATGGCCGGCTGCTACGGGGGCTCGTTCCTGCTGACCGTTCTGGGCGCCTCCCTGCTGCTGCGACGACGCCTCGGCCCGGTGCGGGTCCTGGGCGACCACGCCAGGCTGCTGCTCGCCGCCCTCCCGGCCGCCACCGCGGCCTGGTGGACCGCGCGGTACGGCCTGGCGCCGGCCGCCGCCACCCTCGCCGTCGGCTACCTCCTGCTCGCCCGCCTTCTGCGGGTCGCCGAACTGTCGGCCCTCACCACACGATTGCGCAGACGCCCATGACTCTCCTTCCCACCGATGTCGCCCGCGTCCTCGACGTCCTCCTCCCCGAGGGCCACCCCCTGCGCGCCCAGGTCCCGCACCTGCGCGTGGAGTCCCGCTGCCGGTGCGGCTGCAGCACGGCCCTCTTCGCCGGCGTCGCGGACGGCGCCCGCTCGGACGTGGTGGCCGAGGCGGCGATCGGCTCCGACGGCGAGATCCTGCTCTTCGCCGAGGACGGCCGGCTCTCCTGGCTGGAGGTCTGCTCCTGGAGCGATCCCAAGCTCACCCTCGCCGACGCGGCCCGCTTCCTGCGCGGGGAACCCGGGCGGCCGGGGTGAGCGTCCTTTCGTGCCCACCGTTCTCGTGCTCGGCTTCGACCCGCACGCCGTCCCCGGCGCGGCACGGGCCCTTCGGCCGGTCGCCCTGCCCGCCGGACTGCCGGGTCCGCCCGCCGGCGTGCCTCAGCCGAGGTCGGCCAGGTCGCGGCGGTAGGCGAGGGCGGGGCGGTCGCCGAGGAGGAACTCGTGCCGGAACGCGAAGCCGTTCCGGGCGAGGACGGCCTGCGAGGCGGGGTTGTCGCGGGTGGTGACGGCGGTGAGGAAGCGCAGTCCGTACCCGGTGGCGGCGAGCCGGCACGCCTCGGCGACGGCGGCGGTGGCGACGCCGCGGCCGGCGGCGGACTCGGCCACCCGGTAGCCGATCTCGGCGCCGCCGTCGGCGAGGTCGACGAGGTTGACGCGGCCGACCAGCTCGCCGGCCGCGTCGCGGACGACGTGGAACCGGCAGGTGCCCGCGGCCTGTTCGGCGAGGAGGGCGGCGTGGCGGTCCGCGAACCCGGTGAAGTAGTCGTCACCGCGGTCCGGGACGCTGCGGGCGAAGTGGGCGCGGTTGGCGCGTTCGAAGTCGAGCAGGTCCTCGGCGTGGTCGGGGCGCAGCGGTTCCAGGGTGATCATCCCGACAGTCTGGCCCGGAGGGCCCCGGTGAACCACTCGAATACGTCCCGCAGGTTCTCCGGCACCGGCCAGCCGTTGACGGTCGCCATCAGCCGCCAGTAGCGCTCGGCCCTGGGATCGTCGGCCGTCCCGAGGCGGTCGAGCAGCCACCGCCGCAGCGCGGTGTCGTCCGGGCGGCCGAAGGCCTCGGCGTAGGCGGCGGCGAGGGCGGCGACGACGGGGTCGGCCTCGGGGGAGGCGGGGGCGACGCCGGCCGCCAGTGCGGTCCGGACCAGGGAGGTCACCGTCCCGGTGAGCTCGACGTGCAGGCCGGTGCGGTCCCCGTCGGCGCGCTCGGCGGCCTGGTGCTCGGCCATCCGGCGCACCGCCGCGCGGAAGCCCGGGTCCTGGACGAGTTCGCCCAGTTCCACCCAGGCCTCGACCTGCTCCGCCCGTGGCTCGTCGGGCAGTTCGGGCATGGCCGAGCGCATCATGGCGACGAACTCCGGGTTGGCGTCCAGGCCGCCGAAGACCTCGTCGACGAAGTCGTGGATCAGGCGCCGGCGTTCGGCGTCGGAGAGTGCGGCGAGCTTGTGCATGAGTCTCATCTCCTCGGGTGTGGAACCGCGTTGGGCGACGGCGAGCAGCACCGCCCGGCGCAGCCGGAGGGTGCGGATCTGCACCTCCAGCGCCCCGGCGTGCGCGGCGGCGACCTCCCGCAGCGGGGCCTCCCGCTCCAGCACCCGGCGGATCGCGGGCAGGTCGAGCCCGAGTTCGCGCAGGGTGCGGACGAGGTCCAGCCGGGCGAGCGCGTGGACGTCGTACCGCCGGTAGCCGGCCGCGGTGCGGTCGGTGGGCGGCACCAGGCCGGTGTCGGCGTAGAACCGGATGGCCTTGACGGTGAGTCCGGTGCGCCGGGCGAGCTCGCCGATCGAGTAGAGCGTGTCGCTGCCGTCCATGGGCCTCACTCTGGACCCTCCCCTTACCGGAGACACAAGCCCGTCGCCGTCGCCGGGCACGCCCTGAGGTCGTGGCCATGAACGACACTGACAACGGGGCCTCGATCCGCGTGCTGCTGGCCGAGGAGGCATGGACACATGCATAACATGCTGTGACCAGCGGAAACGGTCAGTTGGAGCACCACCATGCAAGACAGCGACACCTACATATGTGTCCTGTGCGGTAAGCCGGAGGCGCAGAGCATCGACCTGTACTGCCGTAAGTCGAAGCTGGTTCGGGGGTCGGCAGGAGTTGAGCACGGACGCCCAGGAGGAGCAGGGGCACCGCCGCGCGCACCGCGAGGGCTACGCCGTGCGGAAGGTCTGGAAGGACATTGCGAGCGGCTTCAAGGACGTGGAACGGGCGGACTTCGACCGGGCCTTGAAGGCACTCGCGGGCGGGGTTGTACCCGCGCTGTGGGCGTACGCGGTCGACCGGTTCAGCCGTAAGGGAGCCGAGGACCTGTTGAAGGTCATCGGCAAGGTCCGGGTGATCTTCGACATGGACGGGCTCGACTCCAACGAGCCGCGGGATAGGCGTTGGATCATCAACCGGGCGGAAGAGGCGCGGGAGTACAGCGAGACCCTGTCGCGCCGGGTCAGGGACACCAAGGAGGAACAGCGGGACGGCGGTCTGTGGGTTGCGGGCCGGGCCCCATGGGCTACCAGGTTTCGCGGGACCGCTTCCTCAGCCCGGATCAGACACCGGCGGCCAAAGGAATGCCGTCGCGCGCGGACCAACAGTCCCGGCCGACGCCGCGGGAATTCGTTGCGCCTTCCATCACAGTAGGGGCGGGATTACCGCGCACCCCACCGACGGGAACCGGCGGTCTGAGTGCCTGCCCCTACAGCAACCCTGCCCGTGCACCACGCACCCTCTCGGGGGTGGCCGCCGGAGTCGTGCGGCAGGGTGCGGGGGCTGCACCGCCTATGAGTAACCCCGTCCGCCAGGACGGGCCGAAAGGGGTCGTAAGCGCGTGCAGTCCCCACCGTGTCCGGACCGGCCGTGAGTCGGCGAGGACGACCACCAGCCCACAACCCCAATGGCAGGGGCACGCGGTCGAGGCCCTACGGGGTACCGGCCGCGGACTTCCCGAGTTCGAGTCTCGGGATGGGCACAGAGCCGGGCTGCAACCTACGCCGGATGACTCGTTCCATGAAATGGGTCATCTTCGGAAGGTTGCAACTGGCCGACTCGTACGACCACCGAGGGGGCGCCGTGCGCTGTATCGACTGCACCGAACCTCCGACTCGCCGAGGACGCTGCGAGGCCCACCACGCGGCCTACGAAGCCCGTCCGAGTGTCCGGGCCCGCCGTCGGCTGCTCGCCCTGGTGGCGCGGCGCCACAGTGGGGCGGAGCGACTTCGACGGCAGGTCGACCGAGCGGGCTCCGGGGTGTGCGGCGGAGACTTCCCCGCGGCGCTGGTCGACGTTGACCACCGGGCGCCGCTCGCCCTCGGAGGCGAGGACACCGACGACAACGTGCGGTCGCTGTGTCGCACCTGTCACCGAGGGAAGACCGCAAGGGACTTCGGGGCGTTCGCCGTGAGCCCCTGAGTTGCTACTTCCGTGCCAGCAAGGCCGCGAGGGTTCCGCCGCCTGCTGTGACTGCCGTGATGAGCCACGCGGGGATGCGCTGGATGGTCAAGTGGAGCCCACCCCAACGGAGTTCGAATTGTGGAGGTCGCTTCGTGCTGCCTGCCTGTCGGTCCATGCCTTCAATCATGGTGCCCCCAAAGACTCCGCGCGGTTCCTTGCGGACTCACGTTGGGCTCCCCAGGCGGCCGACGTCGTACGCCAGCGCGCTGAGCCCCCAGAATTCACCCGTTCAGCGGTCGCGTGCTTCGCCGTGACGTGCGCCGAAGCGTGGCAACAGAGCGCGGGACACCATTTCATCCGTTTCATCCCATTCTGATTACCTGCCAGTCACACACTTCGCCGCGCACGGTCCGAACGGGCGCTTGGCTGAACCCCCGGGCTTCCTTGTCGGTGGCGGCACGCGAGGGCATGACTTGCCGCGGTTCCGGGGCCTAGGCGCCAAGGCCATCCCGCACAGGCAACGCCCCACCGCCACGACGGCTCGGCGCGTTCCGGGGCCTACGCGCCAAGATCATCCCAGGATTGAGGGGGCGCCCCGTGCCCCGTCGACCCCGCCCCCCGTGCTCCGTCCCGGGGTGCCCCGAGCTGACTGCCCGTGGTGGTCGCTGCCCGCAGCACCAGCGCGAGGCCGAGCAGCAGCGAGGCAGTGCGGCGGAGCGCGGCTACGACTCCTGGAAGTGGGCTCGGGTTCGGCGCGCCTACATCTACGCGCACCCCTGGTGCCTGCTGTGCGGGCGGCCGGCTGTGATCGCCGACCGCCACCCGGAGTCGCGCCGCTCGCTGCTCGCCCGAGGCGTCGAAGGCCCTGACGCTCCGCATCGGCTTCGGCCGCTGTGTACGCAGTGTCACAACCGAGCGACGGCCGTTCACCAGTCGGGCGGTTGGGCTGCTGAGCGAGCCAAGCCCAATTGCAGGGCTCTGACCTGCGGTTTTACCCAGGGGGTGACTCCCTCTCCTCCTGACCCTGACCGGCAGGGAGGGAAAACTCTCGCGTGGCCGTTCAAGGCATTTGTGCGGAACAAATCAGCCCCGCCCTGTCCTCACTCGCAGAGGGCAGGGCGGGCCCATTTGCTTTTGGTCAGCGAGTAGGGACGCCGCGCTCCCACAGTTCTTCTGCGTGCTCGGCAAACCGATCGAACATTCCGCCGTCCTGCGATCGGCGGAGGTGCATCATCGGGGAGTCATGCCCAACCACCCGTGCCAGATGTGGGGTTACCAGGGCGTCGTGATCGAAACGGAAGACCGAGAGGCTTACGTGGTTGGGTCCGTCATCGGGTGTGCTGAATCGGGCTTCGACACCTTCGACGCCGGAGAGCTTTTCCAGGTGCTCCAGGGTGATTCGAATCCGGGTCGAGACGGTCAGCGCCACGCCTTCGATGCGCTCCCGCTGCCGTGTGGTCTCAGACTCGGGGTCACCCAGCAGGAACCGGACGCGACACCCGGCCTCGGCCTTGCGTCGCAGTGTCTGGTGTAGCGCTGGCTGCTCCAGCCACACGAAGTAGTTCGTGTATCCGGCCAGGAAGATGTCATCTACAGCATTGCCAATCAGCTGACCCCAAACCGGCGTTGGGCAGGTTGATCGGTACGGATAGGCGGCGAACACCTCTCGGTCGTGGCCGGTCTTGATGTTCGCCCGGACGGTGTTGGGCCAGATCACTTGCTCATCAACCCCCAGGGCTGCGCACACATCGTTGCGGTTCTTCTGGTGCGGTACTAACGCGGCGTTCGATAGCCAGCGTTCCACGGTCTTAGGTGTGACGCCTACGCGGGTCGCCAGTTGGCTCGGAGTGAGCTTCGCGTTCGCCATACCTTGTCGGAGAGCGATGTTCAAGAGTCATCCCCCGGACGTTTGGGCCTTCTGGGACGCTAGCGCGTACACCGCCCTCATGTCTCGGGTATGGGGGTGCTTTGGCCCGTCCGAGAGCCCAGGATCGGTGGTGCATCGAGGAAGTCCACCCGCCCAAGTGGAGAACGGCCACGCCGAAGACGTGCGACAGGGGCAAGGCCGAGGAGCGCGACTCCCGGCGGGTCCTGTGGGCCGTCAGGTGTACAACCTTCGCTCCGGCGGCGGGAATCGACGCGCTGGTCGAAGCGGTCGTGTGACCGCTCGCCGGCTTTGAGCTGCCGTCCTGGCCACAACGCCAACCCCTGTGGCCGGGGCGGGCTCAGGACTCCCACTTCGGGGCTGCTGATACCTACCCGGCCCCGAAGCGGGGCACTACCCGCTACGCCCCGTGGTGTAGCGGTGGCACTACCAACGGGCATGGCGCCCGCCGTGCTCGCTGACAAGAGGAGAAACGCACATGAGCAAGCCCGTGGAGTTCGACCCGGCGTCGCACCCCGGCCTGGACTGGTCGGTGGCGTCGTACTCCCACCTGGACGACAAGGTGGAGTGCTTCGCGGTCGCCGACGCCGGTAACGGCCTGGTGGCGCTCGCCAACATCAACAACGACGGCGCCGTGATCACCGGCACCCCCGGTGAGCTGCGCAAGCTGCGCAACGCCTTCGTGTCCGGCCAGTACGACCACCTGATCGGCGCCTGACGCACCAGCAAGTGAGTGGGAGGCGACCGCCCCAACTCAACTGGGGCGGTCGCCCCTTCCCACCCTACGAGAAGGGAGCGCCACCATGCAGACTGCACTTTCAAGGCTGGTCACCGACCCGGACGCCTTCCGCACCGCGTGGCCCTCGGCGCCCGCGGTGTACGACCGTGACACGGCGGACCTGCAACAGCTCGCGACCAGGCAGGCAGCCCGCGAGATCCTGGCCGATCCGGATATCCGACCGGGAGGGTTCGGCATGGTCCGCGACGGTGTGCTGACCGCCGAGCGGCCGTCCGCCGACCACCCGACGGACACCCTGGTTCTCAACGGCCTGCACCGGTCCTACCCGCCGATCATGAAGTTCTGCAAGGAACTGTCGTCCATGCTCGGCCACCCCGTGACGGGGAACTTCTACCTCACCCCGGCCGGGAAGGCGCAGGGGTTCGGGTGGCACTGGGACTGCCATCACGTCTTCATCGCACAGGCCGAGGGTGCGAAGGAGTGGCGGCTGTTCGCCCCGACGTTCGTGAACCCGCTGGAGCATCACAACTGGTCGAAGATCGGGTTCGACCCGGAGGACAAGCTCCGGTTCGCGGCGACCGCTCCGGACTTCTCGGTCACGCTGCGGGCCGGGCAGGTGCTGTTCATCCCGCGCGGGTGGGTGCACGCCGGGCAGAGCGCCGAGGAGCACAGCCTGCACATCACCTTCGGCGTTCAACTCCTCACGAAACACTGGGCGTTGCGCAAACTCTGGGAGCTGTGCGAGGACAGCGAGGAACTGCGGGATGCGCTGCCGCCGAACCTCGGTGGGCAGGATTTCGCCGCGCTGGCCGGCAACCTGGTGAAGCTGTTCGGTGACTCGCTGGCGGAACTGCCGACCAGCAAGACCGCGCTGCGGCTCCGCTCGGCACAGCGACTCTCCGTGCTCGGTCAGGAACCCAAGTAGAACGGTGGACCATCGGAGCATGGCGGGACGGAGAGCCGTCGGAAGGCACCGTAGGCGGTGCCAGTGGTCCGGTTGTCAGCACTACGCGAATCTGCGGGACGTGGAGACCGGACAGGACTTCTGCCTGTGCTGCGCCCTCGCCATGCTCTACGCCGCGCAGGACCCGATCACCCATTTCCGGGAGTTCGACGACTCGACCGCGTACGCCGATGCGTTGCGCGACCGGGCGCCGCTCGGGCTTTTGGGTTGGCCGGGCTCCACTCGACCGGACGGGCCGCTAACCTCGGATTGACGCCGAGCGAGAGGGCCAGCCGTGCTCGAACCCGACGACGAAACCGTGACCGAGTGGTACGACGCTCGCGCCAACCGCGAGCGGCCGCCGGGCACACGGGATGCGCTGACCCTTGACCCGACTGTCCGGCGCGGCGGCCTGTTCGAGGACGCTCCGCGCATGGTTGTGGAGTGGGACGGTGCGGCGTGGCAGCCGGTGGGCGTCGCCAGCACTTATGCGGATGCCTATCCAGTGATCGTGCGGCGGGAGGTCGGGTTCGCGGACCCGCAAGAGGACACACCGGTTTCGCTGCTTCGGAAGGGCAGTGGCCGACACCGTAAGCCGCTCGACCAGTAAGTTCGGCGGCCGGGACGTGAACGATCGCTGTCCGGACGTTCCGACGTTTACCCGCGCCTCACCGCCCCGCTCCGCTGGTGAACTCCGGTAGCGCGGGGCCTACTCGTCCCCGCGTACTTCCTGGTGGGTCACGAAGCTGCCCATGCCGGTACGGGTGACCACCAGGTGGGCATCCCGCAGTGAGGCAATCGCCTTCCGCACGGTCTTTCGGTCCACGCCGAATTCCGCAGACAACTCCACCTCGGACAGCTTGTCGTCGGGTCGGAGCTCGCCGGCGGCAATTCTGGCGGTGACGATCTCTGCGATCTGTTCCCACTTCGGGCGGGACGGGCTGAACTCAAACACCCCCTGACGGTAGTCGCGAGGGCCAGCCGGGCATAGCCCGGGATGGCCATGGACAGGTATGGACAGGTTGAGTACCGTCGATCACGAAAGAACCCCCGACCGCCGCTTAGGACCGGCTGTCGGGGGCAACGCCGAACAGCTTTCGAGGAGCTGCACGACACGTCAGACCTTACATTCCGGAGCTGGTTCACCGCCGCCGCCGGCTGCCTGTCCGGGGCAACGATCCTGGCACTCTGGCTCACCGGCGAGGCCGCGCCGCGGGGCCGCCGCCGGGCAGGTGCCCCCTGTCCCGTCCTGGTGTACACCCGTCGAACCCCCGCCTTCCCCCACCGTGAACCAAGCGCCCCCATGCCGACCCCGGAGCCCGCGAACCAGCCCAAGTCGGACCGCCTGCACATGGGCCCGTTGGTCCGCCCACACATCGACCACGAAGCACGGCGGGCTGGTCTGGACGAAATGCAGCGCCAGTACGACCGACGCGAAGCTCTGCGCGCGGTTGCCGAGGGGCTGCCCGACCCCGGATACACCTACCCGGGCGCGCACACCCTCGCAAGGGCGGTGGCGTGATGACCCCGGCAACCACCGCGAAGCCCACGTGCGGCGCCCTCCTCCGCGCCCGGACTTCCCCTGCGTGCTCGACCCGTTCCACCGGAACAACCACGCGAACGCCCTCGGTGAAGACTGGCCGCGCGTCGGCCCGATCTACTGCACCCGGTGCAAGCGGGAAGCCACCAGCCCAGCCCTGGTGAGCTACCGCGAAGTCGCGAGCGGCCCCGGGTACTCCGCGTGGGCGTGCTCGCCGAGCCGCCCCGAGTAAGACCCCCACAGCGCCCCGTCCGGATCCTCTCCGGGCGGGGCTTCGTGCTGTCTAGGCTGGTCATATGGACGACGACGCGTCAGAGACGCCCGTACAATGTGTAAGAGTCCTCCTCGCCGAGGACCAGGGGATGGTCCGGGAGGCGCTGGCCGCGCTGCTCGGGCTGGAGGGGGACATCGACGTCGTCGCGCAGGTCGGCCGCGGGGACGAGGTGGTGGCGGCGGTGCTCGCGAACGACGTGCAGGTCGCCGTGCTGGACATCGAGATGCCGGGGATGACGGGCATCGAGGCGGCCGCCGAGCTGCGCGGCCGGGCGCCCGGGACGAAGGTGGTCATCGCGACGACCTTCGGCCGGCCCGGCTACCTGCGCCGGGCGATGGAGTCGGGCGCGGACGCCTTCCTGGTGAAGGACGCGCCGGCCGCCGAGCTGGCGGAGGCGATCCGCCGGGTGCTGCGCGGCGAGCGGGTGATCGATCCGGTGCTGGCCGCCGCCGCGCTGGCGGAGGGCGCCAACCCGCTGACCCCGCGCGAGCGGGACGTGCTGGGCGCGGCCGCCGACGGCGCGGTGAACGCGGACATCGCCCGGCGGCTGCACCTGTCCGAGGGGACGGTGCGCAACTACCTGTCGATGGCGATCCAGAAGACCGGGGCCCGCAACCGTACCGAGGCGGTGCGGATCGCCCGCGAGAAGGGCTGGCTGTAGGCGGGAGGGTCAGTTGAGCCGGTGCCGGGCCGCCCGGGCCTCCTGGCGGACCTTGGCGGCGGTGTCCGGGTCGAAGGTGTCCAGGATCTGCGCGTAGGCGTCCATCTCCGCCGATCCGCCGAGGAAGTCCCCGGTGCGGACGAGGAGTTCGGCCCGTTCCAGGCGCAGCTGGGCCGGGTGCCGGGGCAGCAGCAGGGAGAGTTCGGTGGCCCACAGCTGGGTGCGGGCGTGCTCGGGGCGGTCGGCGGCCCAGACCCGGATGTTGCCGAGCACCCGCAGCACGATCTCCAGCGGCTGGGCCGGGGTGAGCAGGGCGGGGGTGAACTCCTGCCCGGCGGCGGCGACCAGCCGTTCGACGTCCTCCGGGTCGAGCAGCCGACCGCCGTGGAACGGGTCGGCCAGGACGTAGTCCTCGCCGCCCGCCGGGCCGCCCACCGCGACGATGAAGTGGCCGGGCAGCGCGATGCCGTGGACGGTCAGTCCGGCGCGCCGCCCGACCGCCGTCCACACCAGGGAGAGCGTGATCGGCAGTCCGCGCCGCCGCCGCAGCACCTCGGGCAGCAGCGAGGACTCCAGGCGCCGGTAGTCCGACTGCCGTCCGTGGAATCGCTCCCGTCCGCCGAGCACCGCGGCGAGCAGGGCGGCCGTCTCCTCCGGCCCGGTGGGCGCCCGCTCGGCGACGGCCTGCCGGACGGCTGCCGCGTGCCGCTCCAGCGCGGCCTCGCAGGCGGCGAGCAGTGCGTCCACGCCGGGCGGCTCGCCGGGGTCGCCGGGGTCGGGCACCATGCCGTGCTCGGCGGCGGCGAGCAGGCACAGCAGCACCGGGTCGGGCTGCTCGGCGCGGGCGGCGGTCCGGAAGCGGTCTCTGCTCTGCTCGGTCACGGTGACGGCGACGGCTTTCGTACGGCGGACGGACAAGGTGGCGGACGGACGGTCGGGTGATCGGTCGGACGGTACGGCCTGGCGGCTACCCCTGGGGAAGAAGGGCGTAGTGGTAAGTGTGACTGGTCGTGAAGCCGAGTCCGTCATAGAGCGCGATCGCCCCCGCGTTCTCCGCCTCGACCTGGAGGTACCCGCCGCTCGCCCCCTCCTCGGCCGCGCGCGAGGCGAGCACCGCCATGACCGCCGTCGCCAGCCCGGCCCGCCGGGCGTACGGCTGGACCTCGATCGCGCCGAAGCAGGCCCAGTCCCCTTCGACGACGCAGCGTCCGATCGCCGGCGGGGGTTGCCCGGGGGCGCCCGGCACGGTGGCGAACCAGACGGAGGGCCCGCCGTGCAGCACCTGCCGGGCGGCCTCCTCGACGGCCGGGTCGCCGCTCACCCGCCGGTACGCCGACAGCCACCGGTCGTCCGCGGTCCGCGCCAGCCGGACCCTCTCGTGCCCGGTGCCGACCCGGGCGAGCACGGCCAGCGGGGCGGTGCGGACCAGGGTGGGCGCGTACCCGGCGCCGAGCCGGTCGAGTTCGGCGACCAGCGCGGTCGGCGAGCCGGGGGAGATCACCTCGACGTACGCGGGCAGCCCGCGCGCCGCGTACCAGGCGCGGACGGCCGCCAGCGCCCGAGGCAGCGGCAGCCCTGGGTCCCCGAGCGCCTGGACGGAGTTGGCCCGCCGGGTGAACCCGGCGGCGGCGCGCAGCGTCCACTCGCCGAGCGGCTCCTGCTCGACGGCCGGCCAGCCGCGGCCCGCGATCCGCTGCAGTTCGACCGGCGCGGTGACCGGCAACGTGGCCCGCCGAACCGGAAACGGCGGCACGACCTTGCCTGCGACCAGCAGCTTCTCCGGCAAGTGCACCGGATCGCCGGAACGCGGGGCGATCGTCAGCCCATGATCGTCCCACGATGTGAGCACGCCGATCGAATCCCGGAACACCGGCCGGTCGTCCACGAACTCCGCGAGGCGTCGGACCGACACGCGTCGTCCCACGTCAGAGCGATCTATCCGGACCTCCGGACGGTCGCCGACCGGGTTGACCGTCGCCATCTGGCCACCTCCTGTGCATTTGCGGTCTCCGACCCGCGATACTAGGGGCGGGCATCGACGACGCCGCGCTCACCGCGCACGGCAGCAGAACAGAACGGGCCACCAGGCCCTTCCGAGGAGGAACGACAGCGTGACCTACGTCATCGCGCAGCCTTGTGTCGACGTGAAGGACAAGGCGTGCATCGAAGAGTGCCCGGTTGACTGCATCTACGAGGGCGAGCGATCGCTCTACATCCACCCGGATGAGTGTGTCGACTGTGGCGCGTGCGAGCCGGTCTGCCCGGTCGAGGCGATCTTCTACGAGGACGACACTCCGGAGGAGTGGAAGGACTACTACAAGGCGAACGTCGAGTTCTTCGACGACCTGGGTTCGCCCGGTGGCGCCTCGAAGCTCGGCCTGATCGAGCGTGACCACCCGTTCATCGCCGCTCTGCCGCCGCAGAACGCCGACCACTGACGATCGGTGGCAGAACAGCTGTGAGCACCAACAGCACGCGCGCGCCGTTCCCGGGCCACCCGGGGGCGGCGCGTCGCGTTTCGGACAAGCTCCCGGTCTTTCCCTGGGACAAGCTGGAACCGTACAAGGCGACCGCCCTGGCCCACCCGGGCGGGCTCTGCGACTTCTCCGTCGGCACCCCGGTGGACCCGGTCCCCGAGGTCGTCCAGAAGGCGCTGGCCGCGCACACCGACACCCCCGGCTACCCGACCGTCTGGGGCCCGCTGGAGCTGCGCGAGGCGATCGCCGGCTGGCTGCACCGCCGGCTCGGCGCGCGGCTCGGCCCGCAGGCCGTGCTGCCGACCGTCGGCTCCAAGGAGTTGGTGGCCTGGCTGCCGACCCAGCTCGGCCTCGGCCCCGGAGACCAGGTCGCCTACCCGCGCCTGGCCTACCCGACCTACGAGGTGGGCGCCCGGCTGTGCGGCGCCGAGCCGGTCGAGTACGACTCGGTGGACGAGCTGGACGGCTCCCGGGTGCGCCTGCTCTGGGTGAACTCGCCGTCCAACCCGACCGGCCGGGTGCTGGGCGCGGACGAGCTGCGCCGCGCCGTCGAGTGGGCCCGGGAGCACGGGGCACTGCTGGTCAGCGACGAGTGCTACCTGGAGCTGGGCTGGGAGGCCGACCCGGTCTCGGTCCTGCACCCGGACGTCTGCGGCGACGGCCACGAGGGCCTGCTGGCCGTGCACTCGCTCTCCAAGCGCTCCAACCTGGCCGGCTACCGCGCCTCCTTCGTGGCGGGCGACCCGGTGGTGGTCAAGGAGCTGTTGGAGGTGCGCAAGCACGGCGGCCTGATCGTGCCCGCGCCGGTCCAGGCGGCGACGGTCGCCGCGCTCGCGGACGACGCGCACGTGACCGAGCAGCGCGAGCGGTACGCGGCCCGGCGTTCGGCCCTGCGGGCGGCGCTGGAGGCGTACGGCTTCCGGATCGAGCACTCCGAGGCGAGCCTCTACCTGTGGGCGACCCAGGACCGCCCGTGCTGGGAGACGGTGGCCGAACTGGCCGGGCTGGGCATCCTGGTGGCGCCCGGCGACTTCTACGGGCCGGCCGGCGACCGCTTCGTGCGGGTCGCGTTCACGGCGACCGACGAGCGGGTCGCCGCGGCCGTGGAGCGGCTGGGCGCGGCGCGCTGACCGCACCCGGACGACCGTACGGCGAAGGGGGCCGGTGTCACGGACACCGGCCCCCTTCGGGGTTCTCCGCGGAGGCGGGGGTTACAGCGGCAGGCCGTTGAGGCCGCCGCCGTTGAGGCTGCCCAGCAGGCCGCCGAGCGGGCCGAGTGCGCCGGTCAGGCCGGACAGCGGGCTGTTCGAGCCGAGGTCGGCACCGCCGAGGCGGTTGGCCGACCCGTGCTCGGCCAGGCCGAGCACGTCGGTGGCGGGCAGGTCGGCCGGCAGGGTCTGCTCGACGGAGCCGAGCGGCAGCGCGCGCTGCACCGCGCCGACGGGCAGGGCGTCGGCGACGGCGGTGCCGCCGGGGACGGCGCCGGTGAGGGTCCCGGCGGCCGGCAGGGTCTGGGTGACCGGGCCCGACGTGAGCCCGTCGAGCGGGCCGGTGCCGGCGGTGGCGCTGCGGGTGGCCGTGCTCTTGCCGGTGACGGCCTCGCCGAGCTTGCCGGCCAGGGCCGAGGTGACCTTCGGGGTGACCGAGGAGAGCTGGCCGGCCGTCGCGGCGGTCTGGTCGACCGGGGCGGTCAGCGAGCCGGCCTTCTCGTTGGCCTCGGGCAGCTGCTGGGCGACGATGTTGCCGGCGGCGTCGGCGGAGGCCGGTACGCCTGCGGCGACGGTGGCCGCACCGGTGGTGCCGGCGGCCTGGCCGAGCTGGTGGGTGGTGTGCTGGAGGGTGGAACCGGTGTCGGTGTTGGTCAGCTGGCCCAGCGGTGCCGCGAGGTCGCTCTTGGGCAGCAGGGCGTCTCCGCCCAGGGCGGACGCGGAGCCGGCGGCGAGCAGCGGGGTCGCTCCGGCGGCCACGACGAGCGCGGCCTGGGCGATCCGGCGCGTGAGGGGGTGAGACATGGGGCTCCTCGAAGGGGTCTGGGTCCGTCCCGTCCGCCCCGGGGGCCGGGTGTGGCCGATCGGGCGGACGACGTTGTTACCGCTTGAGAAGCCAGAAGGTTTCGGCCGGTGCAAGGAAGCTTCCTGGCCGATCATCGGATCGTACGACCACGACAGGGGTGTCCGCCGGGCCCGGCCGGACGTCGCCGAACCGGCCCCGGCCAAGGGCAGTGACGGTTCTCCATCCCGGTTCGCCGGAACAGGGGGTCGGTCCACCGGGGTTGACCGGAATCACCCGACCGGCGGCAACCCGAACACCAGTGCGTCAGCCCTTGTCGGCCGGGGCCAGAGTGACCTGGACGAGCTTGGTCGAGGTGCCCGAGGTCTGGCTCTGCCAGCCGTCCTCGGACTTGGACTTGCGCCAGATCTTCCCGTCGTAGGCGACCGTCGCGATGCCCAGCTGCTGGGCCTGGGCGACCGCCCAGTGGGCGACCTCCCAGCCGCTCGCCCGCTCGGCGACCACCCCGCCGTCCGCCCCCGCGTCCGAGGAGGAGGTCAGCGCGGCGGTGGCCGGGTCCGGGGTCAGCGAGACGGCGTTCTCGGCGCCCTTGACGGTCGAGGTGTAGCCGGTGGCCGGCGTCACCGTGCGGCCGAACTCCCGGCGCACCCGGTCGGACAGCACCTGGGCCCGGTCCGGCGCCGCGGCCGGGGTCGCGGTGGCGCCCGGCGTCGCGCCCGGGGAGGCGGAGGCGGAGGCGGAGTCCGCCGGATCCGGCTTGGCGTAGTCGTGCACCACGCAGGAGAACGAGGCGGGCTCCCGGCCGGCCAGCGCCGAGGTGAGCAGGGTCGCCTTGGTCTCGTGCTTGGCGTAGGCCTGCGGGTAGCCGCTCTTCTGCACCGTCTGCGCGGCGTCGGTCAGCGGCATCCGGGTGTAGCCGGGGACCTTGACCAGGCCGTCCAGGAACTTGTTGGTCGCGTACACCGGGTCCGAGATCTGCGCCGGGGTACCCCAGCCCATCGACGGCCGCTGCTGGAAGAGGCCGATCGAGTCCCGGTCGCCGCCCGCCAGGTTGCGCAACTTGGACTCCTGCATGGCCGTCGCCAGCGAGATCGTGGTGGCCCGGTCCGGCAGCCCGCGCGAGCGCGCCACCGCGGCGATCGTCGCGGCGTTGGCGGCCTGCGGCAGCTCCAGCGTGCCGCTGCCCGCCGCGGTCTTCACCGTGCACTCCTCGGACGCGCCCGGCTTGAAGCCGAACCACCAGATCCCGACCACGGCCAGACCGGCGACCAGGGCCAGGCCGAGCAGCCCGACGATCACCATCAGCAGGGCGCGCAGCGGCCCGCGGCGGCGAGTGGGCTCCTCTTCGTCGCCCAGCTCCTCGCTGCTCCTTCTCCTGGCCACCGTCGCCCCTCTCGCGCCTGCTCCTTGATCCGACACCGTACCCACTCGGACGGATGTGCGGCGCCTCCCGGTTGCCGTTGCCCGCCCACTCGCCGTCCGGGCGCCGCCCCCGGGGCGGCGGGGGCCGGTCCGTGTCACCGGGCGGCCGCACCGGCCCGCACCGGGCCGCGGACTAGGCTGGCGCCCATGAGCAGCCCGAACCCGACGCCCCTGGACCTCACTCTCGACGGCGGCGCGCTGACCGCCCGCCTCGTCGACTTCCCCTCGGTGAGCGGCGACGAGCAGGCGCTCGCCGACGCCGTGGAGGCCGCGCTGCGCGGCTACCCGCACCTCACCGTGGACCGCCACGGCAACAACGTGGTCGCCCGGACGAACCTGGGCCGGGCCGAGCGCGTCGTCCTGGCCGGCCACCTGGACACCGTGCCGATCGCCGACAACCTCCCCTCGTACGTCGAGGGCGACCTGCTCTACGGCTGCGGCACCTCGGACATGAAGTCCGGCGTGGCCGTCCAACTGCGCCTGGCCGCCACGCTCGCCGAGCCCAACCGCGACCTCACCTTCGTCTTCTACGACTGCGAGGAGGTGGAGGCCCACCGCAACGGCCTGGGCCACCTCGCCAAGGACCACCCGCAGTGGCTGGCCGGCGACTTCGCGGTGCTGATGGAGCCCAGCGGCGGCATGGTCGAGGGCGGCTGCCAGGGCACCCTGCGGGCGCAGGTGCGGCTCACCGGCGTGCGCGCCCACGCGGCCCGCAGCTGGCTCGGCGACAACGCCATCCACCACGCCGCCGAGGTGCTCACCCGGCTCGCGGACTACCGGCCGCGCCGGGTGGAGATCGACGGCCTGGAGTACCGCGAGGGCCTGAACGCGGTCCGGATCGACGGCGGCGTGGCCGGCAACGTGATCCCGGACGAGTGCGTCGTCACGGTCAACTTCCGCTACGCGCCGGACCGCAGCGAGGCCGACGCGGAGAAGCACGTGCGCGAGGTCTTCGACGGCTTCGAGCTGACCGTCACCGACTTCGCCGCGGGCGCCCTGCCCGGACTCGCCCAGCCGGCCGCCCAGGCCTTCCTGGCGGCCACCGGCGGCCAGGCCCGGGCCAAGTTCGGCTGGACCGACGTCGCCCGCTTCAGCGCGCTCGGCGTCCCGGCCGTCAACTACGGCCCCGGGGACCCGAACCTGGCGCACAAGCGCGAGGAGCACTGCTCGCTGAGCGCCATCGCCGAGGTCGAGGAGCGGCTGCGCGCCTGGCTGACCAGCTGAGCCGCGCGCGGCTCAGCTCGTACGATCAGCGGCCGAACGCCACCTTCCGGTTGCTCAACCGACCTTCCCCCGTTGCCTGAAAACGGGGGAAGATCGGCGTAGGGTTTCGTCATGACAGGCACAGGAGACGAGAAGCACTACGGTCACGGTCCCGAGCAGGTCGGGGTGCCGCGGAAGAAGAAGGCCTGGCCCGAGAAGCAGAAGGGCCCGGTGCTGGTGCGCCGGGACCAGGTCGGCACGAGCACCACGGACCAGCGCCTGCTGGACACCACCGGCCCCACCGACTGGCTGCACACCGACCCGTGGCGGGTCCTGCGGATCACCTCCGAGTTCGTCGAGGGCTTCGGCGCCCTCGCCGAACTCCCGCCCGCGATCAGCGTCTTCGGCTCCGCCCGGACCCCGGTCGACTCGCCCGAGTACCAGGCGGGCGTGGAGATCGGCCGGGCCCTCGTCGAGGCCGGCTACGCGGTGATCACCGGCGGCGGCCCGGGCGCGATGGAGGCCGCCAACCGCGGCGCCTCCGAGGCCGGCGGCCTCAGTGTCGGGCTCGGCATCGAGCTGCCCTTCGAGCAGGGCCTCAACGAGTTCGTCGACCTCGGTCTGAACTTCCGCTACTTCTTCGTCCGCAAGACGATGTTCGTGAAGTACGCCCAGGGCTTCGTGGTCCTGCCCGGCGGCCTCGGCACGCTGGACGAGCTGTTCGAGGCGCTCACCCTGGTGCAGACGAAGAAGGTCACCCGCTTCCCGGTGATCCTCTACGGCAGCGCCTACTGGGGCGGCCTCTACGAGTGGCTGAAGAACACCCTGGTCGCGCAGGGCAAGGCGGCCCCGCACGACCTGGAGCTGTTCCACATCACCGACGAGATCGACGAGGTCATGAAGATCCTCGCCGACGCCCGCCGGCCCGCCGGCGAGATCTAGCCCCAACGCCCGGCCGCCCCGCCCCGTCGGCCGGACCAGCGGGCGGGCCCCGGCCCGGGCGGGGTCTAGGCCAGCCCCCGGCGGGCGACCGCCGGGGCGCGGGTGCCCCGGATCGAGGCGACCATGTCCAGCACCTGGCGGGTCTCCGCGACCTGGTGCACCCGGTAGATCCGCGCGCCCAGCCAGGCCGAGACCGCGGTGGTGGCCAGGGTGCCGAGCAGCCGCTCGTTCACCGGCTTGTCCAGGGTCTCGCCGACGAAGTCCTTGTTGGAGAGCGAGACCAGCACCGGGAAGCCGGTCGCGGTCATCTCCGGCAGCCGCCGGGTGGCCTCCAGCGAGTGCCGGGTGTTCTTGCCGAAGTCGTGCCCCGGGTCGATGACCACCGCGTCCCGCCGCACGCCGAGCTCCACCGCGCGCTCGGCCAGTCCCACGGTCACCCGCAGGATGTCCGCCATCACGTCCTCGTACCCGACCCGGTGCGGCCGGGTGCGGGGTTCGGCGCCGCCGGCGTGGGTGCAGACCAGCCCGGCGTCGTACCGGGCGGCCACCTCGGCGAGCTTCGGGTCCACCCCGCCCCAGGCGTCGTTCAGCAGGTCCGCGCCCACCTCGCAGACCGCCTCGCCGACCTCGTGCCGCCAGGTGTCCACACTGATGACCGCCTCGGGGTGGCGCTTGCGCAGCTCGGCCACGAAGGGCACGGTGCGCCGCAGTTCCTCCTCGACCGTGACCTCGTCGCCCGGCCCGGCCTTCACCCCGCCGATGTCCAGGATCGCCGCGCCCTCGGCCATCGCCCGGTCCGCGGCGGCGAAGGCGGCCCGGTCGGCGAAGGTCGCGCCCTTGTCGAAGAACGAGTCCGGCGTCCGGTTGACGATCGCCATGATCACCAGCTCGTCGTCACCGAATTCCCGCGGTCCCAGGCGCAGTGCCACCGATGTCTCCTCCACAGCTCCTGCGGGTGCGATGATGGCCCCCGGCCTCACTAAGGGACCATGCTGTCATGATCAGTGTGGTTACCTGCCACCACATAGCGGACCGGCCGGGAGTTCGGGAGGACAGCTCGTGTTCTGGGTGATCGTGGTCGCCATGGCCGTGGTGGTCGGTGGTGCCGCCCTGGTGGCGCTGGGTGGGGGTGGGTCGATGCCGGAGGCGGTACCGGACCGCATCTCCGCGCGACTGCCGCAGGACCGCCCGCTGGGCAAGGCGGACGTGGACGAGCTGCGCCTGCCGATGGCGCTGCGCGGCTACCGGATGGACGAGGTGGACGACGTCCTGGACCGCCTCGGCGCCGAACTCGCCTACCGCGACACGCGGATCGCCGAGCTGGAGGCCGCCGCCCACCTGCGCGGCGCGGTCGAGGCGACCACCGCCCCCGACCCGGCGGCCGAGCCGCTGCCCGGCCTGGAGCAGTTCGCCCAGGTGGTCGAGCCGGCCGTGGTGCTCGCCAAGCAGCCGGCCGGGGAGCAGACCCCCGAGGACGCGAAGCCGGGGGCCGACAAGTGAACGGGTGCGCATGAGTGGTGAGGTCGAGGGCGCGGTGCTCGGTGCGGACGGGCTGCGCCGCTGCGCCTGGGGCGATTCCACCGACGACTACCGGGTCTATCACGACACCGAGTGGGGCCGTCCGGTGCACGGCGACGACGCGCTGTTCGAGCGGGTCTGCCTGGAGGCCTTCCAGTCGGGCCTGTCCTGGCTGACCATCCTGCGCCGCCGCGAGGGCTTCCGGGCCGCGTTCGCGGGCTTCGAGATCGCCGAGGTCGCCGAGTTCGGCGAGGCGGACAAGGAGCGCCTGCTCGCCGACGCCGGCATCATCCGCAACCGGGCCAAGATCGAGGCGGCGATCGCCAACGCGCGGGTCGCCCGCGATCTGGAGGGCGGCCTGGACGCGCTGATCTGGCGGTTCGCCGCCGAGCCGGACCGGCCGGCCCCCCGCACGCTGAGCGAGGTGCCGGCCGTCACGCCGGAGTCGACGGCGCTGGCGAAGGCGCTGAAGAAGGAGGGCTTCCGCTTCGTCGGCCCGACCACCGCCTACGCCCTGATGCAGGCCTGCGGGCTGGTCGACGACCACCTGGCGGACTGCCACGTCCGCACCGGCGCCAAGGGCTGACCGCCGGCGCGGGGACCCGGTGGTCGGCCCCCGCGCGCCTCAGCGGCCCAGGTACGTCGGCTTCTCCTTGGCGATGAACGCGCGCACCGCGATCCGGTGGTCCTCGCTCTCGCCCGCCAGCGTCTGCAACTCGTCCTCCTTGTCGAGGAGTTCGTCCAGCGAGTGGGAGGCGCCGTACGCCAGCGACTCCTTGATGGCGCCGTAGGCGACGGTCGGGCCCTCGGCCAGCTCGCGGGCGAAGGCCCGGGCGGTGGCGGCGAGTTCCTCGGCCGGCACCACCTTGGTGGCCAGGCCCAGCTCCATCGCCTCGGCGGCCTTGACCGTCCGGGGGAGCATCAGCAGCTCGGTGGCCCTGGCGTGCCCGACCAGCCGGGGCAGCGTCCAGGAGGCGCCCGAGTCGGCGGTCAGCCCGATCCCGGCGAAGGCGGTGTTGAAGCCGGCCCGGTCGGACAGGAAGCGGAAGTCGCAGGCGAAGGCGAGCGAGGCGCCGGCGCCGGCCGCCACCCCGCCGACCGCGGCGACGGTCGGCTTGCGCATCCCGGCCAGCGCCCGCACCAGCGGGTTGTAGTGCTCGGCGACGGTCCGCAGCGCGCCCTCGCCGGTCTCCTCGGCCCGCTTCAGCAGGGTCAGGTGCTCGTTCAGGTCCTGGCCGACGCAGAAGGCCCGCTCGCCCGCCCCGGTCAGCAGGACGGCCCGCACCGCCGGGTCCGCGGCCGCGGCGGTCACGGCGTCGCGCAGCGCGATCTTGGTGGCGACGTCGAGCGCGTTCATCGCCTCCGGGCGGTTGATGGTGAGGACGGCCAGGCCGCCGTCCAGCTCGTACAGCACGGAATCGGACATGGGTGAGGGCTCCCGGGGTCGTGGCGGTGTCGGTCGTGTGTGTCAGGATGCCGGAGCACACGGGGGCCTGGGGAGTGTGAGGTATCGCACCTTCCGGTGCTGTCCGTGCCGCCGCCACGCCGGGGCTTATGACGCGGTTTGCGGCGGTTGGGGGCGGTCCGGCCGTGGTTGCACCGAGAGTGATGTTGGTCATCAGCCCGTGGCATGCGGGATAATGGCTTCCGATCAATGCGTTCGATACCGGCGGTGGACGGACTGCCGGTGCGTAGCTGAGCGGTTGCAGGAAGGGGAACGAGCATGGCGGCCATGAAGCCGCGGACGGGTGACGGCCCGCTCGAAGTCACCAAAGAGGGGCGGGGCATCATCATGCGCGTTCCGCTCGAAGGCGGCGGACGCCTTGTGGTGGAGCTCACGCCTGACGAGGCCGACGCCCTCGGCGAGGCCCTGAAGAAGGCCTGCGGCTGACCGCAGCAGGTGCTCGCCATCTCCTGGAGATGTGCTGCCGGGCCCGGGTACGACGTCATGTCGGCCCGGGTCCGCACGTTTTCCGGGCCCGGTCCCCGCGGGGCGCCGGGCTCAGCGCTTGATGGCGCCGGGCTCAGCGCTTGATGGCGCAGAGCAGCCCGTCCGACACCGGCAGCAGTGCCGGCAGCAGGGCCTCGCTCTCCCGCACGTCCCGGACCAGGTCCCGGACGGCGCCGGTCTGCGGGTCCTGGAGCTCCGGCTCGGCCAGCCTTCCCTCCTGGAAGACCCCCTCGAAGCAGACCATCCCGCCCGGCCGCAGCAGCCGCAGCGCCTCCAGCAGGTACTCGCAGGACTCGACCGGGTCGCCGTCGCAGAACACCAGGTCGTACTGGCCGTCGGCGAGCCGGGGCAGCACCTCCAGGGCCCGGCCCGGTATGAACCGGGAGCGGTTGGCCGCGAACCCGGCCGCCTGGTACGCCTCGCGCGCCAGCTGCTGGCGCACCGGTTCGGAGTCCACCGTGGTGAGCACGCCGTCCGGCCGCATCCCGCGCAGCAGGTAGACCCCTGATACCCCGGTGCCGGTGCCGATCTCGGCGACCGCCTTGGCGTCCAGCGCGGCGGCCAGCAGCCGCAGGCACGCCCCGCCGCTCGGCCCGATCGCCTTTATCCCGGTCCGCGCGGACTGGGCCCGGGCGTAGGTCAGCACCGCGTCCTCGCTCACGTAGGTGTCGGCGAGAGCCGCACGTGCGGGCCCGAATTCGCTGATGGCTGCCTCTTTCGGAGCGCCGGGCGGCAGCCCGGTGCCGAGGGATGTCGATATTTCCTGGCACAGATTACTGGCCGACCGGGAACCGCGTACGGCGGCGGGCCGTTGTCAGGACGGACCGGGTGCGGAAGGCCTCCCGGGCACTTTTATCCGGGCTTGACGGGTGAGGTGGATATGGTGGTGGCCCTGCTGGGCAGAAGAGCCGACCGAGGAGGTGTGGCCGAGGGCGACGTCCCTGTGCGGCGGCACTCCCGCGGCACCGCGTCGGCCCGTACGCCGAAGCCCGTGATGAACCAGCCTGCGCACTCCGACCTGGACCAGCCCGCGGCCGCTACGCCGACCGCCGGTGCCACCGAGGCCCCCGCCCTCGCGACCTTCACCGAAGGTCCCGACGCGCAGACCTGGACTCCGCCCACCTGGGAGGAGATCGTCGAGGCGCACAGCGCCCGCGTCTACCGGCTCGCCTATCGTCTGACGGGCAACCAGCACGACGCCGAGGACCTCACCCAGGAGGTCTTCGTCCGGGTGTTCCGTTCGCTGTCGACCTACACCCCCGGCACGTTCGAGGGCTGGCTGCACCGGATCACCACCAACCTCTTCCTGGACATGGTCCGCCGCCGCCAGCGCATCCGCTTCGACGCGCTCGGCGAGGACGCGGCCGAGCGGCTCGCCTCCCGCGAGCCCAGCCCGGCCCAGCACTTCAGCGACACCCACTTCGACGCCGACGTCCAGCAGGCGCTGGACACCCTCGCGCCGGAGTTCCGGGCCGCCGTGGTGCTCTGCGACATCGAGGGCCTGTCCTACGAGGAGATCGCCGCCACGCTGGGCGTCAAGCTCGGCACCGTCCGCAGCCGCATCCACCGCGGCCGCTCGCACCTGCGCGCCGCGCTCAAGCACCGCGCCCCCGGCTCGGCCCCCGGCCGTGAGCGCCGCGGCGGCTCGGAGGAGCCGGTGCCGGTCGGCGTCGGCGTGGTCGAGGCCGCGGTCGCGCCCGGTGGGCGCGGACGGAGGCGATCGTGAGCGGAACCAGCCGGTCCGGTTCGGATCGTTCGGATGCGTCCGACCGGTCCCTGACCCGACGGGGCTGGGCCCTGCCGGGCCGTCGCGGAGGCGACGACCCCGGTGAGCCCGTGCTGCCCGCGGTGGCACTGCCCGCGGACACGGCGCTGCACGCGCTTCCCGTCCGCCCCACCGCGCCCGCCGCCGAGGAGCACCACCTGGGCGAGCGCCTCTCCGCCTTCCTGGACGGCGAACTCGGCCACGACTCGCGCGACCGCGTCCAGGCCCACCTGGCGACCTGCCCCCAGTGCCTCGCCGAGGCCGACGAGGGCCGCGCCGTCAAGCACATGCTGACCCGCACCGGCACCCCCGGCCCGTCCTCCGCGCTGATGGCCCGCCTGATGGCCGTCGGAAACCTCCCCGAGGACGCCCCGGCGGACCGCGACCGGCCGACCGGACGCGGCCGCCGCGATGACGACGACGACCTGCCCGGTGGCGGGGTCGCGGCCACCGGCACGCTCGGCGGCAGCCGGCTCGACGGCGGCTCCTTCGGCCGCGGTGCCGGGGCCTCCTTCGGCGCGGGCGCGCTCGGCGCCGACGCCCCGCTGCCCGGGGTGGACCCGCGCGCCTTCGGGCGCGGCGCGGTGCTGCGGCCGCTCATGGGCCGGCGCGCGGCCCGTCCCGAGCCCACCGCCGCCCCGGCCCGTCCGCAGCCCTCCACGGCCGTCGTGCGCCCTCCCGCGCGCGGACGCCGACTGGTGTTCGCGGCCGCGGGCGCCTTCTCCGTCGCCGCGGTGACGCTCGGCGGCGTCGGCGGGCTCAGCACCCAGGGCGAGGAGCGCCACGGCACCACCGTCAGCCCGCCCGGTGCCGGCACCGGCCGGGGCGGCGGGCTCGTCCCGATGAACGCGCAGGTCCCGGTGGACTTCCCGGGCCGCCCGGTCGCCGCGACCCGCGAGGCGACCCCGCCGGGCTACCCGGAGCGCTACCCCGGGGGCCCCGCCGCCCTGCGCCAGCAGACTCGCTAGAGCGGCCCTCGACGGACACCGGTGTTCCGGTCCGGACGGCCTCGGCCACCGGCAGGTCTTTACCACGGCTTCATCCCAGCGTGGACCAGGGACTCGCCGGTGGCCATTACCCTGTAGGAACCGTCGTCCGACGAGCTAGGGAGCAAAGGTGTTCAGCGACGTGGGTGGGCTGGAGCTCCTGACGCTTGCCGTGATGGCGATCATCATCTTCGGCCCGGACAAACTGCCGAAATTGATCCAGGACACCATGGGCTTCATCCGGAAGATCCGTTCCTTCGCCGACAACGCGAAGGAGGACATCCGCAGCGAGCTGGGCCCCGAGTTCCAGGACTTCGAGTTCGAGGACCTGAACCCCAAGACCTTCGTCCGCAAGCAGCTCATGGGCGGCCAGGACGACCCGCTGGGCCTCAAGGAGATGAAGGACTCGCTGGACATCCGCTCGGTCCTGGACGACAAGCCCGCGGCGCCGGTCAACGGCCGCAGCGGCAGCGTCAGCTTCGAGAAGTCCGAGCCGGCCGCCGCCTCCACCGGCGCCCCGCTGGCGCCCGGCGAGCGCCCCCCGTTCGACCCCGACGCCACCTGATCACGCCGCGTACGGCGGTCGATCCGCACCGCGTACGGCGCCTCCGGCTCCGCGCCCCCGCCCCGCCCGGCCACCGGCTGAGCGGGGCGGTGGCGTGTGCGCCGCTATTGTGCTGATTGCTCCCGCTGAGCCGTCCGTCACAACGCGCCCCGTCGCGTACCAGGAACGGCCCCGGGGAGCGCCGCGGTGCGCCACCATGGGAGCGCGCCACGGCAGGCAAACGTGTGTTTGAGGAGGCCCGGGGATGGACGCGACGAGTCAGGCGGGAGGGGCGACGGCCACGGCCGGCGGCCCGGTGGTCGGCGGACAGGCCGGCCCGGTGGACCCGCTGGTGCCCTACCTGTCCGCAGACTTCCCCTGGTACGGGCTGGACGAGGGCTGGACCGGCCGTCGCTTCCTGGTGCAGGCCGGCGCCGGCCCCCGCACCGCGGGCAGCGTCGACTACGGCTCGCTCGGCCACGGCGAGGAGCCGGCCCAGCGGTACGAGCCGCGCGACGTGCGGAAGTTCGCCGTCGTGGTCACGGTGGCGCGCCGGGACAGCCGCCGCAGTGCCGACAACACCGGCACCCTGGAGGCGACCTCCGCCTCCTCCGCGGCCTGGCTGGCCGGCTCCGGCCTGCTCGCCGGGACCTGGCCCGGGCAGCTGGACCGGGCGCTGCGCCAGGACTGGCTGGACCAGCAGAGCAGCCTCGCCTGGGACCTCGCCGACGACCTGGCGGGCCCCGGCTGGTCCACCCTCAGCCTGCCCGTCAACGGGCTGCCGCAGCCCTTCCGCTACCGCGAGTCCGAGTACGGCTGGGTGCTGGCCGGCGAGGCCCCCGGCGTCCTGCTCGGCGCCTACGGCCGCGGCGTCAGCGCCTACGGCATCGGCTTCTCCACCGTTCCGGAGCTGGCCGCCTACACCCGGCCGTAGCGCCCCGGGGCGCGCGACGGTACGACGAAGGGCCGGGTGGTCCGGCCACCCGGCCCTTCGTCGGTCACGGTCTCAGAACTTGTTCCTGGGCGTCAGGCCCAGCGACATGCCGGACAGCCCGCGCTGGCGGCCGCCGAGCTTGCCGGCCACGGCGCGCAGGGCGGCGCCGGCCGGGGAGTCGGGTGCGGCGAGCACGACCGGGCGGCCGTCGTCGCCGCCCTCGCGCAGCCGCACGTCGATCGGGATCGAGCCGAGCACCGGGACGGTCGCGCCGACGGTGCGGGTGAGCGCGTCCGCGACGGTCCGGCCGCCGCCGGTCCCGAAGACGTCGATCATCTCGTCGCAGTGCGGGCACGGCATGCCGGACATGTTCTCGATCACGCCGACGATCTTCTGGTGGGTCTGCACCGCGATGGTGCCGGCCCGCTCGGCCACCTCGGCGGCGGCCATCTGCGGGGTGGTGACGATCAGGATCTCCGCGTTGGGGACCAGCTGGGCCACCGAGATCGCGATGTCGCCGGTGCCGGGCGGCAGGTCCAGCAGCAGCACGTCCAGGTCGCCCCAGTACACGTCGGCGAGGAACTGCTGGAGCGCGCGGTGCAGCATCGGGCCGCGCCAGACCACCGGGGCGTTGCCCGGGGTGAACATGCCGATCGAGATGACCTTCACGCCGTTCGCCTGCGGCGGCATGATCATGTCCTGGACCTGGGTCGGCCGGCCCTCGACGCCCAGCATGCGCGGCACGCTGTGGCCGTAGATGTCGGCGTCCACCACGGCGACCTTCAGACCGTCGGCGGCCATCGCGGCCGCCAGGTTGACGGTCACCGAGGACTTGCCGACGCCGCCCTTGCCGGAGGCGACGGCGTAGACCCTGGTCAGCGTGCCCGGCTTGGCGAACGGGATCTCCCGCTCGGGGGCGCCGCCGCGCAGCAGCTGGGACAGCTCCTTGCGCTGCTCGTCGCTCATCACGTCGAGCTCGACCTCGACGCCGGTCACGCCGGGGACCTTCCCGACCGCCTCGCGCACCCGGGTGACGATGGTGTCGCGCATCGGGCAGCCGGAGACCGTCAGGTAGACCGCGACGCGCACCGCGCCGCCCTCGGCGATCCCGACCGATTTCACCATGCCGATCTCGGTGATCGGGCGGTTGATCTCCGGGTCGTTGACGGTCGCCAGCGCCTGGCGTACGGACTCCTCCGTGACGCCGGCCGCGACCTCTGTCTCGTTGGCCATGCCTTGATGGTACGGCGCCGACGGATTCCCTTGACTCGCCGGTAGCGTGCCGAGGGTCACAGGGCGTCGGAGGACTCCCGGCGCTCGTCGATCTCCTTGAGCAGGGACTGGAGTTCGGACCGGATGAAGTCCCGCGTGGCCACCTCGCCGAGCCCGTGCCGCAGGGCCGCGACCTCGCGGGTCAGGTACTCGGTGTCGGCGATGTTGCGGTCGCTGCGGGCCCGGTCCTGCTCCATGTTGACCCGGTCCCGGTTGTCCTGGCGGTTCTGCGCCAGCAGGATCAGCGGGGCCGCGTACGAGGCCTGCAGGGACAGCGCCAGGGTCAGGAAGATGAACGGGTACTCGTCGAAGCGCACGTTCGCCGGCAGCAGGGTGTTCCACGCTATCCAGACGACGACCACCACCGTCATCCAGACGATGAACCGACCGGTGCCGAGGAAGCGGGCGATCCGCTCGGACAGGACGCCGAAGGCCTCCGGGTCGTAGGACGGCAGCGAGAGCAGGCCGGGCCGCGCGGTGCGCGGCTGGTCGAGCCGGGCGCGGCCGGTGCCGGTGATCGGCGCGGTGTCCGAGCGCCGGTCCCGGCCGCCCTCGCGGGTGCGCAGCTCGCGCAGCTGACGCAGCTGGCGCAGTTCTCCCTGGAGGCGTCGGCGCGCGGAGTCGTCCGGCCGTCCGCTGCGGTCACCGTCCACCGGTCACCCCTTCGCTCTCGTCGTCGCGGTCCTCGTCGTGGGCGTGCAGCGCGGCGTCGCGCCAGTCGTCCGGCAGCAGGTGGTCGAGCACGTCGTCGACGGTCACCGCGCCGAGCAGGTGGTCCGCGTCGTCCACGACCGGTGCGGCGACCAGGTTGTAGGTCGCCAGGTAGCTGGTGATCAGCGACAGCGGGGTGTCCGGCGGCAGCGGGTCCAGGTCGTCGTCCACCAGCGAGCCGACCAGGACGTACGGGGGTTCGCGCAGCAGCCGCTGGAAGTGCACGGTGCCCAGGTAGCGGCCGGTCGGGGTCTCGTTCGGCGGGCGGCAGACGAAGACCTGCGCGGCCAGCGCGGGCTTGTGGTCGCTGACCCGGACCCGGGCCAGCGCCTCGGCGACGGTCGCGTCCGGCTCCAGCACGACCGGCTCGGTGGTCATCAGACCGCCGGCGGTGTCCTCCTCGTACGTCAGCAGGCGGCGCACCGGCGCGGCCTCGTCCGGCTCCATCAGCTGGAGCAGCCGCTCGGCCTCGTCGCCGGGCAGCTCGGAGAGCAGGTCGGCGGCGTCGTCCGGGTCCATCGCCTCCAGGACGTCGGCGGCGCGCTCCTCCTGGAGCTTGCCGATGATCTCGACCTGGTCGTCCTCGGGCAGCTCCTCCAGGACGTCGGCCAGCCGCTCGTCGTCGAGGGCGGCGGCGACCTCGGCCCGGCGCTTGGCGGACAGGTGGTGCAGCACGCTGGCGAGGTCGGCGGGGCGCAGCTGCTCGAAGGTGGCGAGCAGGTTGGCCGCGCCCTGGTCCTGTTCGGTCAGCGAGAAGCCGGTGACGTCCTGCCAGTCCAGGGTGAGCCGTTCGCCCTTGCCCTTGCGCAGCCGGCCGGCCCGGCCGAGCTGGACGAAGACCTTGCTGATCTCCCACTCGCGCAGCCGGCTCTGCACCATTCCGACGTCCAGCACGGTGACCTGCTCACCGGTCTTGGACCAGGTGACGGTGCGGTCCAGCAGTTCGGCGAGCACCAGGGTCTCGGACGGGCGCTGCTCGAAGCGGCGCATGTTGATCACGCCGGTGGTGAGCACCTGGCCGGACTCCAGGCTGGTCACCCGGGTCATCGGCAGGAAGATCCGGCGCCGGCCGACCACCTCGACCACCAGGCCGAGCACGCGCGGCGGGCGGCCGCCGAGCCGCAGCGACACGACCACGTCCCGGACCCGCCCGACCTGGTCGCCGTTCGGGTCGAAGACCGCGATGGCGGACAGATGGGAGATGAAGACCCGGGTGCCTGGCCCTGCCATGGACTCCCTCGACTCGCTCGATGCCGTACCGGATGCGCCGGGGGCGCGTCCGCGGCCAAGGCTACCCGCGTGTTCCGGGCCCGGCCGGGAGGCACGGTAGCCGCCGGACGAGTCCCGGGCGTGAACCTTTAACGGCGCTTGAACAGCAGTTTGGGCAGGCCGGCCGGGATCGGGCGGCGAGTGGTGGCCGGGGTGGGCAGCGGCTGCGCGGCGTGCGAGCCGTCCGGCATCGCCCCGGGGTGCTCGGTGAGCGGGCCGGTCGGCTCCAGCCGCAGCACCCGGCACTCGCGGGCCCAGCGGGTGGTGATGGCGTCGGTGTCGGGCGCGTTCAGCCGCTTGCCCTTGAGCTCCTCGACGGCGCCCAGCCAGGCCTCGCTGTTCGGGGCCGGTTCGACCACCCGGGCGTTCCAGCCGGTCAGTCGGCCGCCCTTGTCCTTGCTGCGGACGGTGACCACGGCCCCGGCGCCGGGCTCCAGGCCGTGCAGCGGCTGCTCGCCGCCCCCGCCGACCACCACGACGGCGCCGTCGTGCCAGGCGTGCCACAGCGGCCGGGCGTGCTCCTGCCCGTCCGCGCGCACCCAGAGCAGGCCGGACTTCTTCGCGGCCTCCTCCAGCAGGGCCTGGTCGAGGAAGTCGTCGGCGGTCGCGGCGGCGGGCGTACGGTCCATGGCGGACAGCGTACGGCCACCGGGGGCCCTCCGGCGGAGCGGTCCGGAGCCGGTCGGACGTCTCAGCCTCCGGGCGACAGTTCCATTGCGCCGCCACGGGCCTTACCGTATGACCGCCCCACCCCCGCGACCAGCAAGGAGCGCCGTGTCCGCCGCCCGGCCCGCGACCGCCCCCTCCGCCGCCCCGACCGCCCCCGCGACCGCGACCGCCGGCCCGGGGCCGGCGCACCCGCTCCCCACCCTCGACCTGCTGCTGCTCGCCGTCTCGATCGGCGGCATCTCGCTGTCCGGTCCGCTGATCAGCGCCACCGCCGCGCCCGCGCTGGCGATCGCCTTCTGGCGCAACGTCATGTCGGTCGGCGTCCTCGGCCCGTACGCGCTGCTGCGCCACCGCGCCGAACTGCGCGGGATCGGCCGGCGGGCACTGCTGCTCGCGGTGGCCGCGGGAGTGCTGCTCGGTGTGCACTTCGCGCTCTGGATGCCCAGCCTGCGGATGACCTCGGTGGCCTCGGCCACCGCCCTGGTCACCACCACCCCGCTGTGGACCATCCTGCTGATGCGGCTGATGGGCGTCCGGGCGCCGCGAGCGGTCTGGACCGGCACGATCGTCGCCTTCGCCGGCGTGCTGGTGCTGACCGGCGTGGACCTCTCGCTCTCCCCGCGCGCACTGCTCGGCGACGCCCTCGCGCTCGGCGCGGGCCTGGCCGCGGCCGGGTACATGCTGCTGGGCGCCGAGGTCCGCAGGACCGTCAGCACCACCGCCTACACCCTGGTCTGCTACGCCACCACGGCGGTCGTGCTGCTGGGGATCTGCCTGGTGGCCGGAACGCCGCTGGCCGGATGGCCGGCCGGGGTGTGGTGGCAGATCGTGCTGCTGATGGTCGCCGCCCAGTTGCTCGGCCACTCGCTGAGCAACCGCGTGGTGCGCAACCTCGGGCCGTCGATCACCTCCACCGCGATCCTGCTGGAGACCCCGGGTGCGGCGCTGATCGCCGCCCTCTGGCTGGGCCAGTGGCCCCCGGCGGCCGCCTACCCGGCGGTGGTGCTGATCCTGCTCGGCCTGGTCCTGGTCGCCCGCGGTGGGCGGCGCTGACCGTCGGCCCGGAGCCGGCCGCGGCGGTCAGAGCCAGCCGTTGCGGCGGAAGCCCCGGTACATCCCGACGCAGATCAGCACGATCGCGCCGAGCACCATCGGGTAGCCGTACTCGTGGTGCAGCTCGGGCATGTAATCGAAGTTCATGCCGTACACGCCGGTGATCATGGTGGGCACCGCGAAGATCGCCGCCCAGGCGGTGATCTTGCGCATGTCCTCGTTCTGCGCCACCGAGACCTGCGCCAGGTTCGCCTGCAGCAGCGAGTTCAGCAGCTCGTCGAAGCCGTGCACCTGCTCGGCGACCCGGGCCAGGTGGTCGGCGACGTCCCGGAAGTACTTCTGGATGTCCGGGTCGACCAGCCGCTGGAGCGGCTCGGACAGCTGCTGCATCGGGCGCAGCAGCGGCACCACGGCACGCTTGAACTCCAGTACCTCGCGCTTGAGTTGGTAGACCCGGCCGACATCGGCGCTGCGCCCGCCCTTGGCCGAGAAGACGCCGTACTCGATCTCGTCCACGTCGTTCTGGAGCCGCTCGGCGACCAGCAGGTAGTTGTCCACCACGTGGTCGGCGATCGCGTGCAGCACCGCCGCCGGGCCCTTGGAGAGCAGCCCGGTCTCGTCCGCGTCGGCCTCCAGCCGGTGGCGCAGCTCCTGCAGCGAGCCGTGGCCGCCGTGCCGGACGGTGATGACGAAGTCCCGGCCGGCGAAGACCATCAGCTCGCCGGTCTCCACCACCTCGCTGGTGGGCGTGAGCTGGTCGTGCTCCACGTAGCGGATGGTCTTGAAGACGGCGAACAGCACGCTGTCGTAGCGCTCGACCTTGGGGCGCTGGTGCGCGTGCACCGCGTCCTCGACCGCGAGCGGGTGCAGGCCGAAGCGCTGGGCGATCCCCTCGAACTCGGCCTCGGTCGGCTCGTGCAGCCCGATCCAGCTGAACGATCCCTCGCCCTCGGGGAGTTGGTGGGCGGCCTTGACCCGCCGGGCGGCCTCGCGGGGGCTGCACGTCTCGCCCCTGCGCTTGCCGTGCTGGTAGACCGCGCAGTCCACGACCGCCGAACCGGCGTCCTCGGGCAGGACGTCGTAGACGCCGGACGCACCGCGGCGGCGGTTGGTGCGGACGGCGGCGCGCAGGCTGTTGATCATCGACATGGCAGGCTCCCAGAGGCAGGAACCGTCGCGCGGCGGCGCGGAAGGAAAAACGTTCGGCCGCGGTACGACGGCGGAGAACACCGGTGAAACGGGGGATGAAAGTGCTCTCCCGGCCGGTCCGTCCGCCGTGGGGCCTGTGCCCGGGGCTACCGCGGCTGATTCAGCCGGTTGGGCCTGCGGGGCGCGGGGTACGGGGGAGTCGGGGCCGGGTAGAGCTGCCGGTACTGCATGGTCGGCCGGTATCCACCGCAACCACCTCCTTCGCGCCGCCGCCCCGGGACGAAACGATCCCGGTGGCCAGTCGCTCACCCTAACATCTGACCGGGCGTCGAAGCCGTGGGGTTTCCCGGAGGTTTCCGAAGGCTTTACAGGATCCTTGTGCGGCCCCGCCGCGAGCGCCCGCGCACCCGCCCGCACGCGGCCCGCGAACCCCCGGGGGTTACGCTCACCGGCATGGCGCACGACTTCCCGCTCTTCGGCGACCCCCACGGCGGCACCTCCCCGGAGCTCTCCCGGGAGGCGGTGCTGGCCGCCGTCGAGGCCCGGCTGATCTCCACCTTCGGCGAGCCGGGCGGCCGCGCCGCGGTCACCTTCCTCGGTGCCGACCGGATCGAGGTGCTGCGCTTCGGCCCGGACACCGAGGACCTCGTGCGGTACGCCACGCTCGGCATGTCCGCCGCGCCGATGGCCGACCCGACCGCGCCGGTCGCCGACCAGGTGCGCGGCCCGCGCGCCGAACTGGTGCTGACCGTCCGGGGCGGGCGCGACAGCGTGCTGCGCACCCTGGCCACCTTCGCCGCCACCCCGCAGGTCGAGGGCCTGGTGGTGGCCCCGGGCGGCTCGCTGGACCTCGGCTCCCCGCTCTGGGACGGCGCGCCCTTCACCTCGGTGCTCGCGGCCGAACCGGGCGGCCTGGTCGAGGACCTGGAACTGGCCGAGCCGGCCGATCCGGTCCGCTTCCTGCCGCTGCTGCCGATGACGCCCAACGAGGCGGGCTGGAAGCGGGTGCACGGCGCGGCCGCGCTGCAGGAGCGCTGGCTCGACCAGGGCGCCGACCTGCGCGACCCGAACCGCCGCGGCGTCCGGCTGGACTGACCGCGATGTGATCGGACGGGGTGCGGCGGCGTCGAACCCCGGGGCAAGGGATCATGAGTCCCCGGCCCCCGCGTTCGCGTCCGTCCCCGCGTCCGTCCTCGCGTCCGCTCAGCGCTCGATCGGCTTGGCGCCGGTGGCCTGCGCCAGCAGTGCCCCGTACACCTCGGGGTCGGTGGTGTGTTCGCCGAGCCGGACGGTCTTGCGGGTGCCGTGGTAGTCGCTGGAGCCGGTGACCAGCAGGCCGAGCTCGCCGGCCAGGCCGCGCAGCCGGACCCTGGTGTCCTCGTCGTGGTCGGTGTGGTCGACCTCCAGCCCGGCCAGCCCGGCCGCCGCGAGGTCGGCGATCACCTGGTCGGAGACCGTCCGGCCGCGCTTGACCGCGCCAGGGTGGGCGAACACCGGCACCCCGCCGGCCGCCCGGACCAGCCGGACCGCCGCGACCGGGTCGGTCTCGTGCTTGCGCACGTCCGCCCGCCCGCCGTTGGCCAGCCAGTCGGCGGTGAAGGCGTCCGAGACGGTGGCCACCACGCTCGCCTCGACCAGCGCGCTGGCGATGTGCGGCCGCCCGACCGAGCCGGCCCCGGCGATCCGCCGCACCTGCTCCCAGCTGATGTCCGCGCCGAGCTCCCGGCAGCGCTCCACGATCGCCCGACCGCGCCGGAACCGGTCGGTGCGCACCAGGTCCCGCTCGCGCGCGAACTCCGGCTCCTCGGGGTCGAACAGGTACGCCAGCAGGTGCATGCTGATGCCGTCCACGGCACAGGACAGCTCGGCGCCCGGGACGACGGTCAGCCGGTTGCCGGCGGGCAGCTCGCGCACCGCCCCGGCGGCCTCGGCGTGGCCGGCCACGGTGTCGTGGTCGGTCAGCGCCACCACGTCGAGGTCCGCGGCGACGGCCGCGGCGACCAGCTCGGCCGGGCTGTCGGTGCCGTCGGAGGCGTTGCTGTGGGCGTGCAGGTCGATGCGCACGGGTCGGGCTCCTGGGGGCTCGTGGGTGCCGCCCAGGATAGGCCAGCGGTCAGCCGAGCAGCCGGGGGGAGAGCGCCCCGCAGGGCAGCAGGTCCAGTTCGGCGCCCGCCTCGCGAAGGTCGGTCAGCACCAGTTCGTCGTACATCACCAGCGCGGACTGCTCGGGCCAGGCGACCGCCCAGAGCCAGAGCCCGCGGCCCTCGCCGGCGAACACCGCGCGGTCGGCCGGGGCGTCCGGGACGTGGAACATCGGAGTGGGCCGCCCGGCGGCCATCAGCTTGGCGTCGGCGGGCTTGTAGAGGCCGACGGAGTCGCCCGGGTCCGGCCCGGGCAGGCCCGCGTAGCGGGCACCGAGGCCGACGCCCAGCTCCTCGGCGATCAGCACCAGCTCGCCGAAGCCGCCGAGCGGGGCCGGTCCGGAGCAGGCGACGGCGGTGGCCCGGGCTCCCGAAACGTCGTCACCGACGTGGGCGATGCCGGTGTAGAGCCAGCCGACCGGGAGCGGCCAGGGCAGCCAGACCGGGACCTGGGAGCGGGCGACGGCGACGCCGAGGGCCTCCACACTCGGGGGCAGCACGGGCTGCATCGGGTGCACGGCTCCGTGCCGGTCGCACTGCCAGGTGTCTGAGAACAGACCGGGGGCGCGGACCCGACCGGCGCACCTCGGGCAGCTTGGCTCGCCCCTCATAGCCGTCAACGCTCCTCCCTCCGGACCGCCGCGTCAAGGACGATCACCCGTACGGAGGGCTCGGCGGCACCTGTCGGTGGCGGACGCCCGGACCGGCACCGGGTGGGCGCGGCGCGGGCGGTTCCCGTTGGGGGATGTCCCGTCCCGGGCGGCGGCAAACGTTCCGGCTCCGACCCCGAACGCACTGACGCCCCGTCATCGGCGAATGCGGTGACGGGGCGTCAGTCGGGTATCGGAACGTCCGGATCGGACGCTCCCGGGTCGTCGGCGGCGGGTGTGGGCTCCGGGTCGGAGGCGCCGCGCCGGGTCAGACGGTCGGGCACGGGCGGATGAGCAGGCGCTCGCCGGTGCGGGCGGCGGCGTCGACGACCTCGCGCACGGTGGCGGCGTCGGCGATGAGGCGGTCGGCGGCGGAGCCGTTGGTGTCGTCGAGCCGGACGATCTCGAAGCGCATGGTCTTCGTCATGGGCGTCTCCTTTCCTGACCCCGCGGGGCGGGGCGGTCGCGGCTGAGTCGGTATCAGCCCTTTCGGGGTCCTGCGGATCCGGCGGTGAGACCGGACCGGGCGGGTCGTAGTCGCGGGTGCGGCGGTCTGCTGCGGCAAGGGCCCCCCTTGCTTGCCTGGTGCGTCCAGTGCCTCGTGAACCACGGTGACGTGGCGGTGCTACCGGGCCGTTGCCCGTCCGTGAAGTCCAGGTTTCGGGAGATTGGCGCCGAGCGGAGGCCGGCGATGATTCCCGGACAGAATCAAAGATTACCGTAACTAACGAATTTTGTCCTGTGGTGAAGCCGGTCGAAGTTGCAGAAGTGGTACAGACCACTTTCGGTGAACCGGGGGAACCGGACCGGTCCGGCGGGCGTCGGCGCCGGCCGCGTCAGCCCCAGAAAGCGGCCAGCGCCTCGGCCGTGGCGGCCGGCCGCTCGGCGTTGGGGGAGTGGCCGGCGTCCGCGACCACCACCCGGCGGGCACCCAGCCGCTCGGCCATCGCGGTCTGCTCCGGGACCGGCCAGGCGTGGTCCCGCACGCCCGACAGCACCAGCAGCGGCAGTCCGGCGGTGGCGGCGGCCAGCTCCGCCACCCGGTCCGGTGCGGCCACCAGATGGCCGCCGGTGACGGACAGCGCCCGCGGCACGTTGGCCAGCCAGCGCCGGTGCAGGAACTCCGCGACGGCCGGTTCCAGGTTCGGCCGCGGCTGCCCGCTCTCCGCCTCCAACTGCCGCATGACCTGCCAGATCTGCTCCAGGTCCATGCCCCGCAGGGCGTCCAGCAGCAGCTCGGTGCGGGCCGCCTCGGCCGGATCGATCGCGCCCGGGCCGGTGGACACCAGGGTCAGCGACCGCCAGGGCAGCGGGCCCTCGGCGGCCGCGGCGAGTACCGCCTCGCGCACCACCTGGCCGCCGAAGGAGTGCCCCAGCAGGTGCAAGGGGGTGCCGTCGGCGGTCAGCGCCCCGGTCAGCGCCCGTACGTCCGCGCCGAGCGCCCCGACGCCGTACGCCGCCGGGTCGTCCGGGCCGCCGGTCTCGTACTGCCCGCGCTGGTCCACGGCCGTCACCCGGTACCCGGCCGCCGCCAGCGGCTCCAGCAGCGCGATGAAGTCCTCCTTGCTGCCGGTGAACCCCGGCACCAGCAGCGCCGAGCCGCGCACCGGCCCGGCCGGCTCCGCCCGCAGCGCCGCGAACTCCCCACGCCCGGTCACCACCCGCTCGGCCCGCGCGCACCGGGGCAGCGTCAGAAACGGCGGCGTGCTCATGGGCTGCTCTCCCTGCTGTCCTGCCGGCGACCCGCCGGTCCGCCGGGGACTCCCGGCGCCCCGAGCCTAGTGACCTGAGGCGGAGGCGGGTCGGGGCCCCGGGAACGATCGGCGGGACGGGACCGCGGCGTGGAACGCCCGAGGGGGCGGGCCCGGCCGGGTGGCCTGGCCCGCCCCCTCGGGGGGAGACACGGGGTGTCAGCTCTCCGGGGTGGCCTCCACCGGCGCGGCGACCTTGCGGGCGCGGGTGCGCTTGCGCGGGGCCGGGACCTCGGAGGCGGCCTCGGCGGCCTCGGCGGCCGGGGCCTCCGGGGCGGTCTCGGCGACAGCCTTCGGCTTGCGGGCCCGGGTGGCCTTCTTGGCCGGGGCCGGGGCCTCGGTGGCGTCGGCCTCGGCAGCCGGAGCCGTCTCGACGGCCTCCGCCTTCGGCTTGCGGGCCCGGGTCGCCTTCTTCACCGGAGCGGGGGCCTCGGCGACGACGGCCTCGGCCACGTCGGCCTCGGCGGCCGGAGCCGTCTCGGTGGTCTCCGCCTTCGGCTTGCGGGTCCGGGTGCGGGTGGCCTTCTTCGCCGGGGCCGGGGCCTCGGTGACCGCCTCGGCAGCGGCCTCGACGACCGCGGTGGCCTCGGCGACGACGGCCTCGGCGGCCGGAGCCGTCTCGGTGGTCTCCGCCTTCGGCTTGCGGGTCCGGGTGCGGGTGGCCTTCTTCGCCGGGGCCGGGGCCTCGGTGACC
>NZ_JBVJBI010000049.1:0-3112 GCF_055589745.1 Kitasatospora sp. NPDC041917 | reverse complement strand
ACCGCCTCGGCAGCGGCCTCGACGACCGCGGCGGCCTCGGCGACGACGGCCTCGGCGGCCGGGGTCGACTCGACCGCCACCGCGGCCTCGGCCGAGGCGGCACCGCCGCGCGAGCGGCGACGGCGACGGCGCGGAGCGGCCTCGTCCTCGGCGCCCTCGACGGCCGGGGTCGCCACGGCGGCACCGGTCACGACGGCAGCGGCCTCGCCCTCGGCGCCGACCGCCGTGCCCCGGCGGGTGCGGCGGCGCTCGCGGGTGCGGCGCGGCTGCTGCTCCTCGGTCTCGGCCGTGGCGGCGCCGGCGCCCGGACGGCCGGAGCCGCCCTGGCCGCCGCGTCCACCACGGTCACCGCGCTCACTGCGGTCACTGCGCTCACCGCGACCGCCGCGGCCCGAGCGGGCGCCGCGTCCACCGGTCTCGCCGAGGTCCTCGACCTCCTCCGCGTTGAGCCCGGCGCGGGTCCGCTCCGAGCGCGGCAGGACGCCCTTGGTGCCCGGCGCGATCTTCAGCAGCTCGTACAGGTGCGCGGAGGTGGAGTAGGTCTCCTCCGGGTCGTTGAACGGCAGGTCCAGCGCCTTGTTGATCAGCTGCCAGCGCGGGATGTCGTCCCAGTCGACCAGGGTGACGGCGGTGCCGGAGGCGCCGGCCCGGCCGGTGCGGCCGATCCGGTGCAGGTAGGTCTTCTCGTCCTCGGGGCACTGGTAGTTGATGACGTGGGTGACGCCCTCGACGTCGATGCCGCGGGCCGCGACGTCGGTGCAGACCAGCACGTCGACCTTGCCGTTGCGGAAGGCCCGCAGGGCCTGCTCGCGGGCGCCCTGGCCGAGGTCGCCGTGGACCGCGCCGGCCGCGAAGCCGCGCTGGGTCAGCTGGTCGGAGACGTCGGCGGCGGTGCGCTTGGTGCGGCAGAAGATCATCGCCAGCCCGCGGCCGTCGGCCTGCAGGATGCGCGAGACCGTCTCGACCTTGTCCAGCGAGTGCGCACGGAAGATGTGCTGCTCGATGTTGGCGACGGTCGCGCCGGTGTCGTCCGGGGCGGCGGCCCGGATGTGGGTCGGCTGGCTCATGTACCGGCGGGCGAGGTTGATGACCTGGCCCGGCATGGTGGCCGAGAACAGCAGGGTCTGCCGCTTGGCCGGCAGCATGGTGATGATCTTCTCGACGTCCGGCAGGAAGCCGAGGTCGAGCATCTCGTCGGCCTCGTCCAGGACCAGCGCGCGGACCTTGGACAGGTTGAGCTTCTTCTGCCCGGCCAGGTCCAGCAGGCGGCCCGGGGTGCCGACCACGATGTCGACGCCCTTGGTGAGCGCCTCCACCTGCGGCTCGTACGCCCGGCCGCCGTAGACGGCGAGGACGCGCACGTTGCGCACCTTGCCGGCGGTCTGCAGGTCGTTGGTGACCTGGGTGCACAGCTCGCGGGTCGGGACGACGATCAGCGCCTGCGGGAAGTCGGAGAGCTGGTCCTCGGTGGCCCGGCCGGCGTCCACGTCGGCGCGCACGATGGCCCGCTCGATCAGCGGGAGGCCGAAGCCGAGGGTCTTGCCGGTGCCGGTCTTGGCCTGGCCGATGACGTCGTGGCCGGTCAGCGCGACCGGCAGGGTCATCTCCTGGATGGGGAAGGGGTGGACGATGCCGACGGACTCGAGCGCCTCGGCGGTCTCCGGGAGGATCCCCAGTTCCCGGAACGTCGTCTTGATGGGTTCAGCGGTGGTGGACAGGGTGCTGCCTCTTCCGTTTTCGAAAGGGCCGAGAGCGAGCGGCGGGCGGGCAGCCGCGCGGCTGCCTACGGGCCTGGCGGCCCTGATACAGCTGCGCGGACGCACAACCGCGCCGGTCCCTGCGGCCGGCCGGTGCGCGCTGCCCTGGTGCGGGGCGCGTCGCCGGCGGCGTCGGGGAGGATTCCCGTGAGGGACCTGCGCGGGACCTTCGCCTCGGGGCGTGGTCTCGGCGGCCCTCGCTCGGCCACTGATGCGGTGCCAAGGCTTGAAGTCCAAGCCATGGTCGGAGCCGATCGGCTCTCCGACCGGGCATCCGCGTACGTGAGTACCCGTGCCTCCGGTGCGGACACGTCCGGCTGGACGGTGCCACTACGGAGGGTTCGCGCGGGGTACCGAGACGGCGGTGACACCATGCGAACACGACGGGCTCCGTACCACCATACAGTCAGGCGACGACTCGAACACGTGACGCGTCCGACATTGCCCCCGGCAACTGCCACCGGAGCGGCCGGTCCGGCCGGTCACCGGGCGTGCCCGGGCACGGGGCGGCGGGGCGGGACTAAAGTTGCGGGTCATGGAGACCCATGGTGAGACGCAGGACGCGGCGGCCGGCTCGATCGGGGACTGGGCCGCGTGCTCGGCCGACCCCGGCTACCGGGCGGCGGTGCTGGACCTGCTCGGCGCGCTCGCGTACGGCGAGCTCAGCGCCTTCGAGCGGCTCGCCGAGGACGCCAAGCTGGCGCCCGACCTCGCCGACAAGGCGGCGCTCGCCCGGATGGCCTCCGCCGAGTTCCAGCACTACCAGCGGCTGCACGACCGGCTCGCCGAGGTCGGCGCCGACCCGCAGGAAGCGATGCGGCCCTTCGTCGAGCCGCTGGAGCTGTTCCACCGGATGACGGCGCCCTCGGACTGGCTGGAGGGCCTGGTCAAGGCCTACGTCGGCGACGCCATCGCGACCGACTTCTACCGCGAGGTGGCCGTCCGGCTGGACGACGACACCCGTGACCTGGTGCTGAGCGTGATGTCCGACACCGGCCACGCCCAGTTCGCCGTGGACAAGGTCCGCCAGGCCATCGAGGCCGACCCGCGGGCCGGCGGCCGGCTCGCCCTGTGGGGCCGGCGGCTGATGGGCGAGGCGCTCAGCCAGGCCCAGCGGGTCGTCGCCGAGCGCGACGCGCTGTCCAACCTGCTGGTCGGCGGCGTGCAGGTGCAGGGCTTCGACCTGGTCGAGGTCGGCAAGATGTTCAACCGGATCACCGAGGCGCACACCAAGCGGATGGCCGCCCTCGGCCTGGCGTCCTAGTGAGCTGGTCCGGAGATTCTTGAGCAGTAGCGGCAGATTCGGTCGATGATCTGGTCGGCGGTCTTGGTCCACTTGAATGGGTGGGCGCTGT
>NZ_JBVJBI010000048.1:0-55797 GCF_055589745.1 Kitasatospora sp. NPDC041917 | reverse complement strand
GGTTACATTCCGAACCCGGAAGCTAAGCCTTACAGCGCCGATGGTACTGCAGGGGGGACCCTGTGGGAGAGTAGGACGCCGCCGAACAATTATTCAGAAGAACCCCCATCCGGGATCCGGATGGGGGTTCTTCGCATTTCCGGACTGTCTCATCGGTCGGTGTCACTTCCTCCACTCGCAGGTGGTCCTAGGTCTACCTCGGGATTGGGGTGCCATGGCCAGTGTGGGTGATGGACGGTTCGTGAAGACTGATGGAGGACGATCGGTACCGGCATCAGGAGCTTCCCGTGACAACAGTGAGTCGTGCGAGCGGCACGTCCGTACGTGCGCAGGCCCGGGCCGCCTTCACGGCGGGCGGCGAGGGCCTGACACGACTGCTCGTGGTGTTGCTGTCCGCGGTGCCGGGGTTCGTGCTGCCGGTGGCGGCGGCCGTCCTCTCGGGGGTGATCGCGGCCCAGGTCCTCCAGAACTACTCCCCGGGGATCCTCGTCGCGCTGCTGGTGGCTGCGTTCGTCGGTTCCGTGGTCGCCGCCCACCTCGTCCGGAGCGTCGCCGACCGTACCCGCGGGCAGGTGGAACGCTGGTTCGGCATACGGCTGCCGTCCACCTACGAGCCGCGTCCGGAGCTGGAGTTGGACGGCCGCGGGCACTGGTGGACGGGTTACACGTACCACCGCTCGCGGACGGTGGCGAAGTACGTGCAGGTCGTCCACTGGGGCCTGCGGGACCGGACCACCCGGGGCGAGTTGCTCTGGATGCTGGTGAACCCGCTCCTTGTGGTGGCTCTGGCCGGCCCGCTGGCGGTTCTGTTCGGGTTGGGCGTCGCCTACGCCCTTTCCTCGCCGGTGCCGGCGGACGACTTCGGCCCGCTGAGCGGCCGGATGGCGTCCATGCTGCTGAGCACCGCGCTCGGGGCCGCCATGGTCGTCGGCGGCATACTCGTGGCACCGTTCGCGGTGCGGATGTACGCGGAGGCCGCCCGCCGGGTGCTGGACCAGGACGGCCGGGCGACGCGCGCCCAGCTGACCAGGCGGGTCGTCGAGTTGACCGAGACGCGGGCGGACGCGGCGGGCAGCCAGGCGGCCGAGCTGCGACGGATCGAGCGGGACCTGCACGACGGCGCCCAGGCGCGACTGGTCGCGATCGGGATGACGCTGGGCACCATCGAGCACCTGATGGACACCGACCAGGGGGCCGCGCGGGAGCTCCTGGCCGAGGCTCGCCAGTCCTCGGCCCGGGCCCTCCAGGAGCTGCGGGACCTGGTGCGCGGCATCCACCCGCCGGTGCTCGCCGAGCGCGGACTCGGCGATGCCGTCCGGGCCCTCGCGCTGGACAGCGCGCTGCCGACCGAGGTGTGCGTGAGCCTGCCGGACCGTCCGCCGGCGCCGGTGGAGGCCGCCGTGTACTTCAGCATCTGCGAGCTGCTGGCCAACGCGGCCAAGCACTCGGAGGCGGAGCAGGTCTGGGTGGACATCCTCTACCGGGCCGGCCTCCTGCGGATCACGGTGACGGACGACGGGGTGGGGGTGGCGGACCCTTCGCGGGGGACCGGACTGCGTGGTATCGAGAAGCGATTGGGTACCTTCGACGGTGTCCTCTCCATCGACAGCACGTCGGGCGGACCCACCACCATCACCTTGGAGTTGCCGTGCGAGTTGTCCTCGCCGAGGACCTCTACCTCCTTCGCGAAGGCCTGATCCGGCTGCTGGAAGCGCACGGCTTCACCATCGCCGCGGCGGTGGAGACCGGCCCCGAGCTGCTGGAGGCGCTTCTGACCCACCGGCCGGACGTGGCCGTGGTCGACGTCCGGCTGCCCCCGACGCTCACCGACGAGGGCCTGCAGGCCGCGCTCAAGGCACGGCGGGAGATCCAGGGCCTGCCGGTGCTGGTGCTGTCGCAGCACGTCCAGCAGCTCTACGCGCGGGAGTTGCTGGCCGACGGCACCGGGGGGATCGGCTACCTGCTGAAGGACCGGGTCTTCAACGCCGGGCAGTTCATCGACGCGGTCCGCCGGGTGGCGGCCGGCGGCACGGCGATGGACCCGGACGTGATCGCCAAGCTGATGGAGACCACCGCGCGCAGGCCCGGTCCGTTGCTGCGGCTGTCCCCGCGGGAGCGCGAGGTGCTGGAACTGATGGCCGAGGGCTGTTCCAACTCGGCGATCGCCGCCCGGCTGTCGGTGAGCGACGGTGCGGTGGCCAAGCACATCGCCAACATCTTCAGCAAGCTCGACCTCGCCCCGGACGAGGATGCCAACCGCCGGGTGCTGGCCGTACTGGCCTACCTCAACGGCACGGCGAGGCAGACCCGCTGACGGTCCGGCCGGCCCCGGCGCCGATCCGCACGGTGCCGGGGCCGGCGTTCGGCCGCCGCACTGTGACACCCCAGGCTGTGGGAACGCTTAAACACGCGTACGAGTAAACTCCGGTGGGCCGAGCCCGGAGGCTGCTCAGCCGTCCGGCGGCCCGACCAACGGGACCCGGCAGCCGAGGCACTGTACGCCAGCGGCCGACATCCAGGGGTTGATAGACGTAATGGCACGCCCAACGCTCACCAAGGCCCATCGTGGCCTGCTCGGCCTGGTCGCGGCCGGTGCCTGCCTCATTTCGGGCATCGGCTTCGCGGGCTCGTACAACGCGGTGCGCGAGCTGGCCGAGGAGAAGGGCTTCGGCGCCTTCTCCTACGCCTTCCCGATCGGCGTGGACGCCGGCATCGTCGTGCTCCTCGCGCTCGACCTGGTGCTGACCTGGCTGCGGATACCCTTCCCGATGCTGCGGCAGACCGCGTGGCTGCTGACCGTCGCCACCATCGCCTTCAACGCGGCCGCGTCCTGGGGCGACCCGCTCGGCATGGGGATGCACGCGGTCATTCCGGTGCTCTTCGTCGTCGTGGTCGAGGCCTCGCGGCACGCGGTCGGCCGAATAGCGGCGATCACGGCGGACCGCCACATGGAGTCGGTCCGGGTGATGCGCTGGCTCCTCTCGCCGGTGCCGACCTTCCGGCTCTGGCGGCGGATGAAGCTCTGGGAGCTCCGCTCCTACGACGAGGTCATCCGACTGGAACAGAACCGCCTGGTCTACCGGGCGCAGCTGCGTTTCCGGTACGGCCGCGGCTGGCGCCGCTCGGCGCCGATCCAGGCGCTGCTGCCGCTCAAGCTCGCCAAGTTCGGCGTGCCGCTGGACCCGGCGCTGCTCGACCGGCTGGACGACGAGGGCCGTGTGCGCGAGGCCCCGGAGGCGCTGCCGGAGCAGGAGGCGCAGGGGATACCCGGCCAGGAGAACCGCGCCACCGCGGCCATCGCCCCGGTCGCCGAGGCCCAGGCCCAGCAGCCGCAGCAGCCCCAACACCCGCAACACTCGCAGCAGGAGCCGCAGGCCGCCCAGCAGGCCGCTCCGCAGGTCCAGCAGGTTCAGCAGGCCCAGCCCGAACAGGCTGCGGCACAGGCACAGGCACAGGCCCAGCCCGAACAGGCTGCGGCACAGACACAGACACAGGCACCCGCGGCCGTCGCGCCGTTGTCCGCCGAGGTCGCCGCGCCGATGCTTGCGAAGCTGGCCGCCGTCCGGCTGCGGGCCGCCCAGGAGCCGGACGAGGTGGCGGACGCCGTCCCGCAGCCGCGCGGCGAGGAGCTGAACGTCTGGACCGAGCGCCCGGTCCGCACCACCGGCCACCCGGCCGACGCCGCCCCGGGCGGGCGGGTGCCCGGCCAGGCCTCGCCCTGGTTCAAGCCCCCACGCCCGGTCGCCGAGGAGCCCACCGCCCTCGCCGCCCCCGCCCTCGCCGCCCCCGCCCCCGCCGCCACCTCCGAGCCCGTTCCGCAGGCCCAGCACGCGGCCGGCTCGCAGCGGCAGTCCGAGCAGTCCGAGCAGCTTGAGCAGCCCGCCGAGCACGAGCAGCAGGTCCCGGCCGAGGAGCGCGTCCACGCCGAGCAGCCGGTCCACGCCGAGCAGCGCGCGGTTGCTCCGGTGCCCGCGCGCCTCGACCCGGACCTCGCCTACGAGGCGCTCGTCTCGTACATGGACAGCTACGGCCACCAGCCCGACCCCCAGCGCCTCGCCGACTGGCTGACCAGGGAGTTCGGCGTCACCGGCAAGGGTCCGGACGGTTCGGTCCACCCCAAGGAGGTCGCCGACCTGTACCCGGAGCTGAACGAGCGCTACGCCGCCGCCGGGAGGGACTGACCGCGGCCGCCACCGTCCGGTGTCGGGTCGGCCATTGACGCCCGTACCCGCCGGAGCTACCTTCGCCTCAACAAATTGTTGAAGCGCTGGTTCGGCATGGAGGAGTGCGGATGACACGGGTCGGGGTCGACGGAAACGGGCCGACGGACGCGGCCTCCTTCTCCACCGCGGCCCGCGCCGCCGTGGAGGCGCTGCTCGCCCCCGTCGACGCCGATCTGGCACGCCGTTACCCGGGCGAACCCGGGACCAGGCAGCCGGTGCACACCGTCTACGTCCCGGCCGACGCCTTCGGTGCCGACACCGTGCGGGAGTGGGGCCGCCGGGCCCTGGACGCCTTCGACCGGCACGCCGCCACCCCCGCCGAACTGGCCCGCGCCCTCGGCGTCGCGGACGACGAACTGCTCGCCGACGTGCACGCCCGGGTCCGCGCCAAGCTGGAGCGCGAGCCGATCGAGGACCTGCGGATCGACTTCGAGGACGGCTACGGCCCCCGCCCCGACGCCGAGGAGGACGCGGCCGCCGTCCGCACCGCCGGGCTGGTCGCCGCCACGGTGGCCGGGGGCGGCGCCCCGCCGTACCTCGGCATCCGGATCAAGTGCATGGAGGCCGCCGTCCGGGCCCGCGGCATCCGCACCCTGGAGCTGTTCCTGGCCACCCTGCTGGCCCGCGGAGGGCTGCCGGAGGGCCTGGTCCTGACCCTGCCGAAGGTGACCTACGCCGAGCAGGTCACCGCGCTGGTCCGGCTGCTGGAGGACTTCGAGCGCCGGGCCGGGCTGCCCGCCGGCCGGATCGGCTTCGAGATCCAGATCGAGACCACCCAGGCGATCCTCGGCCCGGACGGCCGGGCCACCGTCGCCCGGATGATCGAGGCCGCCGAGGGGCGCGCCACCGGCCTGCACTACGGGACCTTCGACTACAGCGCGGCCTGCGGCGTCAGCGCGGCCCACCAGAGCATGGACCACCCGGTCGCCGACCACGCCAAGGCGGTCATGCAGGTGGCGGCCGCGGGCACCGGGGTCCGGCTCTCCGACGGCTCGACCAACGTCGTCCCGACCGGTTCCACCGAGCAGGTGCACGCCGCCTGGAAGCTCCACCACGGCCTGGTCCGCCGCTCGCTGGCCCGCGCGTACTACCAGGGCTGGGACATGCACCCGGCGCACCTGCCCACCCGCTACGTCGCGGTCTACTCCTTCTACCGCGAGGGCCTGGCGGCCGCCGCCGCCCGACTGGCCGCGTACGTCGCGAAGGCGGGCGGTGACGTGATGGACGAGCCGGCCACCGCCCGGGCGCTGAGCGGCTACCTGCTGCGCGGCCTGGACTGCGGCGCCGTCGACCTCGCCGAGGTCACCGCGCTGACCGGTCTGGACCGCGCGCGGCTGAATGCCCTGGCCGGGCGCTGACCCGTCGGTGGCCCGTGGCCGGTGGCCGGCCGCCGGTCCTCCCGTCGTGCGCCAACTAGGCTGGCGGTGCCGCCCCGGTGTCCCGGGGCGGCACCGCCAGCCTTCGCCGTCCTCGGGAGGACCTCCCCGCCATGTCCGCCACGCCGGAGCCCACCGCCAGGCCGTACCTCACCATCCGGCGGGCCGGCAGCCACGAGACCGAGATCAAGAAGTCCCGGTTCATCTGTCACCTCGCCCGGGTCGCCGACGAGGAGGAGGCGCAGGCGTTCATCGCCGGCATCCGCAAGCAGTACTGGGACGCCCGGCACAACTGCACCGCCTTCGTGGTCGGCGACGAGCAGCGCCGCGAGCGCTCCAGCGACGACGGCGAACCCGGCGGCACGGCCGGGGTGCCGATGCTGGAGGTGCTGCGCCGGCGCGGGCTGACCGACACCGTCGCCGTGGTCACCCGGTACTTCGGCGGGATCAAGCTCGGTGCGGGCGGCCTGGTGCGGGCGTACGGCAACGCGGTCTCGGCGGCGGTGGACGGGATCGGCCTGCTGGAGCGGCGGCCGGTCGCGCTGCTCGCGGTGACGGTGGACCACGTCCGGGCCGGGCGGGTGGAGAACGACCTGCGGGCGGCCGGGTACACGGTGAGCGATCTGGCCTACGAGGCCACCGGGGTGCGGATCGAGGTGGGCGTGCCGGAGCCGGACGTGGCGGAGTTCCACACCTGGCTGGCGGAGGCGACCGGCGGTACCGCGGTGGCGGTCCCGGCCGGCCGCACCTATGTCGAGGTGCCGGTCTGAGAGGTGCCGCTCCGAGCGGCACCGGTCCGGCCGCGGGGCGGGTGGTACCTCGTGGGTCCCGGGGGACGGACGATCCGCGGGACGGCTCGTCGGACGGCCCGTGACCGGCCGTTTCCGGTAGCCCAGGCCTTGCGCCACGCGGAAGAACGCTTGAGCAGATTCACCCGAACGTAGTGTCGTTGCCCGGAGTTGGAACTTCCGCTCCGGGCCGTGGCGTTTCCTGGGCAAGGTTCCGGCAGAACCGGACGAAACCGTCGATGGAGGACACAGGACCCGACCCCGCACCGCGGAGGTATGCGCATGACCTCAGACCGTTCGACCTCGAATCCCCTGTCCGCGACGAACCCGATCTCCAGCCGCCCGACCTCGAACCGTCCGACCTCGTACCACCCGACCTCGAACCGCCCCGCCCCGAACCGCGTCCGCGCGCACGCCGCCGCCGACCTGCCCGGCCCCCGCGGTCCCGCGACGCCCTACCGGATGACGGTCACCACGCTCCTCGGGCACGCCGAGGCCGTCGCCCTGGCCGACGAACAGCTGGCCTCCTGGCTGAAGCAGGAGGGCTACGAGGAGCCCCCACCGGCCCACCGCGCCCCCGTCGGGCAGAGCGCCGAACCGGCTCCCACCGCCGGACCGGCTCCCACCGCCGAGCGCCTCCGCCTGGGCGAGCGCGTCCTGCTCGACCGCGACCTGGGCCCGCTGCGCGAGGGTCCGGGCGCCGGCCGCTACGACCGCCGCCGGCTGCGCACCCCGGCCCCGCACGGCACCCAGCAGCTCACCCTCACCGTGGCCACCGCGGCGGACGGCCCCACCTGGGTCCGGCTGGAGGCGGAGACACACAGCACCGGCAGCGGTGTGCGCACCCCGTGCCGGGTGCCGGTGCCCGAACTCGCCCGCTCGCTCCTCCCGCTGCTCGACGCCACCGACGGCCCGTCCGCCGTCCGCTCCACCCCCCGGGTGATCACGGCCGACGAGGTCGACGCCCTGATCGACGAGCTGTGCGACCCCGGGCGCAGGCTGCCCACGGTGGTGGCCAGCGTCCCGGTGAACCTCCCGCTCGACCGCTGGGTGGAGGACGTGGTGGCCCCGCTCTGCCAGCAGCTGCCCGGCCTCGCCACCACCTACGTGCTGGACCCCGGCGCCCGCACCGGGTTCAACGTCGCGCTGGAGTACCACACCGTCTACGGCGGAGCGGTGCGCACCTACCTGCCCGAGGTCGACCCGGCCTCCCGGCAGGACAGCGCCCGACATCCGGTGCTCGCCCGGGGCCGAATAGAAGAGGACCTGCGCCGCGCCGCCGGGCTGCTCGCCCGCGAGCCGCGCCGCCTGGCTGCGGAGCAGCCGCTGCCACCGCCGCTCGCGGCCGTCCCGGTGCTGCGCGTCCCGCCGCCGCAGCTCCGCGAGCCCGCCGAGCGGTCCGCCCAGCAGTCCGCCGAGCAGACCACGGAGCAGACCGTCGAGCGGGCATCCGAGCAGGCCGGGCGGACGGCTGGGCACGCCGTCGGACAGGCCTGCGAACGGACCGCCGAACGGGCCGCCCCGGACCAGGTCATCGAACTGGCCGCGCTCGTCCACGAGGAGCAGCAGGACCGCGCGGAGCAGCAGGCCCGGGCCGACGAGCTGGAGCGGGTCCGGCACACCCTGCGCCTGGAACGCCGCGAACACCGGGACCGGGGCCAGGGCCGGGAGGGCCGCGACGGCCGGGACATCCGGGAGGGCCGCCTCCGCTCCGGAACCCGCGCCCTGACCGGACGCCACTGCGCCGCACCGGGCAGTGGTCCGGTCGTCGGGCCGTTCTCCGTCGCCCAGCTCCACGACCGCCGGGGAACGCCCGAGACCTTCTCCGAACTCATGGCCAGACTGGGCGAGTTCCCGCTGGTGACCTTCACCGGGGACCAGAAGAACGCGCTCGCCCTGGACGAGCTGCAGTGCGCCGGCGCGGGCTGGGCCCGGCTCGCCTGGGACGGGCTGACCGCCCTCCAGGAGTACGCCGAGGCGGCCGTCCGCGGCGCGGCCGGCGGGGACTTCAAACAGTGGTGCGAGCGCACCCCCGAGGGCTGCCACCGCTTCCCGCCCCGCAAGGCGGTCCGCGGGGAGTCCCGGACGGTGTTCAGCCACACCAAGTGGAAGCGCGAGCGGATGCTGCCGGTGCCGGAATGCGTCGACTCCTCCCGGCGCGCGTTCATGGGCGCGCACCTGCGGATCGGCGGCGGCCGCACCGCGCCCCGGCTGCACTACCTGGACGACTGCTCCGGCAGCGGCCGGATCTACGTCGGCTACATCGGTCTGCACCTCACCAACACCCGGACCAACTGAGCGGCTTGGCTGACCGCTGCGTCCGTTCGGGGGACAATGTCCGGCAGCGGCGGGTCCACAGGTTCGCCGATCGCCCCGGGCAGGCGCCGGACGAGCATGGGGGAACGACGACCGATGCAGTACCCAGCAGACGGCCAGTCCGACGGAACCGCCACCGTCCAGTTCCCCCGGCCGGGCTTCCTCGCCTCGGTCTTCCGCGACCTCGGAGCCGAGGAGGAGCAGGAGCAGGGCGACGCCGTCGCCGGCCGCCCCAGTGGGGGCACGGCCGGTGACGGTCCGTCCGGCGACGGCCCGGCAGGTGGCGATCCGGCAGGTCGCGGTCCAACCGGTGCCGGTCCGTCCGACCCGGATCCCGTCGGTCCCGGCCCTGGCCGAGCCGACCACGGAACCGGCCACTCCGGCCACTCCGGCCCCGCCGAGGCCGACCAGGACGAGGCCGTGGCGGCGCACGCCCGGGCCGCCGCCCTGACCCACCACCGCACCCGCGCCGTCCAGGCCGAGCACGACCGGCTGGCCGACCTGCTGCGACGGGCCGCGCTGCCCGTCTCGGCCATGGACTTCGAGAGTCAGCTGCGCCACTACCAGCCCCGCCCCTACCCGGCCGACGGTCCCGCCGCGGCCGAAGACTCCGAGCCCCGCTGGGAGGACTACGCTCCCGCCGAGCCGCCCGCGGCCGACCCGGACAGCGGCCCGTCCCGCCGGCTGCTCGACTCCGGCTACCAGCGCGAGCTGGCCCAGGCCCGGCTCACCCACCAGCGGGCCCTGCGCGAGTGGCGCACCCGCCGGGCCGAGGCCGGCAGCCCGGCCGCCGACGAGTCCCGGCGCGCCCACGAGGCGGCCGAGGAGGCCCGGGCCCGCGCCGTGCGCGAGTACAACGAGAGCCTGGAGGAATGCCGGCGGGCCTACCGGCTGGCCGAACCGGCCGCGGTGGAATCGCTGCTGGAACGGGCGCTGGCCGCCGCCGAGACCGCCACCCAGGACCTGCCCGCCCCCTGCAGGGCGGTCTTCCGCCCGCTCACCCGCACCGCCGTGCTGGACCTCGACCTGCCGCCGCTCGACCTGGTGCCCTCGCTCACCGGCTACCGGCTCGACCCGGACGGCGACATCCGTCCGGTGCCGCGCCCGCCCGCGGACCGGGCCACCGACTACCTGCGGCTGGTCGCCCGGCTCGCCCTGCGCGCCCTCCAGGCCGCCGACGCCGTCGACACCGACGAGATACTCGCCGGCGTCGTCCTCAACGGCTGGCTGCGCGACCCCGCCGCGGCCGAGCCGCTCTGCCTGGTCAGCGTGGACGCCGACCGCGACGCGCTGGCCCGCACCCGGCTGCTGCCGCCGGGCACCCCGTACGAGGAACGCGACGACGAGGGCGTCTACGCCGACGCCGAGCAGGACGAGGCCCTGGTGCGGCTGCGCCAGCTCGGCGCCGCCGTCACCCCGGACCCGTACGACCGGGCCGGTGTCCAGCCGGCCGCCCGGGCCGGGGCCACCGTGCCGGCCGCCTCCGACCTGTCCGCCAACGAGTTCGCCCAGCTGGTGCGGGACCTGCTGACCAGGGGCGGGATCGCGCAGTGGAGCGTCCGGCTGCGCGGCCCGGCCGGGCTGGTCGCCACCGGCGAGGGCGCGCCCGGGACCGCGCTGCCCGGCCGCTGGGTGGTCTGGGCCTCCCGGGACACCGCGTCGGTCGGCGCCGAGCAGATCGAGACCCTGGCCGAGGCGGTCGGGGAGGAGTCCGCCGAGCGCGGGCTGCGGCTGACCACCGGCCGGTTCACCGAGGAGGTGCTGGACCTCACCGCCGAGGAGAGCCACCGCCACATCCACCTGATCGACGGCGACGGCGTCCGCGAACTCGCCCACACCCACCTCGGCCTGCCGCTCGCCACCGGCGGCTGACGGGTCCCTCGCCGCGGCGGGGGGCCTCACTCCGACAGCTCAACCGGCGGCCCATCCGGGGGGCGCCCGAGCGGGCCCGGGCCGAGGCTGGGGGCACGGCTCCCGGTCGGGCCCGGCACCCCGGGTGATCACCGTCGAACGGGCGTCCGGTACGGTCGGCGGTCGGCCCGGTCACGGGCGGATCCCAGGGGGAGAGGAATGGGCAGCACGCTCGGCGGACCACCCGGTGAAGGCCCCGGCCACCAGGCCGGACCCGAGACGGAGTCGGCCCGATGACCGCGGTACTGGTCGCCGCCGCGGCGTTCCTGATGACCCTGGTCGGCGGCTTCGTGGCCCAGCGCACCCGCGACCGCCGCCACCTGGTGCTCGGCTTCGCCGCCGGGCTGATGCTCGGCGTCGTCGCCTTCGACCTGCTGCCCGAGGCGATCCACCAGGCCCCGAACGAACTGCACGGCGTCCCGCAGGCGCTGCTGATGTTCGCGGCCGGCTTCCTCACCATCCACGTGATCGAGCGCGCGGTCGCCATCCACCGCGGCCACGAGGGTGAGTACGCCGCGCACTCCCACGGCCACCAGCACGGGCACACCCACTCCGTCGGGCACCAGGGCGTCGGGATGACCGCCGCACTGGCCCTGGTCGGGCACAGCGTCATGGACGGCTTCGCGATCGGCGCCGCCTTCCAGGCCGGCACCACGGTCGGCACGGTGGTGGCCATCGCGGTGGTCGCGCACGACTTCGCCGACGGCTTCAACACGTACACGATCACCCGGCTGTACGGGAACAACCGGAGGCGGGCGCTGACCCTGCTCGCCGCCGACGCGCTGGCCCCGGTGTCCGGCGCGGCGATCACCCTGGCGTTCACCATCCCGGCGCACCTGCTCGGCCTCTACCTGGGCTTCTTCTCCGGCTTCCTGCTCTACCTGGCGACCTCGGACATCCTCCCCGAGGCGCACAGCCCGCACCCCTCGCGCACCACCCTGCTCTGCACCGTGGCCGGGGTCGGCTTCATGTGGCTGGTGATCGGCTTCGCCGGCTGAGGCCCGTACGAGGCCCGTACGAGGCCCGGGCCCCCGCGATGCCCTCGAACACGGCGGCCCTCAGACCGGAAGCCGCCCCCAGCACTCCCGCATCGAGGCCAGCGCCTCGGTGATGGCCGGACGCCGGGAGGCCTGGGAGCGCCAGAGCGCGAACACCCGGCGGCCGGGCTCCGGCGCCACCCGGCGGACCGCCACCCCGGGCGGCAGCGGGCCCCGTCCGAGCCTGGGCACCAGACCCATGCCCAGACCGGCCGCGACCAGGGCGATCTGCGTCTCGAACTCCCCGACCTGGTAGCGCACGTCCGGCTCCTCGCCGGCCTCGCGCAGGGTGCGGACCAGCCAGTCGTGGCAGATGTTGCCCGGCGGCACGCTGATCCAGCGCTGCCCGCACAGCCGCTCCACCGGCACCGGGTCGAGCGCGGCCAGATCGTCGTCGGCGGGCAGCAGCAGGTCCACCGGGTCCGTGCCGAGGTCCATCCGGGAGACCCCCTCCTGCACCGGCAGCGGTACGGTCGGCCAGTCCTGCACCAGCGCCAGGTCCACCTCGCCCCGGGCCACCAGCTCGGCCGCCGGGTAGGGATCGCGCTCCAGCAGCCGGACGTCCAGCTCCGGGCAGCGCCGCCGCAGATCGGCCAGCGCCCCGGGCATCAGTCCGCGGGCACCGGACGGGAACGCGGCCACCAGCAGCCGCCCGACGGCCCGGCCGCGCTGCTCCTCCAGCCGCACCTCGGCCTGCTCCACCAGCCCCAGCACGGTCCGCGCGGTGACGGCCAGCTCGCGCGCCGCGTCAGTCAGCACCACGCCACGGCCCTGCCGTTCCAGCAGCACCGTGCGGGTCTCCCGCTCCAGCTTGGCGATCTGCTGCGAGACCGCCGAGGGCGTGAAGCCGAGCGCGGCCGCCGCCCCGCCGACCGAGCCGTGCACCGCCACCGCGTGCAGCGCCCGCAGGCGCCCCAGATCCATCATGCAGTGATCCTAAAGTGTCCGCTTCAGTATTCATCGCTGGTGCTACACGGTCCGGGGTCGCCATGCTCGACCCATGACCGCGACAACCGCCGCCGCCCCGAGCGGCCGCACCAGCACGGGCAGCACCGGCAGCACGAGTGGCACGGGTGGCAACGGCGGTCCGGGCGGCATGAGCCCGCGCCACATCGCCCTGGCCGTCCTGGTGGCCGCCGTCTGGGGCCTCAACTTCGTCCTGATCCACGTCGGCCTCGACAGCTTCCCGCCGCTGCTCTTCTGCGCCCTGCGGTTCGCCGTCGTCGCGGTGCCGGCGGTCTTCTTCGTCGGCCCGCCCAAGGTGGCCCGGCGCTGGGTGGTGGCGGTCGGCGTGGTCCTCGGGGTGGTCAAGTTCGGGCTGCTCTTCCTCGGCATGCACGCCGGGATGCCGGCCGGACTCTCCTCCCTGGTGCTCCAGGGGCAGGCCGGCTTCACCGCGCTGTTCGCCGCCGTACTGCTGCGCGAGCGCCCCGGCCGGCAGCGGCTGGCGGGCCTGGCGGTCGCCTTCGCCGGCATCGCGCTGAGCGCCCGGGACCAGGGCGCGGGCGGACCGCTCGGGGCCTTCGCCCTGGTCGTCCTGGCCGCCCTCGCCTGGGGCCTGGCCAACGTCCTGACCCGCAAGGCCGCGCCGCCGGACGCCCTGCGCTGGATGGTCTGGGTCAGCGCCGTCCCGCCGCTGCCGCTGTTGGGCCTGTCCCTGCTGGTCGAGGGGCCCGAAGCGGACCTGCGCGCCCTGCGCGGGATCACCCCGGCCGGACTGGGCGCGATCGGCTACGTCGGGCTGGTCTCCACCCTGTTCGGCTTCGTCGCCTGGAGCTTCCTGCTGCGCAACTACGACGCGACCGCCGTCGCGCCCTACTCGCTGCTGGTCCCGGTGTTCGGGATGTCCTCGGCCTGGCTGCTGCTGGGCGAGCGGATCAGCCCGACCGCCGCCGCGGCCGCGCTGCTGGTGATCGCCGGGATCGGGATCACCGCGCTGCGCCCGGGGGCCGCTACCGGCGTGGTGGCCCGGCTTCGAGGAAGCGGGCCTCGGCCGAGCGCAGCACCCGCAGCAGCACCTCCTCGTCGGCGGGGCTGACCTCGCCGAAGTACTCCTGCGCCACCTCGTCCCGGACCTGCCCGATCCGCTCCACCGCCGCCCGCCCGGCCTCGGTCAGCAGGATCCGCACCGCCCGCCGGTCGGCCGGGTCGGGGCTGCGCTCGACCAGGCCGGCCTCCTCCAGCGCGTCGACCACGGTGGTCGCCGAGCGCGGGGCGATGTGCAGCTTGTCGGCGAGGTCGCTCAGCCGCATCGCGTGGTCCGGCGTCTCGCAGCCGGGGACGTGGGCGAGCGTGCGCAGCGCCCGGGCCTGGCCGGGGGTGATGCCGTACGGCTCCAGCCGCCAGCCGGTCTGACGGCGGATCCGCTTGATCGCCCTGGTCATCGCGTCGGCCAGTTCGGCGGCGGTGTCCGGGGTGCCGGACCGGGGGCCGGAGGAGGGGTCCGCCGGTTCGTCGGTCGGCGTGGTGGTCATCGGCGGTCTCCTCGGCTGGCGTCCGCCCAAGGGTAGCCGTCGGTCCGGGGCCCGCGGCCAGGCGGCGGAGGGTGATCGCGGAAATATGTTGAGCTTAGCTCAGTATCTGGGTTAGCGTTGCCCCGAGTGAGGGGACCCTAAGTTCCCCTTCCCGACCTTGGAGGACCCATGCCCCGCTCCGAAGCCCGCGTCGCCACCGACCGCCCGGGCCGTTACGCCAAGCAGCTCACCGCCCACATGGGGCGCAAGATCGAGGCCGTCTACTCGGAGGAGACCGGCCGCGGCACGATGGTCTTCGGCGCCGGCACCGCCACCCTGGAGGCACAGCCCGACGCGCTGCTGCTCACCGTCGAGGGCGAGCGCGAGAACCTGCCCGGCCTGGAGGACGTCGTCGGCCGCCACCTGGTCCGCTTCGGCGCCCGCGACGAACTCGTCATCGCATGGCACCGGGACAACGGCGAGCCCGGCCTCGTTCACCGCAACGAAGAGGCCCCCGAAGCCTGACGACCCCCGGAACCCGGCCGGGGCAGCCACCGGGCGAACGCCCACAGCACCAGGACGGCCAGGCACCAGCTCGCCACCACGTCCAGCAGCCAGTGGAAATCGCTCCACACCAGCCCCGCGCCCACCCCGAGCGACAACACCACCGCACCCGCCGTCAACCCCCGGACGGCGCGCGGCCCCGCCACCCGGGCCAGCAACAGCGCCGCCACCCCGTACGAGACCGCCGCCGTCGCGGTGTGCCCGGACGGGTACCAGCCCCACTGGCCCGCCGCCAGCGGCTCCCCGAGCGGACCCGGCCGGGCGAAGGCCGACTTCGCCGGGACCACCAGCAACGGGATCAGCACCGCCGTCAGCGCCGCCACCGGCAGCGGCAGCCACCAGCGCCCGGCCCCGGCCCGGCGCCCGAGCCACGCGGCCAGAGCACCGGCCAGCAGCAGCACCGGGACCGCCGGAACGCTGCTGCCCAGGTCCGACAGGAGGAGACCGAGCCGGTCGAGCAAGGCGTTCGGGAAGTCCCGATGGGCCGAACGGACCGCCCGGCGGACCCCGCGGTCCACGCCGAGCAGCGGCCCCTCCGCCGCGACCTGCCAGGACACCACCATCAGCAGCACCGCGGCGACCACCGGCACCGCCACCGACCGCGCCACCCGGCCCGGAACGGCGGACAGCCGCCCCGGAGCAGGGGGGAGAGCTCCGGGGCGGCTCTGATGATCGCCGTTCCGCGCGCCCCGGGGGGTGTGGGTCGGACGGTCGGTCGATCGGCCTTCGGTGGGCGCCGACCCTCCCGGGCCGGCCTGGTCGTCCTCGTGCGGCACCCGCGCGACCGGCCCCGGAAGGGGCCCCGCGGACGGCCGCGCCAACGGCTGAGGCTCGCTGTCCATCTGCGATGACACTACGTCAACAGCCCTTCCGCGCCGAGCGCCTTCAGCGATTCCGCACACCATCTTCACCCCGCGCCGGGCAACCTCCGGGGCACCCTGTCGATCATGCCCGGACCGCCCGCGCGGCACGCCGGAAACCGAACGGCCCGTGCGGACCAAGAGGTCCCCACGGGCCGTTCAGCGCTGTCCGGACAACCCTCCGGCGGGGGTTCACGACCTGACGGGCGACACCGCTCAGAGGGCGGCGAACGCACCCTCCAGGATGTCCAGGCCCTCGGTCAGCAGGTGCTCCGGCATGACCAGCGGCGGCAGGAAGCGCAGCACGTTGCCGTAGGTGCCGGCGGTCAGCACGACCAGGCCCTCGGCGTGGCAGGCCTTGGCGATGGCCGCGGTGGCCGCCGCGTTCGGCTCCTTGCCGCCCGGCAGCACCAGCTCGACGGCGATCATCGCACCGCGGCCGCGGACCTCACCGATGATCTCGTACTTCTCCTGCATGGCCCGCAGGCGGCCCAGCATGATCTCGCCGATCCGCTGCGCCTTGCCGTTGAGGTCCAGCTCCTTCATGGTCTCGATGGCGCCCAGCGCGGCGGCACAGGCCACCGGGTTGCCACCGTAGGTGCCACCCAGACCACCGGTCTGCGCGGCGTCCATGATCTCGGCGCGGCCGGTCAGCGCGGACAGCGGCAGACCGCCGGCGATGCCCTTCGCGGTGGTGATCAGGTCCGGGACGATGCCCTCGTCCTCGCACGCGAACCACTGGCCGGTGCGGCAGAAACCGGTCTGGATCTCGTCCGCGACGAACACGATGCCGTTCGCCTTCGCGAACTCCACGATCGCCGGCAGGAAGCCCTTGGCCGGCTCGATGAAGCCGCCCTCGCCCTGGATCGGCTCGATGATGATCGCGGCGACGTTCTCGGCACCGATCTGCTTGTTGATCGCGTCGATCGCCTGGGCCGCGGCCTCGGCGGCGGCGTTCTCCGCACCGGTCAGCCAGCGGTACGGGTAGGCGACCGGCACCCGGTAGACCTCGGGGGCGAACGGACCGAAGCCCTGCTTGTACGGCATGTTCTTCGCCGTCAGCGCCAGGGTCAGGTTGGTGCGGCCGTGGTAGCCGTGGTCGAACACCACGATGGCCTGGCGCTTGGTGTAGGCGCGGGCGATCTTCACCGCGTTCTCGACGGCCTCGGAACCCGAGTTGAACAGCGCGGTGCGCTTCTCGTGGTCACCCGGGGTCAGCTCGTTCAGCTGCTCGGCGACCGCCACGTAACCCTCGTACGGGGTCACCATGAAACAGGTGTGCGTGAAGTTGCCCAGTTGCTCGGTCGTCCGGGCCACCACGGCCTCGGCGCTGTTGCCGACGTTCGTCACGGCGATGCCGGAACCGAAGTCGATCAGCGAGTTGCCGTCCACGTCCTCCAGCACGCCGCCGTTGGCACGGGACACGTACACCGGCAGGGTGGTGCCGACACCGGCCGCCACCGCACCCAGCTTGCGGGCGTGCAGCTCCTGCGACTTCGGACCGGGGATCGCGGTGACCAGGCGGCGCTCCTGCGGGAGCGGCGTTGCGGCGCTCATGGGGTTTCTCCAGACTTCTCGGCTCGGTGCTTCGCAGGCTACGGCCGCCCTCCCCACCCGGGCACGCGCCACTCGGTAGCAGTGCGCCGTCCGACTTGTCCGGCACGGCCAGCGCGGGCGGCACGACTACCCGCAGGCCACGCTCCACTACCCTGAGCGCGGGCGTGTCGCCGGTACGGCGGCATGGGTATGGCGGCACCGACGGCGGTCGGGCCGGGCGGGCGGGCGGGCGAGGGAGCGGGGCCGTACATGGCACAGGACGGGGCACACCACCACGGCGAGCACAACACCACCAGCCCCCCGAGCCCCTTGCCCCACCAACGCCCCGGCGGGGGCACGGACGGGGCCTTCGACCTTCCGGCGTGGGTGGCGATTCCTCGGCCGGAGGCGGCTCCCGGGATCTTCCGGCAGGGCTACAAGTGGACTGATCCCACCGAGGCGGAGGAAGCGAAGGTCCCCACCGGGCAGCTGTTGTGGCGTGCCGCCCTGAACCTCGTCGCCACCGTCGCGACCTACTACATCGGCACGTTCGTGCTGGTGTGGCTGGTAGGACTCCTTGGATGGTTTGCCGGGACGTCGCCGGAGCAGTTCAACACCGTCCAGGTTCTCATCAACCTGATCACCATCAGCTGCGCGGCTGCCGTGTTCTGGCGGACCGGGCGGTGGCGCGAGGTCGCCCGCCGGTTCCTCACACGCTCCGGATGGCGGAAGAACATCGCTCCGGTCCTTGCGCGGGCGATCACCCACGAGGGGCCCGCCCCGGCCGGCCCCGCCAGCGATCGGGAGTCGTCGCCCGTTGCCGACCCGTGGTTCGCCCAGCGATCGAGCGGAGCTCTGGCGGCGGCCGAGAAACTGGACCACGAGAAGGCCGGAGACGTCGACTATGTCCGGATCCAGCGGGCGTGGGAGTCCGCGCAGGCCGATGCCGTTTTCCTGCCCGCTTTCGTCGACCAGGTGCTCGCACGGGGTGCTGCGGCCTTCTCACACCCCTCGGAGTCCCGGGACCTGGTGACCAGGAAGGCCCGGCACGATATGTTGCTGCAACAGGTGCGGCTCGGTACGACACAGGACGTGGTCAAGAACCCGCACGGCCACCGGTCGACCGGATTCGCCTTGGACCCGGCCGTCCTGGGCACGTCGTTGCTGGCCGTCGGCCCTGCGGGAACCGGCAAGACGGCTCGACTCGCTCGCCCTGTCACGGAGGCCCTGTGTCTCCAGACGCTGGCTGGGACGGCATGCGTCGTGGTGGTCGGTGCAGCGGACGCGGACCTCGGCCCGGACGAGTGGTACGACGTCGTGATCGCACCGGGAGAGCCGGGTTCGGTCTACGGGCTGGACCTCTACGGAGCGACGCAGGATGCCGACGAGGCAGCCGCCAGACTCGCGGACGCACTGCTGCCGGACGAACTGATCGCGCGTGCGGAGAGCACCCGGACAACGCTTCAACAGGTGGTTGGACCGTTCAACACTGCCTACGGGCGCTATCCAGGCGTCCGTGAACTGCGGGCACTGCTCTCCGGAGAGCCGGACATGATGGAACCGCTCGTCAAGGCCCTTCGGGCAAGGGGTCAGCTGTCGGTCTACGAGCGGGACCTCGAGTACCGGCAGCGGCAGCAGGAACGCGCCGACGATCCGGGGATCCTCCTTGCGGACCGCTTGGCACTGCTCGACCGTCCGGCGTTCGAGGGGGCCTTCGCCACGGACGGCACGGGCCGTCTGCCGTTCGCCATGCGAGCGCTTGACCACCCGTTGCGCGTTCGGGTGAAGCTGCCCGAGCGAAGCCACCCGGAGGCGGCGCGGATCCTCTCCCGTCTCGTGGTGGGGCAGTTCGTCGTGGCGGCGGCCGCCCGCGCCGACCGTTCGCTGTTCGCCGGCCTGGTGGTGGATGACGCGTCCGCCGCCCTGGACGCGAACAGCGTCCGTGGCCTCCAGCGGATGCGCGGTGCCAATGCAGGCGCCGTGCTGATGCTCCGCACCTTGATGGATCTACCGGAATCGCTGAGGACCCCCTTGTTCGGGGCGGTGGGTTGTCGGATGGTCTTCCCCGGTATTGCCCCCTGGGATGGGAAGTTCTTCTCGGAGGCGTGGGGTACGCACGTCGTCCACGAGACGGAGGTCACCCACACCCCCGACACCTCCGGTGGGGTGATACGGCGGGCCGGGCGGGTCGGGCGGAAGGCGTTGTCGGGGACGACGGCGCAGACGGAGTCGGTGACGACGCGGGACGTGGAGCGGCTGCGGTGGTCGCCGTCGGATCTGGCGCACGCGCTGCCGGCGGGGCATGCGGTGGTGTCGTTGACGGCGGTGTCGGGGGAGCAGGTGCCGCCGTTGCTGGTGGATCTCCGGGGTTGACGGCGGGCTGCCGGGGAAGTCGCCTTCGAGGTGGATTCGGCAGTGCGGGTTGTCCGGGGCGTCCATAATGAAGGGGAGAGACCCTCACCAGTCCCACGTCCCTCTCCTCGCCCGGCCGCAACGGCGCGGTCAGGTCGATCCTTCGAAGGTGCCATGCCCCCCACACTCGCCTCCGTCGTCCGTAACACGTCGCTCCATCTGACGGTCCTCGCCGGTGCGGATCACCTGGAACGTCCGGTCCGCTGGGTGCACACCAGTGAGCTGGACGACCCGACGCCGTTCCTGGAGGGTGGCGAGCTGCTGCTCACCACCGGTATCAAGCTGGGCCGTACGGCGGCGCAGTTGCAGGCGTACGTGCACCGGTTGGCCGACGCGGGGGTGGTCGGGCTGGGGCTGGGGGTGGGGTTGTCGCACACCGAGGTGCCGCAGCCGCTGGTGGACGCGGCGGCGCAGCGCGGGCTGCCGCTGTTGCGGGTGCCGGAGCCGACGCCGTTCATCGCGATCAGCAAGGTGGTGTCGGCGGCGCTGGCCGCGGAGCAGTACGAGGCGGTGACGACCAGCTTCGAGGCGCAGGAGGAGCTGACCCGGGCGGCGCTCGGCAAGGACGGCACGACGGCGGTGGTGCGTCGGCTGGCGGCCCGGCTGGGGGGTTGGGCGGCGCTGTACGACGGGTCGGGCGCGCTGTCGGTGGTGGCGCCGGACTGGGCGGCTCGCCGGGCGGGGCGGCTGGCGGCGGAGGTGGACCGGCTGCGTCGGCGGCCGGCGCCGTCGAGTGCGGCGTTGCAGGGGCGCGCGCCGGGGATAGACACGGCGGACGAGGACTACGTGGTGGTCCAGTCGCTGGGGGCGGACCGGCGGGCCCGGGGCTTCCTGGCGGTCGGGACCGAGGACCGGATCACGCCGACCGAGCGGTATGTGCTGAACGCGGCGGTGGCGCTGCTGACCCTCACTCTGGAGCGGTCGCGGGAGCTGCGGCAGGCCGAGGAGCGGATGGGCGCGGCGCTGTTGCGGATGGTGCTGGCCGGTGAGGTGGCGACGGCCCGCCAGGTGGCGGTGGGGCTGTTCGGGGGGCTGCCGGAGGGGACGATACGGGTTCTGGTGGCCGGGGCGGGGCCGGCGAACGCGGATGCCGCGGAGGCGCTCGGGGAGCTGGGCGACCGGGCCGAGCAGGCGGGCGCCCGGGTGGGGGAGAAGCTGTTGGTGGCGCGGGAGGACGGTGCGCACGGGCAGCGGCTGATGGTGCTGGCGTTGGACAACGGCGCGGTGCACCGGGCTTGTCTGGGCACGGTGGAGGAGCACGAGGGCCTGTCGTTGGGTGTCTCGGCGCCGGCCGCGCTGGAGGAGGCCGGGACGGCGCACGCGCAGGCCGAGCGGGCGTTGGCGGTGGCGTTGCGCGGCGGCCGCCGGTCGGTGGACCACGAGGAGGTCGGCGCGGGGTCGCTGCTGCCGCTGTTGGGCGAGGACGCGGTGACGGCCTTCGCGGAGGGGTTGCTGCGGCCGTTGCGGGAGCACGACCGGACGGCCCGCGGGGATCTGGTGGCGTCGTTGCGGGCGTGGTTGTCCCGGCACGGCCAGTGGGACGCGGCGGCGGCGGACCTGGGGGTGCACCGGCACACGTTGCGCTACCGGATGCGCCGGGTCGAGGAGTTGCTGGGCCGTTCGCTGGACGACACGGACGTGCGGATGGAGCTGTGGCTGGCGCTGCGTTCCGGCGAGGAGTGACGTACGGGGTGGCACGGGCGGTTCACGCGGCGGGCGGCGGGCGGCGGGCGGTGGACGAGGCTCCGGCGGGACGCGGACCGCGCCCCGGTAGGACGTGGTGGAGTGGCCCCGGGGGCGAACGCTCCTAGTCGGCCAATCCGGTCGGCGCGCCGCCCCGCCTACCCTCAAATCCGGGTCCCACGTCCGTGGGCCGTAGGACAGACGAGGAGAGGGCCGGTACCACGGTGACCACCACGTACGATTTCTGGCTCGCCGGCCGCCGGGCGAGCGGTGACGCCGACTTCGAGGTGCACAACAGCTGGGACGGCCGTCTGGTCGGCAAGGTGAGCATCCCGACCGAGGCCCAGGTCGAGGAGGCGCTGGACGCCGCCGTCGCCGCGCTGCCGGTGTTCGCCGCCACTCCGGCGCACCAGCGTGCCGCCGCCCTGGACCACGTGGCCAAGCGGCTGACCGAGCGCACCGAGGAGCTCGCCCAGCTGGTCAGCGCCGAGAACGGCAAGCCGATCAAGTGGGCCCGCGGTGAGATCGGCCGTGCGGTGTCGGTCTTCCGCTGGGCCGCCGAGGAGGCGCGTCGCACCAACGGCGAGACCATGCGCCTGGACACCGACCCGGGCGGCGTGGGCCGTTTCGCGGTGGTGCGCCGTTTCCCGCGCGGTGTGGTGCTCGGGATCGCCCCGTTCAACTTCCCGCTGAACCTGGTCGCCCACAAGGTCGCCCCGGCGATCGCGGTCGGTGCGCCGATCATCCTGAAGCCGGCTCCGTCGACCCCGCTGTCGGCGATGGTGCTGGGCGAGATCCTGGCCGAGACCGACCTGCCGGTCGGCTCCTGGTCGATCCTGACCGTGCCGAACGACCGGATGCCGGCCCTGGTGCAGGACGAGCGCCTGCCGGTGATCTCCTTCACCGGTTCGGACAAGGTCGGCTACCAGATCATGGACTCGGTGCCGCGCAAGCACTGCACCCTGGAGCTCGGCGGCAACGCCGCGGCCGTGGTGCTCGCCGACTGGTCCTCGGAGGCCGACCTGGACTGGGCGGCCACCCGGATCGCGATGTTCGCGAACTACCAGGGCGGCCAGTCGTGCATCTCGGTGCAGCGGGTGATCGCCGACGCCTCGGTGTACGACGCGCTGGTGGAGAAGGTCGTCGCGAAGGTCAAGGCGCAGGTCACCGGTGACCCGGGCGACGACGCGACCGACGTCGGCCCGCTGATCGACGAGAACGCCGCGAAGCGCGTCGAGTCCTGGGTCGAGGACGCGGTCGCCAAGGGCGCCAAGGTGCTCACCGGCGGCTCCCGCGAGGGTGCGACCTACGCCCCGACCGTGCTGGCCGACCTGCCCGGGGACGCCATCCTGGCCAAGGCCGAGGTGTTCGGCCCGGTGCTGTCGCTGCACAAGGTGGACGGCGTGGACGAGGCCTTCGCGGCGGTCAACGACTCCGCGTTCGGCCTCCAGGCGGGTGTGTTCACCCACGACCTGCAGACCGCCTTCCGCGCCCACCGGGAGCTGGAGGTCGGCGGTGTGATCATCGGCGACGCGCCGTCCTACCGCGCCGACCAGATGCCGTACGGCGGCGTCAAGGACTCCGGTGTCGGCCGTGAGGGCGTCAAGTACGCGATGGACGACTACACCGTCGAGAAGGTCATGGTCCTGACCGGCCTCGACCTCTGAGCGACGTCGTGGCAGTGCCGTAGCGCTGCGGTGGGAGGGCCCGGTTCGCCGAACCGGGCCCTCCCGGCGTTTCGCGCCCCCGCGCGGGCTCAGCCGTCGTGCCCGGCGGCCGCGGCGACGGCCTCCTCGACGGCGACGTTCCCGGAGACCAGTTCCAGGGTCAGTCCGGCGGTGCCGGGCTCGTGCAGCAGGGCGGCCAGGACGGCGGCGACGTCGGCCCGGTCGACCGCGCCGCGGTCGACCGAGGGGGCGAGCCGGACCAGGCCGGTGCCGGGGCCGTCGGTGAGCCGCCCGGGGCGCAGCACGGTCCAGTCCAGGCCGGTGCGGGCCCGGACGGCGTCGTCGGCGGCGCCCTTGGCCCGCAGGTAGGTCTCGAAGACCTTGTCGGCGGGGTGGTGCGCCGCGGCGTCGGCGGCCATCGCCGAGACCATCAGGTACCGGCGGATCCCGGCGAGTTCGGCGGCGTCGGCGAGCAGTACGGCGGCGTCCCGGTCCACGGTGTTCTTGCGGGCGGCGCCGCTGCCCGGTCCGGCGCCGGCGGCGAAGACGACCGCGTCGGCGCCGGTCAGCAGTCCGGCGAGCTGCGTGGCGGTGGCGGCCTCCAGGTCGAGCAGCAGTGGTTCGGCGCCGGCGTCGACGAGGTCCCGGGCCTGTTCGGGGCGGCGGATGATGCCGGCCGGGCGTTCGCCGCGGGCGGCGAGCAGCCGTTCCAGTCGGAGTGCGATCTGTCCGTGGCCCCCGGCGATGACGGTACGCATGGTTCCGACGGTAGCCCGGGACGGGCCGGGAGGTCCGGGGAGGTCCGGGGAGGTCCGGGGAGGTCCGGGGAGGTCCGGGGCGGTGCCGCGGACAGGACACCAGAAGTCCGGGGCGGTGCCGCGGACAGGACACAATGGGCGCATGACTTCGCTCGCCCACCCGCAGCTGCGCTTCACGCCCACCGTGGCGGACCCCTCCGGCCCCCGGGAGCTGGTGATCCTGGGTTCCACCGGTTCGATCGGCACCCAGGCGATCGACGTGGTGCTCCGCAACCCGGACCGCTTCCGGGTGGTCGCGCTGTCGGCGGCGGGCGGCCGGGTGGAGCTGCTCGCCGAGCAGGCGGTGCGGTTGGGCGTGCACACCGTGGCGGTGGCCGATCCGGCGGCCGAGCCGGCGCTGCGCGAGGCGCTGGCCGCGAAGGCGGCGGGCGGTCCGCTGCCGACCGTGCTGGTGGGTCCGGACGCGGCGACCGAGCTGGCCGCCCTGGAGTGCCACTCGGTGCTGAACGGCATCACCGGTTCGATCGGCCTGCGGCCGACGCTGGCCGCGCTGGAGGCGGGCCGGGTGCTGGTGCTGGCCAACAAGGAGTCGCTGATCGTCGGCGGTCCGCTGGTGAAGGCGGTGGCGAAGCCGGGCCAGATCGTGCCGGTGGACTCCGAGCACGCCGCGCTGTTCCAGGCGCTGGCCGGCGGCACCCGGGCCGAGGTGCGCAAGCTGGTGGTCACCGCCAGCGGCGGCCCGTTCCGCAACCGCACCCGGGAGCAGCTGGCCGGGGTGACCCCGCAGGACGCGCTGGCGCACCCGACCTGGTCGATGGGCCCGGTCGTCACGATCAACTCGGCCACCCTGGTGAACAAGGGCCTGGAGGTGATCGAGGCGCACCTGCTGTACGACGTGCCGTTCGACCGGATCGAGGTCGTCGTCCATCCGCAGTCGGTGGTGCACTCGATGGTGGAGTTCACCGACGGTTCGACCCTGGCCCAGGCGAGCCCGCCGGACATGCGGATGCCGATCGCGCTGGGCCTGGGCTGGCCGGACCGGGTGCGGGACGCCGCTCTCGCCTGCGACTGGACCAGGGCCGCCACGTGGGAGTTCTTCCCGCTGGACGACGAGGCCTTCCCGGCGGTCGAGCTGGCCCGGGAGGTGGGCGCCCTGGGCACCACCTTCCCGGCGGTCTTCAACGCGGCGAACGAGGAGTGCGTGGAGGCATTTCTGAAGGGCCGCCTCGCCTTCACCGGAATCGTGGACACTGTTGCCAAGGTCGTGGCCGAGCACGGTCAGCGGGACGGCGCCGCGGCGGCGGGAACTTCCCTGACGGTGGAGGACGTCCTGCACGCGGAGGACTGGGCGCGCGCCCGGGCCCGCGAGCTGGCGGCCGGCTGACGGTCGGCCCATGGCCCCGATTGCGGTAGGACGAGACGATGAGCGGAGCGGCATGACGGAGGACCAACGGTGGCAACGGTTTTGACGGTGGTCGGCATCCTGGTCTTCGTCATCGGGTTGCTCATCTCGATCGCCTGGCACGAACTCGGCCACCTCTCCACGGCCAAGCTGTTCGGCATCCGGGTGCCGCAGTACATGGTCGGCTTCGGCCCGACCCTCTGGTCGCGCCGGAAGGGCGAGACCGAGTACGGCATCAAGGCGATCCCGTTCGGCGGGTACATCCGGATGATCGGGATGTTCCCGCCGGGCGAGGACGGCCGGATCACCAAGCGCAGCAGTTCGCCCTGGCGAACCATGATCGAGGACGCCCGCGAGGCCTCCTACGAGGAGATCCAGGAGGGTGACGAGAGCCGGCTCTTCTACACCCGCAAGCCCTGGAAGCGCATGATCGTCATGTTCGCCGGTCCGTTCATGAACCTGATCCTGGCGTTCGGGCTCTTCCTGACCGTCATGATGGGCTTCGGCGTCAACATGAGCGTGCCGACGGTCAGCTCGGTCGAGAAGTGCGTGGTCAAGGTCGGCCAGCCCCGGGACACCTGCCCGGAGGGCGCCCCGCAGACCCCGGCCGCCCAGGCCGGACTCAGGGCGGGCGACCGGATCCTCTCCTTCGACGGCGACCGGATCCACAGCTACGACCAGCTCCAGGCGGACATCCGCGAGTCGGCCGGCCGGAGCGTGCCGGTCGTGGTCGAGCGGGCCGGGGAGCAGCTCACCCTCAACCCGACCATCGCGGTCAACGACGTCCAGAAGTACGACGGCAACGGTGTCCCGCTCAAGGGCCAGAGCGTCCAGGCCGGGTTCCTCGGATTCACTCCCGCGAGTGGTGTGGTCCGGCTGGGATTCGGGCAGTCGGTCGACCGGATGTACGACATGACCGAGAACGGGGTGAAGTCGCTGATCGCGTTGCCGGGCAAGATCCCGGGGCTGTGGAACGCGGTCGTCGGCGACGCCCCGCGCGATCCGGACTCGCCGATCGGCATGGTCGGCGCCGCCCGGGTCAGCGGCGAGGTCTTCTCGCTCGACATCCCCGGCACCCAGCGGATCGCGTTCTACGTGAACCTGCTGGCCGGCATCAACCTGTCGCTCTTCCTCTTCAACATGCTGCCGCTGCTTCCGCTGGACGGCGGGCACATCGCCGGCGCGGCCTGGGAGGCGGTCCGGCGCCGGTTCGCACAGCTGTTCCGGCGGCCCGACCCGGGCCCCTTCGACGTCGCCAAGCTGATGCCGGTGGCGTACGTGGTGGCCAGCATCTTCATCGGCTTCACCCTGCTGGTGATGGTCGCCGACCTGGTGAACCCGGTGAAGATCAGTTAGGGCGTTCGGGTACCACGGGTGTGCTGGGCGCCATGACGGTGCCGTACCGTGGAGGCCGGGTGCGCGATCGTCAGCGCGCCCGGCCTCGGCCGTGTCACGGCCGGGCGGTCGACCACACCTCAACCCCGGGGAACCCTGCGCACATGACCGCGATCTCGCTCGGTATTCCGTCCCTGCCGCTCAAGCCGCTGGCCAAGCGCCGTTACTCCCGGCAGATCATGGTCGGCAACGTGCCGGTCGGCGGCGACGCGCCGGTCTCGGTGCAGTCGATGACCACCACCGTGACCTCGGACATCAACGCCACGCTCCAGCAGATCGCCCAGCTCACCGCGTCCGGCTGCCAGATCGTCCGGGTCGCCGTGCCCTCGCAGGACGACGCCGACGCGCTGCCGATCATCGCCAGGAAGTCGCAGATCCCGGTCATCGCGGACATCCACTTCCAGCCCAAGTACGTCTTCGCGGCGATCGACGCCGGCTGCGCGGCGGTGCGCGTGAACCCGGGCAACATCAAGGCTTTCGACGACAAGGTCGGCGAGATCGCCAAGGCCGCCAAGGACGCGGGCGTCCCGATCCGGATCGGCGTCAACGCCGGCTCGCTGGACAAGCGGCTGATGGAGAAGTACGGCCGGGCCACCCCGGAGGCGCTGGTCGAGTCGGCGCTGTGGGAGTGCTCGCTGTTCGAGGAGCACGACTTCCGCGACATCAAGATCTCGGTCAAGCACAACGACCCGGTCGTGATGATCAACGCCTACCGCCAGCTCGCCGCCGCGTGCGACTACCCGCTGCACCTCGGCGTGACCGAGGCCGGCCCGGCCTTCCAGGGCACCATCAAGTCGGCGGTCGCCTTCGGCGCGCTGCTGGCCGAGGGCATCGGCGACACCATCCGGGTCTCGCTCTCCGCCCCGCCGGCCGAGGAGATCAAGGTCGGCAACCAGATCCTGGAGTCGCTCGGACTGCGCGAGCGCGGCCTGGAGATCGTCTCCTGCCCGTCCTGCGGACGCGCCCAGGTGGACGTCTACAAGCTCGCGGAGGAGGTCACCGCCGGGCTGGAGGGCATGGAGGTGCCGCTGCGGGTGGCCGTCATGGGCTGCGTCGTGAACGGTCCGGGCGAGGCCCGCGAGGCCGACCTCGGGGTCGCCTCCGGCAACGGCAAGGGGCAGATCTTCGTCAAGGGCGAGGTCATCAAGACCGTTCCGGAGTCGAAGATCGTCGAGACCCTGATCGAGGAGGCGCTCAAGCTCGCCGAGCAGATGCAGGCGGCCGGCGTCGAGGCGGGCGCGCCGACCGTGGTCGCCGGGGAGTGATCCCCGCGCGGCTTGTGCGGGAGCGAACCCCGCGTAGCGTGTTCTGACAGCCGTAGGTTGTCCTGACCGTACGGGAGCACCCGTGCGGTGCTTTCCGGAAGCGGGGCCGTCCGTTCGCGGACGGCCCCGCGGCCGTAGCCGGGTGGGGCCACGGAGTAGGGTGCGGCCAGAGTCGTCTCAGTGAGGTGCTGTCTCGATGCTCGATCGAGGTGTGATGCTCCCGAGCTCCTTCCAGGCCGCCCGGGCCCTGGCCACCACCCGCGTGCTGGAGCCGCCGGACCTCCCGGACGCCCTGGAGATCCTCCACCGCGACCCGGTCGCCAACGCGTTCGTCGCCACCAGGGTCGAGGCCGTCGGGCTGGACCCGTGGCGGCTCGGCGGGGAGTTGTGGGGCTGGTACGACGGGGACGGCGTGCTGGACGCGCTCTGCTACGCCGGGGCGAACCTGGTCCTCGTCGACGCCGGGTCGGAGGCGGTCGCGGCGTTCGCGGAGCGGGCCCGCCGGCAGGGGCGGCGCTGCTCCTCGATCGTCGGGCCGGCGGCGGCCACGGCGGCCTTCTGGGCTCTGCTGGAGCGCAGTTGGGGGCCGGCCCGGGACGTGCGGGCGCACCAGCCGCTGTTGGCGACCTCGGTGCCGTCGGCGGAGATCGCGCCGGATCCGCTGGTGCGCAGGGTGCGGCGCGACGAGGTCGAGGCGCTGATGCCGGCCTGCGTGGCGATGTTCACCGAGGAGGTGGGGGTGTCGCCGCTGGCGGGGGACGGCGGGCTCCTCTACCAGGCCCGGGTGGTCGAACTCGTCTCCGCCGGACGGTCGTTCGCGCGGTTCGGGGAGGACGGGCAGGTCGTCTTCAAGGCGGAGATCGGGGCGGTGACGGAGGGGGCCTGTCAGATCCAGGGGGTCTGGGTCGCTCCGGAGCACCGGGGGCAGGGGCTCTCCGAGACCGGGATGGCGGCGGTCCTGGACGTCGCGTTGCGGGAGGTGGCGCCGGTGGCGTCGCTGTACGTCAACGACTTCAACCTGCGGGCCCGAGCCGCGTACCGGCGGGTGGGGTTCCGGGAGGTCGGGGCGTTCATGAGCGTGCTGTTCTGAGGGGGAGGCCCGGGCGGGGCGGGCGCGGTGTGCGAGGTGCTGTTGGGATCTTCGGCCGCGCCGCGGGGCCACGGGTAGTAACGTCCGGAGCATGGATCAGCTGACCGGGGTGACGATCGAGGCCATCGACCTTGCGGCCTGGGCGCCGCAGGCGCTGGAGGTCCAGGCGGTGGCGTTCGGGCTGACGCCCGAAGAGGTCGCGGTACGGCTGCACATCGTGGGGCGGCACGCCCAGCAGCCGGGGGTGATCGCGCTGGGGGCGATGAGCGGGGGGCAGCTGGTCGGGTTCGGGTACGGGATGCCCAACCAGCGGGAGCACTGGTGGAGCACGGTGATCGAGCCCTACCTGGCCGCCCGGGGGTACGGGGACTGGCTGGACAGGGTCTTCGCCGTCACCGAGCTGCACGTGCTGCCGGAGTTCCAGGGGCAGGGGGTCGGCTCGCGGATCATCCGGACCCTGTGCGAGGCGTCGGGCCTGGACCGGAGCATCCTCTCGGCGATCGACGCGGAGACGCCGGCGCGGCGGCTGTACCGGGCGTTGGGGTACCAGGACCTGGCGCGGGCGGTGCGGTTCCCGGCGACGGACCGGCTGTACGCGGTGATGGGGGCCCGGCTGCCCCTGCGGGGAACCGGGGCCTAGCACCCCAAGTGCCTTTGGCCTCAAGGGCCTTGAGGTCAGAGGGAATCGGCGAATTCGAGGTGGAGCTCGGCGTCCTCGCGGCGGTCCGCGGCGAGGGCGCGGAGGGCGAGGTCGACGGCCCGGAAGAGGGTCCAGCCGCGCAGGCGCTCCCGGTCGACGTCGAGGGACTCGGCGAGCCGGCCCAGACGGCGGCGGACGGCCGCGGGGGCGCCGGGGGAGCCGAGCAGGGTGTCGGCGCGGTCCAGGGCGAGACGGGCCAGGTCGTAGGCGCGCTCGCCGGCCAGCGGGCTCGGGTCGACGGCCAGCCAGGGGGCCCGGTCGGCGGCCAGGACGTTGCCGTGGTGGAAGTCGCCGTGCAGGAGGAAGGACTCGTCGGCGGAGTCGGCCAGGCTCCGGGCGGTGTCCAGGGCCTCGGCGATCAGCTGCCGCGCTTCGGCGGCGGCGGGGTGGGGGTGTTCCGCGAGGCGGGCGGCGGCGGCGATCCGCTGGGCGGCGGCGGGGAAGGGGTGGCCCTCGGGGAGTTCGGTCCAGAGCCGGTGCAGCAGGCTGGTGGCCTCCAGTGCGGCCTTCGGCTCGGCGAGGGAACGCAGCGGGATCTCGCCGTGGAGGCGTTCGAGCAGGAGAACCCCCTCGGCGGGGACGGCGTCGAGCAGGAGGACGGCTCCGCGGCCCGCCCAGTGGGCGAGGGCGGTGTGCTCCTGGGCGGTCTCGGGGGTGGGCAGGCCGATCTTGAGGACGGCGGGGGAGAGGTCGTCGCGGTGGACGTACGCGACGAGGCTGAGGCTGCCGCCGGGGTCGAGGATCCGTTCGAGCGTGAGGTTCCAGGCGGCGAGGTGGGCGGCGGCCTTCGCGGGGAGGTCGGCCAGCCATTGGCGGCCGGCCTCGCCGTGGGTGGCGGTGACGGTGTTCGTCAGCCAGGTGGGGACGGTGATGGTGGGTTCGGCTCCCGACATGGGTCCATTGTCGGGGTTTGGGAGGGCGGGGCGCTCGGGAGGGTGCCGGCTTCCGGGAGGGAGGCGGGCGCGGGGGCTCCGGGTCAGCCGGGGGTGCCGGGGAAGGGGGTGGCGGGGGCGCCCCAGTGGTGGGCGCGCAGGGTGGCTTCGCGGAGGGCGGTGGCGGCGAGGAGGCGGTAGGGGGCGGGGACGGCGGTGACCAGGTCGGCGTAGGCGGTGGTCAGGCGGGTTTCCAGGTGGACGGCGAGTTTGGCGGCGTCGGTGGGGGAGGCGACGGGGAAGGGGAGCCGGTAGCCGCCGGCGGCGGGGGTGGGGGCGGCGGTGAGGGTGCCGAGGAGGCGTTGCCAGGCGTCGCGTTGGGCCTGGTGGGCGGCGTGGGTGGTGCGGGCGTCGGCGCGTTGGGGGTCGTCGGGGAAGTGGGCGCCGACGACGCCGTAGCCGTAGACGGCGGCGTGTTCGGCGCCGAGGGCGGCCTGGAGGGCGGGGACGGCGGCGGCTCTGCCGGCGGGGGTGCCTTCGGTGTCGGCGTCGGGGGTCAGGACGGGGGTCGTGTCGCCGAGGGCCGCGGCGTGCAGGGCGTTGGAGGCGGAGACGGAGGCGAGCAGCCGGGCCAGGGGCGGGCCGACCTCGTCGAGGTCGTGGAGGTGGGCCTCGGCGGTCCGGTGCTCCATGAGGGCCAGCTCGGGGAGGGTGGGGAGGGAGCGGTACGGGGTGCTGGTGGGGGAGGGGCTCGCGCTCGGCAGGCCCTGGACGAGGGCGGCGCGGTGCTGGACGGTGTCGTCGCGCAGGGGCTGGAGCAGGGCGGTCCGGGCGCCCGGGACGGTGAGCAGGTTGTCGTAGGCGCCGAGCAGGAGGTCGGTGGCGGCGATCGCGCGCAGGCGGACCGGGGTGTCCGGGTCGCGGGGCGGGGTGGGGTCGGCGTGCCGGTCGCCGACGGAGGCGGTGCAGGCGGTGAGGGTGGTGAGCAGTCCGAGGGCCAGGAGGGTCCGTCGGCTGGGCGGCTGCATCGGGGGCGCTCCGGGCGGGTACGGGAGGACGGCCTCCCCGCCAGCCCTCGTTGGCGTGAATGATTACAGAATCCCCACGTTCCCGGGTCCGGTTCGGGGATGCCGGGCCGGGTGTGAGGTTGCTCGCAGTGGGTGGTGTGCGGGCGGCCGGGGGAGGTCAGGAATCGGTGGTTGGGGGCTTGACCGGATAGGCTTTGGGCCGAGCTGCCGTGATTCCGGTGTGGCACCGGGGGTGCGCGGCGACCTTCTGACAACAGCAGACGCGGCCGAGGAGTCCACCCGGATGAGCACCACCCACACCGACCGGCTGCGAGCGTTGCTGGAGCCGCTGGCCGAGCAGGCCGGACTGGACCTGGAGGACGTCAGGGTCACTCGGGCGGGCAGCCGCCGGCAGGTGCAGATCGACGTCGACACCGACGGCGGTGTGGACATGGACGCCATCGCCGAGTTCAGCCGGGTGGTCGGTGAGGCCCTGGACGAGTCGGACCTGATGGGGGACGACGCGTACCTGCTGGAGGTCGGCTCGCCGGGTGCGGAGCGTCCGCTGGTCCTGCCCCGGCACTGGCAGCGCGCCGAAGGTCGGCTGGCCAGGATCCACCTGGTGGACGGCGGGGAGATCGTCGCCCGGGTGCTGGAGGCCGACGAGGACGGCGCACTGGTCGAGGTGCAGCCGGTGAAGGGGCGCGGCCGTCCGAAGGAGCGCCGTCTGGCGTACGCGGAGGTGACCCGGGCGCGCGTCCAGGTCGAGTTCAACCGCAAGGACGACGAGCTCCTGGACGAGGCCGCGGACTTCGACGAGGGGGAGGACGGCGCCGAGTGACCCCCGGGTGCCGTACGACCATGACGAACGTGACGAAAGACGAGGAGGCGTAGCCGTGGACATCGACATGAGTGCCCTGCGCACGCTGGTCAACGAGAAGAACATCCCTTTCGACCTGCTGGTCGAGTCCATCGAGTCCGCCCTCCTCACCGCGTACCACCGCACCGAGGGCTCGCGCCGCCGGGCCCGGGTGGACCTGGACCGCAAGAGCGGCCACGTCACCGTGTGGGCCATGGAGGACCCGGCGGAGCTGGACGAGGGCGTCGAGCCGAAGGAGTTCGACGACACCCCGAACGGCTTCGGCCGGATCGCGTCCAGCATCGGCATCCAGGTGATGATGCAGCGTCTGCGCGACGCCGCCGACGACCAGACCTTCGGCGAGTACGCGGGCAAGGAGGGCGACATCGTCACCGGTGTCGTCCAGCAGGGCAACGACCCGAAGAACGTGCTGGTCGACATCGGCAAGCTGGAGGCCATCCTGCCGCCGCAGGAGCAGGTCCCGGGCGAGGACTACCGGCACGGCACCCGGCTGAAGTGCTACGTGGTGGCCGTGCGCCGGGGTGTGCGCGGTGCTTCGGTGACGCTGTCGCGCACTCACCCGAGCCTGGTGAAGAAGCTGTTCGCGCTGGAGGTCCCGGAGATCGCGGACGGCAGCGTGGAGATCGCGGCGATCGCCCGTGAGGCCGGCCACCGGACCAAGATCGCGGTCTGGTCGCGCCGCCAGGGCCTGAACGCCAAGGGCGCCTGCATCGGCCCGATGGGCTCCCGGGTGCGCGCCGTGATGGGCGAGCTGCACGGCGAGAAGATCGACATCGTCGACTGGTCCGAGGACCCCCGGGAGATGGTGGCCGCCGCCCTGTCGCCCGCGCGGGTGACCAGCGTGGAGATCGTGGACGCCGCCCAGCGCTCCGCCCGGGTGATCGTGCCGGACTACCAGCTGTCGCTGGCGATCGGCAAGGAGGGGCAGAACGCCCGCCTGGCCGCGCGCCTGACCGGCTGGCGGATCGACATCCGTCCGGACACCGAGGGCCAGGCCGAGGAAGCGCAGGCCCGGTAATCAGTGTCGTCGTCGGCGTCCCCGCCGGTCCTCCGGGTTCGGTGGGGCGGCGCCATGTCGCTTCGGAGGGGTAGACTTGCCTTCGTCTGGCCGGACGCATGTCCGAGCACGCCCGGAACGCACCTGCGTGGGCTGCCGCAAGCGCGCGGCCAAGCACCAGCTGTTGCGTGTCACGGCGGTCGAGGGCGAGTGCGTCCCTGATCCCCGTGGCGCACTCCCGGGCCGGGGCGCTCATCTGCACCCCGATCCGACCTGCCTCGACCTCGCGGTCCGCCGTCGGGCGTTCCCCCGGGCCTTCCGGCTCCAGGGCGCGCTCGACACCGAGCGGCTCCGCGGGTTCATCGGGGAGCGGGCGGGCGAAGCCTCGTAGCAGGGCCGCCTCCCGCGACGGCCGCCGCTCGCGCGGCGGAGAACCACCGCAACAAGCACAGCGCTCGGGAAGCCGCGCGCCGTGCCACCAGTCAGGTACCTCGCGATGTGGAAGTAGGTCGAGATTGCGATGAGCTCTCGATGAGTACGCGATGAGTACGCGATGGGTACGCCCATGAAGTAGCGACAGTCCGGCGGACGAGACCCCCGGACTCATAGACAGGAGTGAAGTGGCTAAGGTCCGGGTTTATGAACTCGCCAAGGAGCTTGGCTTGGAGAGCAAGGCCGTCATGGCCAAGCTCACCGAGCTCGGTGAGTTCGTCCGTTCGGCGTCCTCGACGATCGAGGCGCCGGTCGTGCGCAAGCTGACTGACGCGCTTGGTGTGGCCCCCACTGGTGGTTCCGCCGCCAAGCCGGGTCCGCGGAAGTCCGCGGCGCCCTCCCCCACCGCCGGCTCGGGTTCCCCGAAGCCGGGGGCCCCGACCCCGGGTCCGCGCCCCAGCGCGACCCCTGGTCCCCGTCCGACCCCGGCTGCCGCCGCGCCTTCCGCGCCGGCCGCCCCCGCCGCCCCGAAGTCGGCCACGCCGGCTCCGGGTGCGCCGACTCCGGGCCCGCGCCCGGCCGCGCGTCCCGCCGCTCCGGCGGCCCCGGCCGCACCCGCGGCCGAGTTCTCCTCGCCGGCTCCGGCCGGTGACGCCCCGCGTCCGGCCGCCCAGGCCCCGCGCCCCAGCGGCCAGGCCACCGGCGGTGCCCGTCCGGGCCCGCGTCCGGCCGGTCCGCGTCCGGGCAACAACCCGTTCACCTCGGGCAGCGCGACCGGCATGGGCCGCCCCGGCGACCGCCGTCAGGGCGGTCAGGGCGGTGCTCCGCGTCCGGGCGGTGCCCAGGGCGGCGACCGTCCGCGTCCTGGTGGCGACCGTCCGCGTCCCGCCGGTGCTCCGGGTGCCGGTGCCCCCCGTCCGGGTGGTGCTCCGGGTGCGGGTGCCCCCCGTCCGGGTGGTGCCCCGCGTCCCGGTGGCGACCGTCCGCGTCCCGCCGGTGCTCCGGGTGCCGGTGCCCCCCGTCCGGGTGGCGCCCCGCGTCCCGACGGCATGCCGCGTCCGGCCGCGCCGCGTCCCGGTGGTCCGACCCCGTCCGGCATGCCTCGCCCGAACCCGGGCATGATGCCGCAGCGTCCGGCCGGCCCGCGTCCGGGTCCGGGTGGCCGTGGTCCGGGTGGCCCCGGCGGCCGTCCGGGTGGTCCGGGTGCCGGCGGTGCCCGTCCCGGCTTCCAGGGCCGTCCGGCCGGTCCGGGCTCGCGTCCGGCCGGTGGCGGTGGCTTCGGCGGTCCGCGTCCCGGTGGCGGCGCCCCCGGCGGTGGCGGTGGCTTCGGCCCGCGTCCCGGCGGCTTCGGCGGTCGTCCCGGTGGCCCGGGTGCCCGTGGTGGCACGCAGGGTGCCTTCGGTCGTGGCCCGGGCGGTCGCCCGGCTCGCGGTCGCAAGTCGAAGCGGGCGAAGCGCCAGGAGTACGAGGCCATGCAGGCCCCGTCCGTCGGCGGTGTGATGCTGCCTCGCGGCAACGGCCAGACCGTTCGCCTGTCGAGCGGCGCCTCGCTGATGGACTTCGCGGAGAAGATCAACGCCAACCCGGCCGCGCTCGTCTCCGTCATGTTCAACCTCGGTGAGATGGTCACCGCGACCCAGTCGGTCTCCGACGCCACGCTGCAGCTGCTGGCGGACGAGATGGGCTTCGTCCTGGAGATCGTCAGCCGGGACGACGAGGACCGCGAGCTGCTGGAGTCGTTCGACATCGACTTCGGCGCCAACGAGGGCGACGAGGACCAGCTGGCCCCGCGCCCGCCGGTCGTCACCGTCATGGGTCACGTCGACCACGGTAAGACCCGCCTGCTGGACGCCATCCGCAAGTCCAACGTGGTGGCCGGTGAGGCGGGTGGCATCACCCAGCACATCGGTGCCTACCAGGTGGCGACGGTCGTGAACGGCGAAGAGCGCCCGATCACCTTCCTCGACACCCCGGGTCACGAGGCGTTCTCCGCCATGCGTGCCCGTGGTGCCAAGTCCACCGACATCGCGATCCTGGTGGTCGCGGCCAACGACGGTGTCATGCCGCAGACGGTCGAGGCGCTGAACCACGCCAAGGCCGCGGGTGTGCCGATCGTGGTCGCCGTCAACAAGATCGACGTCGAGGGCGCCGACCCGACCAAGGTCCGCGGTCAGCTGACCGAGTTCGGTCTGGTGGCCGAGGAGTACGGCGGCGACACCATGTTCGTCGACATCTCCGCGCGCCAGGGCCTGAACATCGACCAGCTGCTGGAGGCCGTGGTCCTGACCGCGGACGCCTCGCTGGACCTGCGGGCCAACCCCGAGCAGGACGCGCAGGGTATCGCCATCGAGGCGCACCTGGACAAGGGCCGCGGCGCCATGGCGACCGTGCTCGTGCAGCGCGGTACCCTCCGCGTCGGCGACTCGATCGTCGTGGGCGACGCCTACGGCCGCGTCCGCGCGATGCTGGACGAGAACGGCAACAGCCTCGCCGAGGCCGGCCCGTCCCGTCCGGTGCTGCTGCTCGGTCTGACCTCGGTGCCCCGCGCCGGCGACAGCTTCATCGTCGTCGACGAGGACCGCACCGCCCGTCAGATCGCCGAGAAGCGCTCGGCCCGCGACCGCAACGCCGCCTTCGCGCAGCGTCGGGTCCGGGTGTCCCTGGAGGACCTGGACAAGGCGATCGCCGCCGGCTCCATCGAGCAGCTCAACCTCATCATCAAGGGTGACGTCTCCGGTTCGGTCGAGGCCCTTGAGGACGCCCTGGTCAAGCTGGACGTCGGCGAGGAGGTCGAGCTCCGGGTCCTGCACCGCGGTGTGGGTGCCATCACCGAGTCCGACGTGGACCTGGCGATGGGCTCGGACGCCATCATCATCGGCTTCAACGTGCGCGCCGAAGGCCGTGCGCGCGCTGCGGCCGACAAGGAAGGCGTGGACGTCCGGTACTACTCGGTCATCTACCAGGCGATCGAGGAGATCGAGAACGCCCTCAAGGGCATGCTCAAGCCGGAGTACGAGGAGGTGCGCCTCGGCGCCGCGGAGATCCGCGAGGTCTTCCGCTCCTCCAAGTTCGGCAACATCGCCGGTGTCCTGGTCCGCGACGGCATCATCCGCCGCAACGCCAAGGCCCGCCTCATCCGCGACGGCAAGGTCGTGGCGGAGAACCTCTCGATCGAGGGTCTGCGCCGCTTCAAGGACGACGCGACCGAGGTCCGCGAGGGCTTCGAGGCCGGTGTCACCCTGGGGTCGTTCAACGACATCAAGGTCGAGGACATCATCGAGACCTACGAGATGCGCGAGAAGCCGCGCGCCTAGTCGGTGTCAGCCGGGGCCGGTCGACGGGTGGTATTTCCGTCGACCGGCCCCGGTCTCGCTGTGTAGGGTCCGGGAAGTAGTCGGACACAGCGGAGCCGGCCCGGTTCCGGGTTGCTCCCCGAGGCCTTCCAGGTCGGCGAGACCTGTCATACATGTTCGTGGGAACACTCACCTTCGACCTGCTGCTGGGCGACGTCCACTCGCTCAAGGAGAAGCGTTCGATCGTGCGGCCCATCGTGGCCGAACTGCAGCGCAAGTACAGCGTGTGCGCTGCCGAGACCGGGAACCAGGACCTGCACCGCCGGGCCGAGATCGGTCTGGCGGTGGTGGCCGGCGAAGCCGGGTACGTCACCGAGGTCCTGGACAGCTGTGAGCGGTTGGTCGCCGGCCGCCCCGAGGTGCAACTCCTCTCCGCGAGGAGGCGCTACCACAACGACGACGATGAATGAGGCCCGTGGAGCCGGTCGGCGGAAGTCGCCGTTCTCACACGGATCAGGACCGAGAGCGCCCGCAAGGCCGGGCGCGGGCCGGTACTTTGGGGCGTGGGCCCCGACGGGTGCGCAGCTCACCCGGGTACCGGGCCCACTGCACGAGGAGGCAACGTGACCGACACCGCAAGGGCGCGCAAGCTCGCCGACCGCATTCAGGTGGTCGTCGCCCAGACCCTGGAACGGCGGATCAAGGACCCCCGTCTGGGGTTCGTGACCATCACCGACACCCGGGTGACCGGAGACCTGCGCGAGGCCACCGTCTTCTACACCGTCTTCGGTGACGAGACCGAGCGCGAGGCCACCGCGGCCGCGCTGGAGAGCGCCAAGGGCGTGATCCGTTCCGAGGTCGGCAAGATCGGCGTGCGCTTCACGCCGACGCTGACCTTCGTCGCGGACGCGCTGCCGGACAACGCCCGGAACATCGACGACCTGCTCGACCGGGCCCGCACCTCGGACGCCGCCGTGCGCACCCAGGCCGCGGGGGCGGACTACGCCGGCGGCGCGGACCCGTACCGGGTTCCGGCGTCCGAGCGTGACGACGAGGACGAGTAGTCATGGCGGGTGAGCCGGCGCGGGCCGCCCCGCGAGCCGGATCGACCACGGGGGCGTCCTCCACCAGCACGGTGGAGGGTGCCCTCGCGGCGGTCCCGGGCCCGCGCACCGAGGAGAGCGGGTTCGAGCTGATCTGGCAGCAGGTGGTGGCGGAGATCGGGCGGGCCCGTTCGATCGACCTGATCTGCCACATCTGCCCGGACGGCGACGCGCTGGGCTCCTCGCTGGCGGCCGCGCTGGCGCTGCGCGCGCTCGGCAAGCAGGTGCGGGTCTCCTTCGGTGACGATCCGCAGATCGTGCCCGAGTCGCTGGTCTTCCTGCCCGGCCAGGAGCTGATCGTGCCGGCCGCCGCGGTGCCGGAGGTGCCCGAGCTGGTGCTCTGCTTCGACGTGGCCGCGGAGAGCCGGCTCGGCCTGCTGCACGACAAGGCCTTCGCCGCGCCCGTCCTGGTGGTGTTCGACCACCACGCCTCCAACCCGGGCTTCGGCACCCACCAGCTGATCGACCCGACCGCTCCGGCCACCGCCGTGCTGGTCGACGAGCTGCTGCGCCGGCTCGGCGTCGAGCTGGACGAGGAGCTGGCCACCTGCCTCTACACGGGTGTGGCCACCGACACCGGCTCGTTCAAGTACCGGGCCACCACGCCCGCCACCCACGAGCTGGCCGCCCGGCTGCTGGCCACCGGCATCCGGCACGACCTGATCTCCCGGCAGCTGTGGGACACCTCGTCCTTCGGCTACCTCAAGGTGCTCGCGGGCGCGCTCGACCGGGCCGTCTACGAGCCGGAGGCGGCCGACGGGCTGGGGCTGGTGTGGACCTGGGTGCCGTACCAGGACCTCGCGCTGTTCAGCGTCACGGTCGAGGAGATCGAGGGACTGATCGACATCCTGCGCCGCCCGGCCGAGGCCGAGGTGGCGCTGGTGCTGAAGCAGGACCCGGACGGCACGCTGCGCGGCTCCTCGCGCTCCCGGGGCGTGGTGGACGTCGCCGCGGCCTGCGCCGAACTGGGCGGCGGTGGGCACGTCCACGCGGCCGGATTCAGCGTCCGGGAGGACGTGGCCGTGGTGGTCGAGCGGTTCCGGGGCGCGCTGCGACCGGTACGTTGATCATCTCTGCTGATGTTGTTGAGAGAAAGAACCCGATGAAGCGCAAAGGCACCGGCCCGGACGGCCTGGTGATCGTCGACAAGCCCGAGGGCATCACCTCGCACGGGGTCGTCGCCAAGCTGCGGTGGCTGGCCGGGACCCGGAAGGTCGGCCACGCCGGCACCCTGGACCCGATGGCCACCGGCGTGCTGGTGATCGGCATCGAGCGGGCCACCCGGCTGCTCGGCCACCTGATGCTCACCGCCAAGACCTACGAGGCGACCGTCCGGCTCGGCCAGACCACCGTCACCGACGACCGCGAGGGCGAGGTCACCTCCTCGGCCCCGGCCGACGCCGTCACCCGGGAGGCGATCGACGCCGGGATCGCGGCACTCACCGGCGAGATCATGCAGGTGCCGTCCAAGGTCAGCGCGATCAAGATCGACGGCAAGCGCTCGTACGCCCGGGTGCGCGAGGGCGAGGACTTCGAGCTCGCGGCCCGGCCGACCACGATCCACTCCTTCACCGTGCACGAGCAGCGCGCGGCGGTCGCCGAGGACGGCACGCCGGTGATCGACCTGGACGTCACCGTCGAGTGCTCCTCCGGCACCTACATCCGGGCGCTGGCCCGGGACCTGGGCGCCGGGCTCGGCGTCGGCGGCCACCTGACCGCGCTGCGGCGCACCAAGGTGGGGCCGTACGGGGTGGAGTCGGCGCGCACCCTGGAGCAGCTGGAGGCGGAGGTCACCGGCGAGGACGCCAAGGGGCTGGAGGTGCTGCCGATCGCGGAGGCCGCGGCGGCCGCCTTCCCGCGCTGGGACCTGGACGAGGCCTCGGCGCAGAAGCTGTCGCACGGCGCCCGGCTGAAGGCGCCCGGGATGGGCGTGGACGGGCCGATCGCGGTGTACGGGCCGGACGGGCGCTTCCTCGCGCTGGTCGAGGAGAAGGGCGGGCAGGCGAAGCCGGTCGCGGTCTTCGTCGGCTGACGGCCCCACCGCTGTTCGGAGCCCCCGTCGGGAGTCATCCCGACGGGGGCTCCGCCGTTCCCGCGGCACCTTCACCCGCACGAGGGAGCGCGCGGAGCGAACGCCCGTGGTGAGCGGCGCGGGCGCGGTCGGGGCGCCGCTCCGGCGGGCAGGCTCCCGACGGCGAGCGAGCGACGGCCGAAGGGGTACGGGATGCCGGGGTTTCCGGAGGGCGATCCGGGGCGGTACCTGCTGCGGATCCGCGACCTCGACGGGCGGCTGCACGGCTTGGGGTTCGTCGCCGACCCGCAGGGGAGCGTGCTGACGGCGCACGAGAGCGTGGCCGGCCTGGACCGGATCGTGCTGCACACCCCCGGCGGGCAGACCAGGGTGCTCGGCCCGGACGCCGTGCTGCCACTGCCCGGGTACGGCCTCGCCCTGCTGCGGACCGAGGCGGTCGGCGGGCTGCCGGTGCCGCCGCTGCCGCTGGCCCCCGCCGCGGCCGCGCGGGAGGTGCTGCTGCCCGCGCTGGCGGGGGAGGACGGCCGGGTGGTCGCGCTGCGCTGCGGGCTGCTCGGGGTCACCGCGGCGGCGTACCGCGGGCACCGGCTGGGCGGGGTGCTGCTGCTGGACGTGCCGGTGGTCGGCGGGGTCGCGGTACCGGCCGGCTCGCCGGTGCTGGACGCCCGCAGCGGGGCGGTGGTCGCCCTGGCCGCGCCCGCCCTGGGCGGGCCCCGGCACGGCGGGGCGCTGCCGGCCGTGGCGGTGGGGGCGGGCCCGTCGGACGGGACGGGCGGAGCCGAGGCGCTGGCCGGGCTGCTGGCGGGCAACGCGGCCGCGGTGCCCGGCTACGGCCCGGCGCTCAACCTGGCCGGGGTGCTGCGGCTGACCGCCGCCCAGGTGACGGCGGCCGGTGCCGGGCCGGGCCGGGTGGCCCACCTGGCCGCCGACCGGGTGGACCGGCCGGACGGCCTGGCCGGGGACGCTCCGGCCGCGACCGTCACCGTGCTGGTCGGCGCCCCCGGCAGCGGGCGCACCACCGAACTGGCCGCCCTGGCCGCCCGCCGCCACGGCGGCGCCCACCCGCTGCCCACCCTCTGGCTGCGCGGCGCCGACCTGCACGCCGACGACCGGTCGCTCGCCGAGCCGGTGGAGCGGGCGCTGGCCGCCGCGGCGGCCGGACTCGGCACCCCGGCGCCCGCGCCCGAGCCGGTGGCCGCGCTGTGCGCGGCGGCCGGCCGGCCGCTGCTGGTGGTCCTGGACGGCCCCGAGGAGGCCCCGCTGCCGGTGGACGCGCGCTGGCTGCGCGGCGCCGGCCAGTGGCTGACCGGCTGCGGGGCCCGGCTGGTGACGGCCTGCGGGGAGGAGCTGTGGGAACTGCTCGCGGCCGAGACCTGGGGCAGCGGCACCCCGGGCCCCCGCCGGACGGAGGAGCCGCACCCGCACGGGGACCTGGGCAGCGCCCCCACCGTGCGGATGGACGGCCGCGGCCACGGCGGGCCGAGCCTGGCCGGACAGCGGCTCGGCCCGCTGCCCCCCGAGGCGGCCGAGCGGGTGCGCCGCCGGTACGGGCTGCCCCCCGGGCACCCGGCCGCCGCCGAGGACGCCCGGCACCCGCTGGCCGTCCGGCTGGCCGGGGAGCTGTGGGCCCAGGGGCTGCACGACGGGCCGGTGCGCCGGGGCGACCTGTTCGGCGCCTTCCTGGACCTGCGCTGCCTGCGGGTGGCCCAGCGGCTGGCCGAGGAGGCTCGGCCGCGCCGCCCGGGCGCCCACCGCCGGGGCGCGGTGCGGCCCGGCACGCCGCGGCACCGGCGGGTGCGCCGGCTCGCGGCGGCGGTGGCCGGGCGGGTGCACGAGGCGGCCCGGCGGATGCTCGGCGGCCGGTCGGACGGCGGGCTGGAGCACGCCGTCTTCGAGGAGCTGTTCCCGGTCGAGGGCGGCTGGGCCACGGCGGTGCTCGCCGAGGGCCTGTTCGTCCCGGCCGGGCCCGGATTCCGCTTCGCGCACGGGGAGTTCGCGGACTGGCTGCAGGGCCGGCATCTGGACCTGGACGCGGCGCTGCGGCTGCTGCTCGGCGAGGCCGAGGACACCGCGCCCTGGCCGGCCGACGAGCCGGAGGAGCCCGGCGGCCACCGCGCGGGGGAGCCGGCCGACGGGGCGAACGCCGTCCCCCGGCACCGGATCGGCCCGGTCGTCGCCGCGCTGCGCCGGGTGGCCGAGACCTGGGGCGCCGGCGCCCTCGACCCGTGGCTGCACCGGATCTGGCGCGCCCTGGACCTCCGCCCGCCGGGCAGTGAACCCGCCTGGTGGGCCGCCGGGTTGCTCGCCGCGGGTCTGACCGTCGGCCCGGACCCGGCCGAACACCGGGCACTGCTCGACCAGTTGGCGTCCCGGATCGCCGAACGGGCGGGCCCGGCGGGCACGGCGGCGCTCCGGGCGGCCGGACTCGGCCGCTTCGGCCCGGCCTTCTGGACCGGCCTCGGCCTGCCCGTCGAGGCCGAACTCGACCTGCTGCGCCGCCTGATGCCCGCCGACGGCCCCGGGCAGCGCTACCTCGCCGCGGTGGCCGAGCGGCTGCGCGCCGACCCGGTCGCGGTGTTCCCGCTGCTCTGTGCCTGGTTCGAGGACGCGCGCGGCCTGCCGGGGCGCCCCGGCCGCACCGTCGCCGACGTCGCCCACGACCTGCTGCGCGCCCACCGCCGGCTCGCCCTGGACGAGCTGGCCGACGCGCTGGCCGCGGCCGCGCACCCGAGGGCGGACGCACTGCTGACCGTGCTCGCCGCCGAGGAGCCGTCCGCGCTCTGCCGCGCGGTGGACCGCTGGAGCCACGACCGGCGGCCCGAACGGCACGTCGCGGCCGCCGTGCACGCGCTGCGGACCGCCCCGTACGCCTCCGGTGCCGGGGCGGAGCTGCTGCGGTACACCGCGCTGACCCTGCTCGCCCGGGAGGACGAGCCCGGCCTGCACGGGGCCGCGCTGGCCCTGCTGGTCGGTGACCCGGCGACCCGCTCCGCGTACCTGCCGGCCGCCCTCGCCCGGCTCCGGGCCGGCGGCGACGCCTTCCTCACCCCGCGGGCGCTCGCCCCGGCCCTGGAGAGCGACCCGGAGCCCGTCCTGGCCGCGTTCGCCGCCCGGTCGGCCGGCCCCGGCGCGGTCCTCACCGAGACGCTGCGGGTGCTCGCCGACGCGACCGCCCCGGCGGCCGTGCGGCGGGGCGCCGAGCTGGCCGCCGGGCTGCTGCGGGCGGACCCGGCGCCGGCCGGGCCGGTCGCCGTCGACTACCTCGGCCGCCGGCTGGGGCGCGCCGGCGCCGTCGGCCCGGCCGACCGGCTGGAGCTGCGGGTGCTGCTCGGCGTCGCGCTGGCCGCCCGCGGGGCGGAGGTCCGGCGGCCGTTCGCGGAGGTGCTGTCCGTCCCGGTGGCCGACCCGGCGGCGGACGCGCTGCGCTGCGAGCTGCTGGACACCCTGCTCGCCACCGAGGCCGACCCGGCGGTGCTGACCACCGCCGTGGAACGGCTCGCCGAGCACTGCGCGGCCGAGAATCCCGCCCGGGCCCGGGCGGTGCTGGCCCGGGCCACCCCGGGGCTGCCGGGCGCGGACGAGCTGCTGGTGCGCTGCGCCGGACGGTCGGCGGCCTTCGCCCGGCTGCTCGCCCGCTGGCCGTCCGGCGCCGCGCCGACCGCCCCGGACGGCCCCCGACTGGCCCGGATGCGGGCCCTGACGGCGGCCGGACGGGACCCTCAGTACGCCGCCGCCGAGGCCGAGCGGGCCGTGTCCGGGCGGGCGGCGGGGCCCTCGGCGGGCTCAACCCGTATTCCGGTGCCTGAGCCGGGGCAGGCGCATGGCACGCTATAGGGGTTCGGGTTTTGAGCGTTTGAGCGTACAGAGGGTACGCGCCGTACGGAACAAGGAGCGGTCAGGTGCAGCGCTGGCGTGGCCTGGAGGAGATCCCCGGGGACTGGGGACGCAGCGTCGTCACCATCGGCTCGTTCGACGGGGTGCACCGCGGGCATCAGCTGATCATCGGGCGGGCGGTCGAGCGGGCCCGCGAACTCGGTCTCCCGGCGGTCGTGGTGACCTTCGACCCGCACCCGCGCGAGGTCATCCGGCCGGGCAGCCACCCGCCACTGCTCGCGCCGCACCCGCGCCGCGCCGAGCTGATCGCGGAGCTGGGCGTGGACGCGGTGCTGGTGCTGCCGTTCACCACCGAGTTCTCCCAGGAGTCCCCGGAGACCTTCGTCCGGCAGGTGCTGGTGGACGCGCTGAGCGCGCGGGTCGTCATCGAGGGCCCCAACTTCCGCTTCGGCCACCGGGCCGCCGGGGACGTCGCGCTGCTCGGCGAGCTGGGCCGGGCGGACGACTTCGAGGTCGAGGTGGTCGACCTCCAGGTGTGCGGTACGGCCGGGGCCGGCGAGCCGTTCTCCTCCAGCCTGACCCGCCGGCTGGTCGAGTCCGGGGACATGGCCGGCGCGGGCGAGGTGCTGGGCCGCCCGCACCGGGTCGAGGGCGTGGTGGTGCGCGGCGCGCAGCGTGGCCGCGAGCTGGGCTACCCGACGGCCAACGTCGAGACCGTGCCGCACAGCGCGATCCCGGCCGACGGCGTGTACGCGGGCTGGCTGACCGCGGACGGCGAGCGGATGCCGGCGGCGATCTCGGTCGGCACCAACCCGACCTTCGACGGCACCGCCCGCACCGTGGAGGCCTACGCCATCGACCGGGTCGGCCTGGACCTGTACGGGATGCACGTGGCCGTGGACTTCCTGGCCTACCTGCGGGGGATGGAGAAGTTCGACTCCATCGACGCGCTGCTGGACCGGATGGCCGACGACGTCAAGCGGGCCCGTGAGCTGACCGACGGCGTCTGAGCGCCGCAACGCCGGAAGGGGCCCACCGACACCAGGTCGGTGGGCCCCTTCCGCCGTTTCACTGCTGGGGCGCCTGCGGCGGGTAGCCGTAGCCCGGTCCCGGCTGCTGCCCCCAGGGCGCCCCGGGAGCGGGCTGCGGCGGGTAGCCGTACCCGGGCGGGGGCGGCGGGACCTGGCCGGGCTGCGGGGCCCACGGTGCCCCCGGGGCGGGCTGGCCGGCCTGCTGCGGGTACGGCTGGGGCTGCTGCTGCGGGTCGGCGTACGGCTGCGGGTAGCCCGGCTGGGCCTGCGCCTGGGCCTGCTGCTGCCAGCCGGCCTGCTGGGCGGCGGCCTGCTGGGCCCGGACGATGTCCTCGCCGACCAGGGTGGCCAGATCGAAGTAGGCCTCGCGGACCTTGGGCCGCATCATGTCGAGGTTGACCTCGGCACCGGCCGCCAGGCTCTCGTCGAACGGCACCACGACGACGCCGCGGCAGCGGGTCTGGAAGTGCGCGACGATGTCCTCGACCTTGATCATCTTGCTGGTCTCGCGCACCCCGGAGACCACCGTGATGCTGCGCTGCACCAGGTCCGCGTAACCGTGCGCGGAGAGCCAGTCCAGGGTGGTCGAGGCGCTGGAGGCGCCGTCCACGCTGGGGGTGGAGACGATGATCAGCTGGTCGGCCAGGTCCAGCACGCCGCGCATCGCGCTGTACAGCAGGCCGGTGCCGGAGTCGGTCAGGATGATCGGGTACTGGCGGCCCAGCACGTCGATCACCTGGCGGTAGTCCGAGTCGTTGAAGGTGGTCGAGACCGCCGGGTCGACGTCGTTCGCCAGGATCTCCAGGCCCGAGTTCAGGTCCTGCGAGGTGAACTGACGGATGTCCATGTAGCTGCGCAGGTGCGGGATGGCCGTCACCAGGTCGCGGATGGTCGCGCCGGTCTGGCGCTTGACCCGGCGGCCCAGGGTGCCCGCGTCCGGGTTGGCGTCGATCGCGATCACCTTGTCCTGGCGCTCGCTGGCCAGGGTCGCGCCGAGCGCGGTGGTGGTCGTGGTCTTGCCGACACCGCCCTTGAGGCTGATCACGGCGATCCGGTAGCAGCTCAGCACGGGGGTGCGGATGATCTCCAGCCGGCGGGCCTTCTCGGCCGCCGCGGCCTTGCCGCCGAACTGGAAGCGCGGCTGCTGGCGCTGCTGCTTGGGCTGGCTGCGCAGCAGCCGGTCCGAGGACAGCTCGACGGCGGCGGTGTAGCCGAGCGGCGCGCCGTGCGCCGTCTGCTGCGGGGCGGCGGCCTGCTGGAACGCGCTGGGCTGCGGGGCCTGCGGCGGCTGCTGCTGCCACGCCTGGCCGGGCAGGGGCTGGCCGGGCAGGCCCTGCGGACCGGGCTGCGGCTGGGCCGGCTGCTGGTACGCGGCGGGCTGCGGCCAGCCGCCCTGGCGCGGGTCCACCGGGCCGGGCTGCGGCACCGGACCGGGCTGCGGCGGGACGGCGGCCTGCTGGGCTTGCTGCGCCTGCTGGGCCTGCTGGGCCGCCCACGCGGCCTGCGGGTCCCAGGCCGCCGCCGGGCCCTGGGGGTCCTGGGGGTGCTGGGGGTGCTGCGGCGGGGCCGGCTGGGCCGGCGGCTGCGCGAAGTTCTGCGGCTGGCCCGGCTGGACGGGCTGTCCCGGCACTGCGGTCGCGGCGGGCGGCGCCGGGTAGGGCTGCGGCACGGGCTGCTGCGCCGCGGCCTCCGGCAGCGCCCATGCCGGGGCACCGGGCTGCGGCTGCTCGGGGACCGGCGGAGTCGGGGAGGGCACCGGGAAGGGGACGTGCTGCGCCTCGGCCTGCACCGGCGGGGCGGGCGCCGCGGGCACGGGAGCGGGTGCCGGCGAGGGTGCCGGAGCCTGGACCGCGGCCGGCGTGGCCTCGGCCGCCGGGGGCGCGGCCTGGCCGGGCACCGGAGCCGCGGCCTGCTGCTGCGCCGGAGCGGGCAGGGGGGCCTGGGCCTGCTGGGCCTGCGCCGGAGCAGCGGCGGGCGTCGGGGCACCGGGTGCCGCGGTCGTGGCCGCGGCGGCAGCGCCCGGAGCCGTCGGAGCGCCCGCCGCCGGTGCGTTCGGAGCCGGTGCGTTCGCGGCCGCCGCGGGCTCGGTCTGGACGTACCAGGACGGGGGAGTGTAGTCAGGCGCGTCCGACCAGTCGTCGTCGTCCTCCGCCGCGTTGTCGCCGACGTAGACGCCGTCCCGATCGCTGCTCACTCTGGCTCCCTCGTGTTCGCCGCCGCTTGTTCAGCGGTGCCGTTGCCACATCAAAGACTAGGCCGTACGGCAACCCCCGTTGAAGGCGGCTTCGCATCCCCGCCGGCCCGCCCGGTGCGGCGGGCCGGCGCTCAGTCCATCCGGCGCGGCCCGCCGAGCACCTGCTGTTCGGCCTGCCCGGCCACGGCCCGTACGTACTGGCGGCGCATCCTGGTGGCCCACAGGGTCAGGTCGTCGCCGAGGGTGGGCAGGGAGGCCACGTCCTCCGGCGGCAGCGACAGGATCCGGCCGGTCAGTTCCGCCTCCTGCGGCGAGATCCGCTGCACGCCGACCAGGTCGGCCGCGTTCAGCACCCGGGAGGCGTTCGGGCCCAGGTAGGGCAGCAGGGTCAGGGTGGTCTGCCAGGGGGCGGCGGAGAGCCGGCTGCGCGGCGGGCGGGCGCCGAGGTCGCGCACCACCAGCACCGGCGAGGCCACCGAGGCGCCCTGCGGGCCGAGCCGGCCGACCTGGTGGACCGTCACGCACGGCTGGCCGCCGCCGGCCGCCTGGGCCATCGGACCCCACAGCTGTCCGCGGGCGGTCTCCACCGCGACGCGGGCACCGATCGCGGCCGCCCGCAGCGCGATGACCTGCGCCGTCCACATGCCGCCGACCAGCACCAGGTCGTACGAGGTCGGGCGGAACAGGCCGAGCACCGCGGGCAGCCCCTGCGGGTCGACGCCGATCACCACGCCGTCGTCGCCGACCGGGAAGGCCAGCGACGCGAGGTCGGCCGGCTCCAGCACGTGCTTCTCCCGGCGCGGGCCGCGCAGCCCGAAGCCGGGCAGGATCCGCGGCCGGGTCCGGCGCTGCTCGGCGCCGGGCTGGGGGCCGGCGGTGGGGTAGGTCTGGTACGCCATCAGGAAGCCCCTCCGAGCGGCAGGGTGGCGAGCATGCCGGGGGCCTGCTCCAGGTCGAGCCGGACCAGGCCGAGCCCGGTGCTCTGGGCGCGGCTCTCCACCTGGCGGCCGATCTGGCCGACCTCGCTCTCGTTGCGGCCGGTCACCCGCACGTGCCCGCTGACCGTCACCGAGCCGCCGGTGCCGTGTCCGGCGGTCAGGCTGAAGGTGCTGGCGAGGGCCGGGGAGCCGGTGATCAGGTTGACCAGGTCCGGCGCGGCGATCCGGCCGGGGGCGCCGCCGGGGCGGCTCAGCTGCGGCCAGCGGGAGATCCAGTACGTGGTGTGCCAGCGGTCGTCGATCCGCCAGAACCGGTTGCCCTCCTGGGTGCGGCGGGTGGTGCCGCCGCCGCTGCCGGTGCCCTGACGGCCCGCCACCGCGATCGGGTTGGCGCAGGTGGCGATGGCCAGTGCGGCGATCAGCTCGCGCTCGTCCAGCACGGTCGCGTTGAAGCCGGCGCTGTTGAGCCGGCCGGCCAGCTGGTCGGTGACCCGCTGCAGCGCCTTGCGGGCGCCGTCCTCGCCGCCGCCGCGGGCCCGGACGGCGGTCGCCGCGCGTTCCGGGTCGAGCTTGAGCGCGATCCAGGTCAGCCGCAGCCCGGGGGTGGCGGTGCCGTCCGGCAGTTCGCGGTAGGCGCGGGCGGCCAGCGACTGCTCGGGCAGGTGCTGGGCCGGGGCGGGCTGGGTGTGCTGGACGAGCTGCACCGACTCCAGGGTGATGTCGTCCACCGTGAGCGCCGAGCAGATCACGTCCAGCGGCAGCGGCAGGGCGGTGCGCACCGGGCGCAGCGGCTGGTCCTTGGCCTGGACGAGCAGCACCGAGCTGAGGAAGGTCCCGTCGCCGACCATGCCGGTCTCCCGGCGGACCGGGCGGCCGCCGAACTCGGCCTCGGTGGCGTGGGTGCAGGTGCGCAGCCCCGGTTCGAGTTCCAGGGCCGGCGCCAGCGCCGGGTCGGTGCCGGCCGGCGGCAGCAGCGTCCTGGCCTGCTTGCGGCGGGACTTGAGGGCGGCGCGGACCCGCAGCAGTTCCGGGACGGTGCGGCCGCGCACCGGGACGAGCGCGAGCACGAGCAGCACCAGCGCGACCGCGCCGAAGCCGGCCGCGACCGGTCGGCTGATCGTCCAGCCGACCGCGACCAGGGCCGCCGCGACCTCGACCAGGACGAGCTGTTGGAGCTTCAACCGCCCTGCGAGCAGCCCCGGTCGGGGGTTGACCCGGACCTGGACGGCCCCGCCGCCCCCGCTGCCGGTCGGCTGCGGTCCGGCGGTCCCGGTCCCCGGTCCCGTCTCGTTCGCCGGTGCGCTGTGCTGCGCCCGGCCGGACCGGCGCGGCCTCCCGCCGCCCGCACTGCGGCGGCGTCCTGGAGCGGTCTGGCTTGGCATCCCCCGGTGGCCCTCTCTGATCCGTTGTCGCGGCCCGGCTGGCTGTGTCGCGGACCGTACCCGTACCGTACTCACCGTCTGCTGCCGCATCGTAGAGGGTTCGCGCCGGTTCGTGCCCGGCGGGTGACCACGGGGCCGGTCGGTCTGACAACGCCCGACAACGTCTGACAAGGGGGACGACGAGGTATGGCATCGCGCCGGGACGAGCTGAACGCGTACACCTTCGCCCGCAAACGCACGGTGGGCGCCTTCCTGCTGCCCGCCGGTGGCGGCAGTGACGAGGACGCGCCGCGTCCGGTGAAGGCGGTGCTGCCGAGTGTGCTGGCCGGGGCGGTGTTCGTGGCCGGGTTCGGGCTCTGGGGGGTCTTCAAGCCGAGCGCGCCGGTGAAGTGGGACGACGGCAAGAACATCATCCAGGGCAAGCAGTCGACGACCCGGTACGTGGTGCTCATCGACCAGGACCAGAAGACCAAGCGGCTGCACCAGGTGCTCAACATGTCCTCGGCGCGGCTGGTGCTGCCCGCGGGCGCCAAGGTCGTGGTGGTGGACGACGGGGTGCTCGACCGGTACCCGAACCACGGGCCGACGATCGGCATCCCGTACGCGCCGGACAAGCTGCCGACCACGGACAACGCGAGCAAGCCGATGAAGTGGGCGGTGTGCGACCGCCCGGGCTCGGACGACAAGCAGGAGACCGTCAACCAGGCGGTGTTCGTGGCGGCCGGCGCGGACGCGACGGCGCTGGCGGCCAAGGACCGGATGCTCGGCCCGGACCAGCTGCTGCTGGTGCAGCAGGCCGACGAGCAGCAGGTCTCGGCCGCGCCGGTGCCGGGTCAGCCGGCCGCCGCTGGTGCGGCGGTGTACCTGGTGGACGCGCAGGGCCGCAGGCACCTGATCGGCTCCCCGCAGTCGGACGACAGGGAGCGCAAGGCGCTGATCACCGCGGTGTTCGGGCCCAACGCGGTGCCGCAGCGGGTCAAGCGGGACTGGCTGGAGACCCTGGTGGACGCCACCCCGGTCACCTTCCCGCAGGTCGACGGGGTCGCCGACAGCCAGGGTGCCAACTCCAAGGTGGAGCTGAGCAACCAGGCCGACCGCCGGGTCGGCCGGCTGGTGCACTACCAGGACCGCCACTACGTGGTCGGCAAGGAGCAGCTGTACCTGGTCACGCCGTTCCAGGCGGACCTGATCCGGCAGAACCCGGCGTTCCAGATGCTCTACAAGTACGACCAGGACAAGAAGCCGCGCAGCGACGAGATGACCCCGGCCGACAACGCCCAATGGGGCGTCGACGCGCCGCTGAAGGGCACCGTGGCGGACTGGCCGTTGAAGACCGGCGCGCCGGTGAACAACCAACAGGACCGCCAGGACGCCCGGATGGTCGTGTGCAGCACCTACGACGGCGTCGCCGAGGACGGTGCCACGGCCAAGCGCAGCGTCTGGGCCGGGACTTCGTACCCCGCGCCGTACAACAACGGCGCCGGGGCGGCGTACGTGACCCCCGGTCACGGTCTGTTCTACCGCTCGCTGGACCACTCGGCCGCCGGCTCCGGAACCGACTTCCTGATCACCGAGACGGGGTTGCGCTACTCCGTCCCGTCCAACGGCGACGGCGGCCCGCGCCCCGGCGCCTCGCCCCAGCCCGGCCAGAGCGGTACCCCGAAGCCGCCGACCCCGCCGGCCGGTGCCACGCCGACTCCCGGGGCCACGGCCCAGGATCCCGGCCGCCAGCCGGAGGAACCCGGCGGCAACCAGGCCCGGTTGGGCTATCAGGGGGTCCGGCCGCTGCCGGTGCCGAAGGAGTGGTCGAACCTGGTGCCGGCCGGCCCGCCGCTGACGGCGACGGGCGCCGTTCAGCCGCAGAACGCCTGACGGGCCAAGCGCGGCAACCGAATTGGCCTTAGTGTCATGGTCTGGTAACTACTCGGTGATCGATGTTGGGCGAGCTGCGTGTGCCGACTACAGTGCTGCTGGACATCACACCGGTGATGGCGGCGGTCGGCCCGCAGGGCCCTCCGTACACGCAAATGTTGTCTCATGGGGGACGGTGGAGCATGGCTCAGGGTCAGTTCACGATGACCGCGCAGGAGATGCTGGCATTCGCCAAGCAGATCGAAGAGGCCATCGGCAAGATCGAGGCTGAGAAGAACAAGCTGATCAGCACGGTCTCCGGCATCACCGGCGGTTGGCAGGGCGCGGCCGCGACGGCCTACACGAGCCTGCAGAACCGGGTCAACGAGGACATCGCGGCGCTCAAGGAGTCGCTGAACGCGATCAAGCACGCGATCGAGCTGACCACCAAGCACTACGCGAGCACCGAAGAGGAGCAGAAGGCGATGTTCTCCTCGGCCCAGGGCTGATCACCGCACTCGCGCTGATCAAGGCACCCGCGCCGACCGCCGTTCTGCCCCGCTCCACCGCTCTGCGGAGCGTCCGCCACTGACCGCGCGGCGCTCCGCACCCTCGTCAAGGGAGACAACGTGTCCGACCACATTCTCGTCAACTTCCAGACCGTGCACCAGGCGGCCGAGGAGGTCAAGGCCTCGGCGAGCCGCATCGACCACCTGCTGAACGACCTCAAGGGCAACGTCACCCGCATCGCCACCAGCTGGGAGGGTGTCGCCCAGCAGGGCTACCAGGCCCACCAGGCCAAGTGGGACGCCAAGGCCAACGACCTCCAGCAGGCCTGCGCGCAGATCGCGACCTCGCTGGAGCAGGCCGCGCAGAGCTACCGGACGACCGAGGACGCCAACGCCAAGCTCTGGGGCTGACGTTCGGGTTCCTTGAGGAACGACAGGGGGCGGGTACCCGGATTCCGGGCACCCGCCCCCGACGCGCGGCACGGGTGAACGACATGAGGGGTGGCAGGGTGTCCCGACACGGGTCCCGGAAGGCGGCCGCGGCGATCGCCGCGCTCACGGTGCTGGGCGGCCCGCTCGCCGCCCCGGCGTACGCCGAGGGCGGGCCCGCGCTGGCCGCGGCCGGCGACTGCCCCAAGAACGCGCCCGATGTGCCGACCGTGCCGTGGTCGCTCCAGCGACTGCTGCTCAACGAGCTGTGGCAGGGAGGGAAGACCACCGGCGTGGGCGTGAAGGTCGCGGTCATCGACACCGGGGTCGACCTGGGCAACCCGCAGTTGGCGGGCCAGGTCCCGGCCGACTCCTCCGGTCAGAAGCCGGTCGACAAGCTCCAGGCGGGCTCCAACCTGCTGGTCAACCGGGAGACCAAGGAGCCGGTCAAGGGCGCGTCCGTCGAGGACCCGGTCGGTCACGGCACCAAGGTCGCCGGCATCATCGCCGCCCGGGTCCGGCCGCAGACCGGTTTCGTCGGACTGGCTCCCGACGCCCAGATCCTCTCGATCCGGCAGAACGACAGCGACGGCAACGGCGACGTCTCCACCCTGGTCCAGGCGATCAGGGAAGCGGTCGACAAGGGCGCCGGGGTCATCAACATCTCCCAGGACGTGCGCGGTGCGGGCGACGCCCGCTTCGGCGGGTACCAGGACCTGAAGGCCGCCGTCGAGTACGCGGAGTCGCGCAACGTCGTGGTGGTCGCCTCCACCGGGAACGACGGCAAGGAGGGCGACACCTACCCGGGCGCCTTCCCGACCGTGCTGGCCGTCGGCGCCTCCGACCGCAACAACGAGCGCGCGCCGTTCTCCCAGTACGGCAGCTTCGTGAAGGTCGCCGCGCCCGGTGTCGACATGCTGTCCACCGTGCCGGGGAGCGGCCAGTGCGTGGACAACGGCACCAGCTTCGCCGCCCCGTACGTCTCCGGCCTCGCCGCGCTGCTGAGGAGCGCCCACCCGAAGTGGAAGGCGGCCCAGGTGCGGGCCTGGATCGAGCAGACCGCGCAGCGGACCCAGCGCGAGCCGGACAAGTTCATCGGCTGGGGTGTGGTGGACCCGGTCAAGGCCGTCACCAAGGCTCCTGAGGACGCGCCCTACGAGCCCATCCCGGACGCCCCGGTGCAGCTCGCCGCCGCGCCGATCGTGCCGCGCCCGGTGGGCCTCGGCGAGACCCAGGCCGACCGCGACGGCCGTACCGCGACGTACGTCGTGGGCGTCGGCGCGCTGCTGGTGGCCCTGCTGATCGGCGGCGGCGTGGTGCTGCGCGACCACCGGCGCAAGTCCGCCGACTGACGCCCGGCCGGCGCCTGCCCGCCTGACCGCCTGACGTCTGACCGCCTGACGCCTGTCCGCCCGAGGCCCGCCCGACCGGTGCCCGCCCGGCGCCCGGCGCGGGCCGGCTCACCGAAAATCCGCCGGGACCCCTGTAACACCGCCGCCCGCCCGCCGCATCGATGAAGTGTCAGGGAGGGCGGACCGCGGGGGGCAGGGCGCATGAGGTGGATCGGGGCGGGCCGGGAGGCCAAGGACGCGGAGGTCCTGGAACTCGTCTCCGGCCGCACCGGCCACCTGTACCGCTCGGCCTGCCTGCTCACCAGCGGCGACACCCACTACGCCGAGGACCTCGTGCAGGAGGCCCTCAGCCGGATGTACGTGCTGTGGCGGCGCAGCGCCTTCACCGGCCGGGGCCGGATCGACAACCCGGCGGCCTACACCCACACCGTCATGGTGCGCACCTTCCTCGCCCAGCAGCGCCGCCGTTCCAGCGGCGAGCGTCCCAGTGACGTCCTGCCGGAGCCGGCGGGACACGACACCGACAGCACCCTGCGGCTGACCCTCCTCGACGCGCTCGGCCGGATGCCGCCCAAGGACCGCGCGGTCCTGGTGCTGCGCTACTGGGAGGACCGCAGCGTCGAGGAGACCGCCGAGGCGATGCGGGTCTCCTCCGGCGCCGTCCGCACCCGCACCACCAGGGCCCTGAACCGGCTGCGCGCCCTGCTCGGCGACTCGCTGACCGAGCTCGCCGCCCGCTGAGGCCGGCGGGCGCCCGGCCGTGCGGCGCTTCCCGCCATCCGTGACACGGCACTTCCCGCAACCCGCGACGCAAGGAGACGGTGAACACCCATGTCCGAACCGGACAAGTTCGAGGACGATCTTCTCTATGCCCTCACCCGTACGGGCGAAGGCTTCCGCACCGAACAGGCAGACCTGGTCGCGGGCGGCTACCGGCGCGGCCGCCGCCGCTGGCGCCGCCGCTCGACCGCCGCCGTGGTGGGGGGTGCGGCCGCGCTGGCCCTGGTGGGCACCGGCGCGGTGTTCCTGGGCGCCCCGGCCGGCAAGGACGCGGGCACGGTGAGCGCGGCCTCCGCCCCGGCGGGCGCCACCCCCGACGCCACCACCCCCGACGCCACCGGCAGCGCCGCCGCCGCGGCCACCCCGACCTCGGTGAAGTCCTCCGCTCCGACGGTGGTCTCCGGTGACGAGGTGGTGGCCACCTTCCGGGCGCTGCTGCCCAAGGGCCAGGTGTCCGACGCGAAGGGGCATGGAACCGACGAGAACAGGGGGAGGTACGCGGACGCCAACCTGGTCTTCGACGACGGCCAGGGCCGGTCGCTGATGGGCCTCAGCATCCAGAAGCACCGTCCCAAGGACGTCCAGCCGCAGACCTGCCCGACGAACCTCAAGATCGCCTCGATGGACTCCTGCACCGTCACCGTCCTGCCGGACGGATCGAAGCTCATGCTCACCCAGGGCTACGAGTATCCGGACCACCGGGCCACCACCAAGGAGTGGCGCGCCTCGGTGACCCGTCCGGACGGCGGGCTGATCGGCTTCAGCGAGTGGAACTCCCCCCAGGAGAAGGACGCGCCGGACAGCCGGCCCAACCCGCCGCTCACGCTGGACCAGCTGAAGGCCGTCGTCACGGACAAGTCCTGGGACCGGGTCGTCGCGGCCCTCAAGTTCGACGGCGTCGACACCGAGGCGATCGACCCGGGCCTGTCGCTGCAGGACCGCGAGACCGTCCTGACCGGGCTGTTGCCCTCCGGGGTGACCGTGACCGACCGCAGGAGCCGGGAGCTGCGGGCGGACTTCGAGCTGGCCGGGGGCGGGCGGACCGGGACCCTGACGCTGACGGTCGAGAACTGGGCGAAGGCCCCCGACGACCGGCCGGGACCGGAGTCGTACCAGGACGCGGAGACCCTGCCGGACGGGACGAAGCTCCTCGTGCGCGGCGCGGTGGCCAGCGCCCCGAAGGGAGTGCTGGTCGTGGACGCGATGCGGCCGGACGGCATGGAGGTCCTGGTCACGCTGGCGTCGAAGGGCGATCCGCTGATGACCGCGGCGGAGCTGCGGGCGATCGCCACCAGCCCGCAGTGGAAGCCCGGGAAGTAGCGGGAGACGGCGGTGCCCCGGGCTGGGGGAGGCCCGGGGCACCGCCGTGTGGGGGAGGGGTGGGGGTCAGTCCTGCTGGTCCTCGGGGAGGCTGATCACCCAGCGGGTGTCCTGCCGGGGGCGCA
>NZ_JBVJBI010000047.1:0-56550 GCF_055589745.1 Kitasatospora sp. NPDC041917 | reverse complement strand
GCGCGCCGTCTGCTCCGCAGACATGACGCGCCGTCACTAGCGTGACGGAGCGTTGCGGCGCCCCTCCGGGGCACAGTAGCGGAAAGTGATGGCGGCGCGCCGCGCCGCTGGTTCGTCGGGGTCGGGGCCCGTGGTTCAGTGCTGCTCGCTTCGGGGTGCCGGCGCTCCGCACCGGCGGGCCCATGACACCCCGTCCAGACCCGGCCTGGGCCGTATTTCTGCTGGTCAGTTGGGATTTTAGCGCACTCCGTGCGCCTGGCTGACTGGGAGGAGGGGGTGGGGCCCTTGCCTTCGACGCCGCCCACCCGCCCCACGATGGCCACGGCCCACACCCCGACCATCCTGCATAGTGTCACTGAACCCCCGGCGATGCAAGACCCGCTCTCCCCGTCCACCACTCCCCGTAACAGGTCCAAACCACACTTAGTGGTCTGGACCTGTCTGCCCCGATAGGACCCCCGCACACCCCGAAGAGTGCCTGTGACTCCGTATCAGAATGCCGCTGCCAGCAAATCCCGTCGCACCCGCTACCCCGCCCCGGCTGCACCCGGAGAGTGCATCAACCGAGGCCCTGTGTAGACCCAGGAATCCGCCCCACACCCCTTCAGCACGCCACCAAAACGAGCCCGCTGACGATATGGCGCGGAATTCCGGTGCAACCACAAACCCCACCCCCGAAAGCCCCATGCAAAAAGCCCATCACCACCCCCATGGAAAACCCCCATAAACCCGACGGCATCGAGCGGGCCCCGGCACAGCACTGAGCCGTCGGCAGACCGGCGGGACGGGCGACGAACAGACCCCACCGCCACCCCCAAGACCCAGGGCCCGGACGCAGCACCACCAGAACGGCGACCCGGACGCCAGCGCAGCCGACTCCGGCACGGACAGCCGGGGCGGGGGCGGGAGGTCCATCAACCGGGCCACCGATGCCTCACGCCCTGCTGCGGTGGCTGGCCGGAGCTGGTGCGATTCGAGCGACAGGGGCGCACCGTGCTGTTTCGGCTTCACGGCCACCTCCGGTCCGCTGAAAGAACGCCGTCGCCTGACGAAGGCGAACTGTCCCGTGGATGCAGAACCCATCCCGACACGCCGACCAGCACCACACAAACGACGGAACAGCGGCGACGCCCGGTTACGGCATACACGATCCGGGCGACAACAGCCGTTCAACAGCAAGGCGGCATCACCGATCAGTGGCCGGGCCCGCAGGAGGAGCGCGAACTGCGGCCTCTACGCTGGCGGGCGGGTCAGGATCTCGACGCACTTTCAGGCACGCGGACGGCGAACGCATCCTTGGTACGTGGCGGCACGTGTTCATCCGTAACGGCGGCAACTACTTCCTTACCGATCTACTCATCTACGCCGACGGGCTCATCGACTGCTGGGGCCTGGTCACGGTCGAGGAGTTCGCCGAGAAGCTGCGCAGCGAATGGGTCGCGACGACGTTCGAGGACGGTGCACGGGCATCGGCCCACCATGTGGCCGCGTGGAAGTTCGCGGAGGTCCAGTCGTGGACGACGCCGGAGGAGTTGCTGGGTGAGGTCGGCGACGAGATCGACCGTCTCAATGGCCGGCCTGACTCCACCGGCCGCTGTCTGGCCACCGTCACCGTATTCCGCGCCGAGCCGAGCGAGGAGCAGCGCGCGGTGCTGCGGGAGGCGTACCTGGCCATCCCCGAGCACCTGCGCCGCTACGCGCTGGGCGACATGGACTCCAAAGACTGGCCGCTGAAGGTCCTCGCCGCCGGCCCCGGGGCCCGCCTGCTCGGTGGCGGGCCGGTCGTCACCGACGAGATGTACCAGCATGCGTTGGAGTACTTCGCCGAGCGAGACCAGGCACGCACCCGAGCCGCCGCACGCCGCCCCGTGGACGGAGCGGACGTGGCGCACGCGCCTGCCATCGAACTGGGCCAGGTCGACTATCCCAACGACTGGCCGGCCGATCCAGGCGTCCTGGTCCTGCGCAACGAATACCCGGCACCGATCGAGATCGACGGTGTGGCGTACCCGACCGTCAGCCACGCCTACTGGGCCCTGTCCACCACGGATGACCAGCGCCGGGAGACGATCCGCGCCGCAAAAACCTCCTACGACGCACAACAGGCCGCCAAGGACGTTCCCCCTCGCTCCGGCTGGGAACAGGCCCGCGCTGCGGTGATGGCCCGGCTGCTGCGCGCGAAGTTCACCCAGCATCCGAACTTGGCAAACGTGTTGGTGGAAACAGGAGATGCCACGATCCTCTACACCGACATGCACTCCCGCTACTGGAGCCAGCACGACCGGACAGGGCGTAACTGGACGGGCCGCCTCCTCGAACTCGTCCGCTCCGAAATCGCTGCGGATCGGCATGATCTGGCCCACTGAACCCACAGGCCATGGTGGGGCCGGCAGCAGCCAGCCCCACCACCGGCCGCGCCAGCCTTCGTAGCAGGTGGCAGCAGAGCTTCACCGGACAACGACAGCGCGTTTCAACGCCAACATGCCACCACGCCACCATCTTTCAGGAGCTTCACGCCTTGACCAGCACCAACCAGAACAACGGCGGCCCGGCCGTGGGTGGACGGCGGGCTGGCGCAGCCGACGGGCGACGACGCCGTGTACGGGAGCCGCGGCCCGGCCCGGCCCGGCCCGGCCGGAACGGCGGGGCCGGGCGGGGCGGGGGCCGGTGGTCCGGCGGGAGGAGCGCCGGGGTGGTCGGCGTCCTACCCGTTGTCAGTACACCTTCGGGTGGTTATGAGCAGCGGTCCCCGAGGATGGTGAGGCGCGGTACGTACGGTTCCGACTGACGGGGCTGGCCGACCACCTGGCCCGTACGCGGGTGCTTCCTCGGCTTCGGTCCTGGCGAACGGGTCTCCGACTGGTCTCGGGCTAGGCGTCCTTCGCATCCGGGTTGTACGGATCCTTCCCACCTGGGACGGGTGCCGAGGGGCTCATCGGAATCGGCCGCCTCCTTGGCATCCGCGGCCTGTTCCCGCTCCGCTTCTTCCTCGGTCATGTCTCCCGTACTGACCTGGAAGTCCAACGAGTCCCCGGGGTTCACCGCGTTCATGATCTGGAACCGCGCGCGGTCCTCGGCCTCCTGGGCCTCCCTTTCCTGGGCCTCCTTCTCGCGCTCCGGTTCGTCCTCGCCTATCGGGCCTCTCACGATGTCGAAGTTCCGCTCTGCGAGCTTCGCGCGCAGTTCTTCCTCGTCACCGGCCATGTCTCCGGCCCTCCGGTCAGTCGCTCCTGCCGTCGCCAAGGGTCCAGCCCCGGCGCCCCCACGGGGACCGCGCGTCCTGGCCTTCGCGGTCGTTCTGTTCGTCGGCGTGCTGGGCCGGGGCGGTAGTGGCGAGGCGGCCCAGCAGGTAGAGGAGGCGGTCGGGGGTGCCGGGTGGGGTGGGCGTGCGGGGGCGTGCGGTGGTGGGGTGGAGGTCGGCGCGCCAGTCCAACGACGGCCGCCGTCCTGGCGGACGGTGGCCGCGGGTGCGGGTGCGGGTGCGGGTGCGGGTGCGCCGGGCCCGGCCGCCTGGGTTCCTGGAGTCCAGGGAACCCTGGGGGCCTTGGTGTCAGGCGCCGAGGCCGATGTGGGAGACGTAGGTGTAGGCGCCCCAGTCGGAGTCGAGGTCGGCGATGATGTCGTCCCAGATTTCCGCGAGTTTGGCGGCGTCGGCGGTGGCGAGGGCGTCGACGGCGTCGTCCCAGACGTAGCGGACCTGGATGGTGCGGGTGCGCAGGTTGTCGCGGCGGCGCTTCTCCTCGACCACCTGCTGGTTGATGGGGTGGATCTCCACCTTGGTGCCGCGGCCGTCGCGGTTGAGGTGGTCCTTGAAGATCTGGGGGTTGTTCAGGATGTTGCGGGCGCGCAGTGTCCAGTAGGCGGTGTCGATCGCTTCTTCATTGACGGGGAGGGGGTGCTGGGTGCCTTTGGTCCAGGCGCGGATGGTCTTGGGGACGGCGCTGCTGCCGGCGTCGGCGAGCGCGTCGGAGAGGGCCTCGGGGCCGCCCTGGTGGCTCATCAGGTAGCGCATGCGGGCGGTCAGGCCGCGGCGGGTGCTCGGCGGGGACTTGATCCCGCCCGCGATGATCATGCGTTCCACGGTGTCTTCCAGGGCGCGGGCGAGGGCGATTTTCCCGTGGACGTTTCCGGGGTCGCGGTTGGCGCCGTAGCGGCCGAAGTTTTTCCATCCGTCGGTCGACATTGTTCAGGCGCTCCGGGTGCTGGTGCGGGGCAGGGTGTACTGGTCCTTGAGTTTCATCTGGGTGGTCAGGCGGCCTTCCTCGAAAACACCGCCCGAGGCTTTGCGCCATTCCCCTCCGGTGATGTGGAGTTCGTCGGTGCCGCGCAGCGCGACAATCGTCAGTCCGGCTTTGTGGGCGCGCTGGGACTTGTACCAGAGGTTGGCGAAGGCCTGGGAGCGGATGATGTGCATCCAGTCGGGGCGGCGGAGGTCTCGGTTGAAGGCGGATTCGCCGATGGTCGAGGCGAATTTAGCGTAGATGGCCTTGACGTATTTCTCGGTGACGGTGTCGCCGTCGTGGATGGCGTTTTCGCGGGCCTGGGTGAGGACGCGTCGGAACTTTTCCAGCATTCCTTCGGTGGCGCCGCTGGTCCAGGCCTCGGTGATGTGCGGGGCCTCGGTCAGGCCGAGTTTGTGGCAGCGGATCAGCAGGCGCACGGTGGCCTCGTCCAGGAGCACCGGCCCGGCCTCGTGGCGATTGCCGATCGGGTCGGGCAGGTGCGGGTGGTCCCAGGCCGGGCGCTTGGGCAGGAGGTAGATGCCGGCGCGCTTGGGGTCCCAGCCGCCGTCCGGGCGGTGCTGCAAAGCACCGATCGGCAGGTGCGTCTTCAGCGCGGAGCAGTAGGCGGCGTTGGTGTCCAGGACATCCACCGCGATCTCGGCGAGGGTGCCGGCCTTCAGAGCAGCCATCAGCGGGGCGTTCTCCCACTTGTGGCGGCCCTCCCAGATATCGTCGGCGCCGTTCCGGGACTTCTTGCTCAGGAATTCCAGGCGCTCAGGGTAAACGGTGTGCTCGTACACCGCGCCCACGCGGGTCTTGTCGAAGAGGTCCATTCCGTTCGGAATGGCCTTCTTCTCCAGCGCGGCGGTAGCGGCCTCGGTATCGCCGCCGTGTTCCTCCAGCGCCTCCTCGACCGCCGACGTGATCATGTCGAGGTAGAAGGCCAAGGGCCGGCCAGTGCCCGCGTACTCGGCACGGAACCGCGCCGACGGCGTCGACGGCGTCGACGGCGCCGGGCCGGCCCGGTGAGGCGCAGCGGGAGCGGGCGCAGCGGCGGGGATGGCGGGGATGGCGGGGGCCTGGTCGACGACGGCGGCGGCTCCGACCGCGGGGGCCTGGTCGCCGAGGACGCTCTCGGCGGCTGGGGCGGTGCCCGGCACCGGGGCGGGGACGGTAGCCGGCGGCGCGGCGGGCACAACGGCGGAAGCGGCCGTGGCCTGGTCGGCTGCGGCCTGGACGGGCGCGGTCGCCGGTGCATCGGCGGCGGCGGGGACGCACCAGCCGCCCAGGTGGCTCGGCCGGCCGCCGATTCGGAACCGGACCGGGCGTCCGCAGCGCACGCACGGCGCGGGCGGGTAGGTCTCCGGGTGACCGTCGGGAACGCGGTCAGCGTGGGCGTCGTAGGTGACACCGGTCCCGGCCATGGCGGGGTCCGCCAAGGCTGCTGGCGTCGCCGGGGCGGGCGCGGCCCCGGCGGCCGGATCCGATGCCGCGGCGGGCGGGACCGGGACCGCCTCGTCGGCCTCGTCGGCCTGGGCAGCCGGGGCGGGCGCGGCCGGGGGCTGCTCGGGTGCCGGTGCCGGGAGGACGGTGGGCACCGGGGCGGCGAAGGCCGACGGGACCGGCACCGCGGGCGGCTGCGAGGCGGGCGCGGCGGGCGCGGCGGTACCGGGCGGCCAGGCCAGGGAGAGGGCGGCGTGGGTGGGGCCGGCGAGCAGGTCCAGCGGGCCCATCCCCCAGTGCCGGGCCAGGGCGTCGACCTCGTCCAGCGACCACGACTGCGCCCCGGACTGACGGCGGGACACCTTGTCCTGGGTCAGCCCGAGCGCGGTTGCCAGTTCCCGTTGGCTTTCTGCGGTGCGCTGTCGCAGTGCGGCTACGGTGAGTCGCAGGGTTTCCAGCGTGCTGAGCGTCATGAAAGGCATCTTATCAATCTTCTATGGAATTTTTCCATCAAGAAGTGATTCAGTCACTCGCTTGGATGACTGGACGAGCGGCGCCCAGGCGCCCGGTGTGCGGCATGTCCCCGGCGGCGTGCGCAGGAGGTGTCACCAGAGGCTGCTCCAACCGTCGGTGGACGGGGTTCCGGGCGGACCTGCTCATGCTCCCTTGAGGCGGTACCAGGCCCTGGCGAGCAGGGCGCTGCCGGAGCAGGCGAGCGGGTCGGTCAGGACCGTGTCGATGATGTGCGCGGTGAGCTGGGCGTAGGTGCGGAAGTTCCCTTGGGCTCCCCGGTCGTCGGTCGCGCGAGTTCGCGTGGCGGTATCCGTGCCCACAGGGGGTGGAACGCAGGGAGGACGGTCAGGTCCTGGGCCTGTGTCAGCGGGGGGGGATGGGACAGCGGGCCAGGACGCGGGAGGCCAGTTCCGGAACGCGTCGTACGGCCTCGGTGCCGGCTGTTCCGGCCAGGACCAGGGCGGTTGGGGCATCGGGGTCCTGGACCAGGCGGCACAGGTACTCCAGGCATGGCGGCGGCAGGCGCTGCGCGTCGTCGAGGACCAGCAGGTGCGGTGTCTGCAGGGGCCGCCGCGATCTTGTGGTCGGTGTCGCTTCGCCGATTGGCGTAGCGCACGGTGAGGGCGAGCGTCTCGGCGACAGCGTGGCGCAGGTGGGCGACTGTCGCTCCCACGGGTACCGGGATCCGGCGTACGGCGGGTCCTGCGGGCAGGAGGGAGAGGGCGTAGGAGGGCGACGGTCTTGCCGGCTCCCGCATCGCCGGTCATGCACATCACTCCGCCGGCGGCGGCGATATGCCGGAGGTCGGAGGCGGTGCGGTGGAGTGCTTCGGTCACCACCACGTCCGCTTCGGGCACGAGCAGGTCCACTCCGGGCCCGGCACTGTGGCCGGGGTCTCCTCGTTCGTCGCTGGGGCTGCGGCGGGCCCGGAACAGCGGTGCGTTCAGGTCCGCTGTGGGGCGCGGTCCCCGCTGCCGGCGGGAGCGCAGGCCGTGGTCAGCCGTCACCAGGGCCTCCATGCGGGCCCAGGCCGGCTCGTCCCAGGCGGGAGCGTTCAGGAACCACCCCGCGCGAGTGCAGGGGGACGGGTCGTCGGGGACGTCACGGGCCTGCCACAGCCAGCGCCCCACGGTCTTGTCCGGCACCCGGGCCAGCGCCGCCGCGGTGTTGCGGTGAGGCGGGAACAGGCGCCCGACCTCGTCGATCGCCAGCAGGCGCTGGACCAGCACGGTGTGTGCCAGCATCCCCTCACGGATGACCTGCAAGGGCTTCTCCTTCCGATCGGCGGCCCGAAACGGGCGGGGGTGGATCCCTCGGTGGCAGGCCGGGGGCCGGCCTGGATGGTGTGTCCCTTCGGGGCACGGGTCATCCGAGGCGGCTGAAGGCCCAGCGCAGGAGGTCCCGGTCGATCTTCGGGCGTTCCGTGCGGGCCAGGGCGGTACGGCGTGTGCCGTCAGCTGGGCCCAGGCGCGGAAGTTGCCGTGGGCGGCGTGCTGGTCGGCGAAGGAGATGTCGTCCGGGGTTCGAGTTCGCGCAGGCAGCTGGTCACCGCGACGGTCTTGCCGAAGCCGGCGCCGCCGTGGATGCCCATCATGGCGCAGGCGGCGATGGTGTCGGCGAGGTTATCGCGCACGGCGAGCAGCGCACGGGTGGCCACGACACGGGCCTCGGGCAGGGCGATGTACCGGTCGGTGGATGCGGGCGGCAGGCGAGGGTCACAGGGTGTCCTCGCGGTCGGTTAACGGGGCGGGCCGGGCGGCGGTTCTCACGGCGGCGGGGGTGACCCAGTGGACCGGTGGCGGAGCGGGTGGAATCAGCTCCGGCAGGGCCGGCGAGGCGAGGCCGCTCTCGTGGTGGCGGGACAGCTCCCGGGTCACCTCGGTGGCGGTAGCGGTGTCGAGGCGGTGTGGCGCGGTGGGGTGGTGGCGGGGGCGAAGCGTTCCTGGCGCAGCTGCTCGGCGGCCCTCGCTTCGGCCCGCAGGCGCCGGGTGCGGGCGCGGCGCAGCGCGGTGAGTTACTCGGGGGTGGCCTGGTCGGCGAGGTGGGCGGTGCCCAGGCGGCGGCCGGCGGGGTCGCAGATTTCGGTCTCGTGGGTGTGATGGGTCATGAACCGGACCCTGACCTCGCGGCTGGCCTGCCCGGCCATCCAGGCGGCGAGGTAGTCGCGGTTCGTGAAGCGGACCCCGTGGTTGGTGATGACGCGGGTGCGGCCGTCGTCCTCGAGCGTGAACGACCACAGGTCCGTAGGCGGAATGTCGGTGATGATCGGTGTCGGGTCGTGCGGCCAGGCCTGAAGCGGGGTGTGGCCGTTCAGGCCGTCCGGGTGGTGCTCGGTGTTCCACCAGGTGACCCAGGCCAGTACCTCAGCGGTGAAGTCCTCGAAGGACAGGGCCGGGGCCGTGGGCAGCCGGTCGGGGCGGCGGCCGGGCTGCTCGGTGCGGTAACCGGGCAAGGCAGCGAACAGCATCCGTATCGCGCTGCGGTTCAGGTTCTCGATGCCGCCCTTCGGATGGGGGCTGTAGGCCGGCAGGTCGTCCACGGTCGTTCCGAACGCGCCGAAGGCCGCGGTGACGGTGCGGGAGAGGAAGTCCTTGCCGCGGTCGATCCGCACGCTCTCCGGCCGGCCCCCGATCGGTCCGTAGGGCCCGGTGCGCAGCACCGCGGAGCGCAGCACCGCGGAGCGCAGCACCGCGGAGCGCAGCACCGCCAGGATCGAGGCACGTGAAGGACAGCCCGGCGTCACCGCCACCCCGGTGATTGCTTTGGTCGCACAGTCGATGAACCACGTGACGTACGGCCGCACCAGCTGGCCGTCCGCGTGCACGCGCAGCGGGGCCTGGACGTGATCTCCCTCCCAGACGTGGTTGCGCCAGGTCCGGGGGCGTTTGCCGAACACGTCCTCCGCCTCGGAGCCCTTGCGGTGCCCGGCCCGCTCCCCCGTGACCCACGCCCGGACAGGTGGGTTCGCGGAGGACGGCCCGGGAACAACCCCGGGCGGACGGCGGGCGGACGGCGCAGGCGGCCCGGCGACGGCGGACGGACCGGACGAAGCGGGCGGACCGGACGGCGCGGGGCGGAGGACGGGCCGGGAGAGGTCACTCCCCCCGCACCCGGCGGGGACGGCCCGGGTCGCGTCCCTCGACTCACATCGATCCCGCGGACGACCTCGCCGGCGTTGTCCTACAGCAGCGATCGAGTCGTCACGGGGCTCCGGGTGGGCAAGTCCCGTAGGCCGTCCGGCGGCTCAGCCCTTACAGCCGTGGCCGGAGCCTCTGGGCGCCTTCAGATGTCGTCATGGTCCGGCGTGGACATGCCGGGGACTGTCGGACTGCTCTTCCTGGACAGGAACTGCGGCAGCATCATTGCGGGCCCCGCCCCAGTGTTTCTCGGTCTCCCTGTGAATGTGCCAGATGTCGTCCTCGGTGAGGAGGACGGAGACGACACCGGGGAAAGCTTCCTCGAAGTAGATATAGGGCTTTCGGTTGTCGATGCGCGGGGAGTGGTAGTCGAGTTGGTCCTGCATGCCGTGCTGGCGCGTGACCGGTGTCGCGGGGTGATAGGTGAGTATGTTCGGGCTGGCCAGATCGATCAGCTTGTCGTCGATGAGACGGCCCACTTCATGGATGGTCTCGTCGATACTGTCCCGCGTCTCACCGTCGAGGCCGAAAAGAACGGAAGTTCCCAGCTGCAGGTCCTGCGCCTTGACGAGGGCCGCAGCTTCCCTGACCTTTTCCCCCCAGGGCTTCCGTTCGTCCCGGCGGATATTCTTGTGAATGTTGTTCATGACTTGCGTCGACATGCTCTCGATGCCGATGTAGATGTAGCTGCATCCGGCATCCTTCATCTTTCGCAGGATTTTTGACGACTCTTCAGCCGAATGCAGCGCGACGAGGGTGTCGACGGTCAGCTGAGCACCCCACTGGAGGTCGCGCAGCCGCTGGACATCGTCTTCCTCGCGAACGAATCTGCGGTAACGCGGTTCGAGTGAACCGCTCTCGTCCCGGCGGATCCGGCTGAGCTCTTCGCAGAAATTCTCGATGTCCCGGTACCGACCGCTCCAGAAGACGGAGTCGTCGAAGAAGAGCGACTCGGCGCCATAGCTGACGTATTCACAGACCCGCTCCGCCGCCGCACCTATCGCATCGTCCTTGAACCGCTTGAGCCCGGTGCCAAGTTGCGACGACTCGGAGCAGAAGTTACATCGGTACGGACAGGCGTTGGATACCATGAAGTGCGCGGTGCGCATCACCTCCCCCGTCCCGGGGCGAGTGAAGATGGGGAATCGGGATCGGATCGCGAATGCCTCGTACGGCGAGGGTAAGGACGCGAGGTCGAGCGTTCGGCCACGGAGCGGAACGGCGTCGAAGGTCTCCCCCGTCGCCAGGACGACGACCGACGAGCCGGACACGGGACCCTCTTCGGCGAGCAGCCCCTGCAGGCACGGCAGAACCTGGTCACGGTCCACCCAACGCCGGTCGAGATCGGTGGCAAGGGCGAGGGCCCGCATGAGCAGGTCCACAGCGAAGTAGGCCTCGCCGCCGACGACGGCGTCGACCACTCCGGGAGCCTTGCCCTCCTGAATGACTGTCACCGTGCTGCTGGGTTCGCACACGAGGGCCCGGCCGTCGGGGGTGCAGGTGACGGTCTCGTCCACATGACGGCCTCCGAGTATGACGAAGGCATCCGGGACCTCGCGCTTGACCAACCTCGCGATTTCGAGCGCGTAGCGGTGCGCGGGTGACACGGCGCTGATGAGCACGACCCTGGGCTGGACCTCGCGCAGTAGCCGCAGCCATCTCGTGCGCGCCGCGTCGTCCCAGACCCGGGGGTCGAACACCGTCTGGTCGGTGTTGGGTGACGTGCCGTAGGCCCGGTATCCGTCGTCACTGGCGGAGAGCCGGTACTCCTTGGACGGGAACCGGGTCCACTCGGGCGCGAGGTCGCTGTAGTGCACGGCGTCCTCCAGCGGGCCGGCGTCCGCCACGGCACGGTGCACGGCAGCGCTCAGCGCCGTGTAGAGACACATCGGGTCGCCCGGATAGGTGATTTCACCCTCGGATTGGGTCATGACGGGCGCCAGTACCGACAGCACAGGGAAATAGCGGGTGCCCGTTCTCGCACTCGCCAGGTCATCTAACAGCCGGCGCCTGCGCGTCAGACGCCGTTCCCGAAACGCGTCCAGATCGGACACTTCCCCCTGGCGATGCATCTGAATTCCGCCGCGCCCCGAATGCATCCTCTGAATAGCGTGCGTGGCCATCGGTCCTCCGGATTCTGGTTCTTCCAGGATCTTATCCCCGAACACGGACATCGATGACGCGATTACTCCGGCGGGCCATCGATGGACATTCCCGTCCTTCTGCTTTCCCGAAAAACACACATCCCAATCCGTCGCAGATCGGGACATTCTCAAAAGCCTGGCCGCATTTTTCTTGTGGCGGTCCAGCAGCTCTTCAATCGAGGGCCCACCCGGCACGACCTCGAACTCACCCGTGATCTTACTCGACCTTACTGGGCCGTGTCTTCAAATTTCACGTCCGCATCACTCTCGGTCATTCACGTACGCGCGCCGGCCAAGGGCTTCGACCGGGGTTTCCGCGAACGCGAACCGGCCGACCGAACCAGGCAGTTCCGGGCCCGCATCGAAGAACTCACCCGGCAGCTCGGCGAACTCGACGCACCCGGACCACCCCGCCTGCCAGCAGATCCTCACCGCCCCGGCCGACACAGGCGGCCCGATGCGCGCCCGCGACCTCGCCAGGCCCTCGACCTGCCGACATGACCAGGCATGTTCGTGGCTGTTTCGACGACCGATGCAGTTGTCGAGGTGTCCGTTGTCGCTCCGCCCCCGTTCCGGTGAGCAAGTCCCTTATCTGACCGCTCAGATCGCGCGGGCGAGCAACCCGGGCGGCACGACGGCGATGTGGGTGGGAGACCGGCGGGACGGGCTGTGGTGCGACGAGGACTTCGCGGGCTGGTACCCGCGCGACGGACGCCCGGGCATCCGGCCCGCACGGCCGGCCACCGCCGGTATGCCGCGGTTCCTGCTCGGTCCGTCAGACCGAGCAGGCATCGGAGTTCCCCACCCCGGGCGGAGCGGCCGTGGCCTGAAGATACGCGGCCAGGCTCTGCAGCGTCGGATGGCGGTGCAGAGCCACCAACGTCAGCTCGGGCACCTGCGCCATACTGCGCATGGCCGTCATCGAGTCGCCGCCCAGGGCGAAGAAGTCGTCGTCACGCCGGATCGCATCGATACCCAGAACGTCCTGCCATGCCGCGGCGATCCGCTTCTCCCACGGACCGCTGGGCTCGGCACCGACGGGCACGGTGCCGCCACGGCGCTCCTCGTGCGGTGAGGGGGCCGTGGGAAGCGACGTGCGGTCCAGCTTCCCGTTGGGGCTCAGCGGCATGGCCGGCAGCACGAGCACAGTGCCGGGAACCATGTGCGCCGGGAGGCTGGCCGCGAGGGTCCTGCGGATGTCCTCCGGGTCCAGGACTTCGCCGTCGCGCGGCACGGCATATCCGACCAGGACCGGGACGCCGACGGCATCGGTCTGTGCGGTCACCGCCGCTTCTTTGACCTGAGGATGGTCGCGGAGTACGGACTCGATCTCGGTCAGCTCCACCCGCAGCCCGTGAATCTTCACCTGAAGGTCGGTCCGGCCGATCAGTTCGATCAGTCCGTCGGCACCGAACCTCGCCAGGTCGCCGGTGCGATACAGCCGCTCGTCGGCCACCGTGCCGTACGTCCACTCGATGAATCGCTCGGCGGTGAAGGCGGGCCGGTCCAAGTAGCCGAGCGCGAGGCCGACGCCGGCGAGGTACAACTCGCCTGTCACACCCGGCGGAACGGGTTGAAGCGACTCGTCCAGGATGTAGGTGCGCTGATTGGCCATCGGGCGCCCGTACGGAATGCTCCTCCAGGTGGGGTCGGTGGCCTCGACCTCGAATATCGTCGAATAGATCGAGGCCTCGGTGGCCCCACCGAGGGAGATGAACCTGGCATCGGGCGCGGCTCCGCGGGCGCGTCCGGGCAGCTTCAGCGGGATCCAGTCTCCGGCGACCATGATCAGCCGCAGTGCGTTCACCGGTGAGGGCCCGCCACCCCCGCCGCGCTCGACATGATCGAGTACCAGTTCCAGCAGCGCCGGTGCGGTGTTCCACACCGTGACGCCGTGGTCCGCCGCCAGTTCGGCCCAGTGCGCCGGATCCTTGGCCCGGCCGGGCGCGGGAAGGACGAGAGTGCCGCCTGCCGCCGTCATCCCGAGGAATTCGTAGACCGACATGTCGAAACTCGGGGATGACAGGCCGAGGACACTGTCGCCGATGCCCACCGCGAAGCGGGAGTTGAGATCCTCGATGTTGTTCACCACGCCCCGGTGGCGCAGCGCGATCGGCTTCGGCTTTCCGGTGGAACCGGAAGTGTGGATGACGTAGCAGAGGTTGTCCGGCCCGGCCTGGGCCTTCGGATCGTGATCGGGCCGAGCGGACAGGGCGGCGGTCTCGCGGTCCAATAACACCAGGAGTTCCTGCCGTACGGAGTCCTCCCCGGTCAGAGCGGCAGCGAGCTTGCTGTGGCTGATCAGAGCCACGCAGGAAGCACCGGTGATCATGGTGGACACCCTGGCCTGCGGATAGCCGGGGTCGAGTGGCACATAGGCCCCGCCGGCCTTGAGTACCCCGAGCATCGAGATCAGCAGATCGGGCGAGTGCTCAAGGTAGAGGCCGACGCGGTCGTCGGGGCCGACGCCCAGGTCCCTCAGATGATGTGCCAGCCGGTTCGCCGCGACGTTGATCTCCTGGAACGTCAGCCGGGTCGCTCCTTGGATCACGGCGACGGCCTCGGGGGACCGCGCGGCCCGCTCCTCGAACGCCTCGTGCAGACAGCTTTCCTCGCGGGGCAGCCGGAGTGCGGTGTCGTTCCATTCCACGAGGATCCGGTGCACCTCGGGCCCGGTGAGAAGCACGAGATCCGCCAGCGCCTGGTCCGGCCGGTTCGCGCCGTCCTCGAGCAGGTTCTGGAAGTGGGCGAGCAGTTGGTCGCCGGTCGCCGTTTCGAAGAGTCGCTCGTCGAAGTGGAGAGCGGCCGACCGGGACGCCGCCTCGGCCACAGGCAGCACGAGCTCGACCTCGTACGGCTGATCGCCCTCGCCGGCCCGATCCGCACCGAAACGTACGCCGATGCGCGCGGGCTCCTTCCCGGGGGCCGCCGCGGTACCGGCCGCACCGGTCAGTCCGCGGAGTGTGCTCTCCCCGGTGACGGAGAAGCGGAGCAGCGAGTCCTCACCTCCTTCGCGGCGCACGTGGAACTCGACCTGGTTCTGGCCGGAATACCGGTACAGCAGCGCGGCGAAGCCGGCGAGCAGCACACTCTCCGGGGCGGTCGCACAGGACACCGCCACATCCCTGACGGCGCCGGCGTAAAGACCGGGAATTTCTCGGCGTACTGCCCCCGTGCAACGGGGTGCGTCGACGCCACGCGGCCGGTCCGCAGGGATTTGGGCAGCATGGGAGGGCAATTCCTGTCTCCTGTCACAGATTCTCGACATCGCAGATGTAATTCGACTGTGAATATCGGATGGGCGCATGTGCGCACCGACTGCCGGGCCAGGAGGCTCCAAGCTTTGCGAGCGACCAGCCTCAGCGTCTGATCCGGGCTGAGGAAGGCGCTGTTGGCGACAGTATCGGCGGGTTACGAACGCCGCAATGTGGCCGACGTCACACGTTCGCGGTCGAAGGCTGCCGTATACCCTTGTGTGCTCCCGTCATTGGGCAACCATGAAGTTCTCGGGGAACTCCCGTGTGGCCCAACAGGGTTATGGGGATGCGACTGGAGGGCCGGGGGCCCGCAGGAGGTCTGCCGGGCGATCGGTTTCCTGTCGCAGGCTTTCCGTACCGGCCTCCTCTCCGTCGTGCGGCACCGCACCGGCATTGGTCCGCACAACGCTGTGCCATCGAACCGACACGGAACAGGACTATGAAGGCCGACACTTCGTCAACTGCTCTCGACTCCCTCGAACTGAGCCGCCTGTCACAGCGGGACGGGGAGAAGTGGGCCACCGCGGGCGACGGCATGCTGGCCTCCTGGGTCGCGGACATGGACTTTCCGACCGCACCCGCGATACGCCAGGCCCTGCTGCGCCGCGCCGACGGCGATCTCGGCTACCCCCCGTGGTTCGACGAGAGCCGCGGCGGCCCGCTCGGCGAGGTGTTCGCCGAGCGGACGCGGCACCGGTACGGCCACAGGCCCGATCCCACGCACGTCCGGCTGTTCACGGACATCAACCAGGCGATGCTCGCGACGCTCCAGGTCGCCACCGACCCCGGCGATGCGGTACTTCTGCACACCCCCGCTTGCCCGCCGTTCGTCGATGTCATCGAGAGGATCGGCCGCAGGGCGCTGACCGTTCCGCTCCAGGAGGGCGAGGGCGGGTGGGAGTTCGATCCCGCGCTCATGGAGCGGACCGCGGCGGACGGGGGCTCGGGCCGCTGCCGTGTGCTTTTCCTCGTCAACCCCCACAACCCCACCGGCCGGGTGTTCCGCCGTGACGAGCTGGAGTCACTCGCGGAACTCGTGCTCAGGTTCGACCTGTTGGTGATCTCCGACGAGGTGCACGCGGATCTGACCCATGCCCCGCACCGGCACATTCCCTTCGCCTCGCTCAGGCCGGCAATCGCCGCCCGCACGGTCACCCTCACCTCGGGGAGCAAGGCATTCAACCTCGCCGGGATCCGCTGCGCGCTGGCGCACATAGGACCGCGGGACGTACGGGATGCCGTCGACGCCCGGCGCGGGCTGCTTTTCGGCCAAGTGGGAGTGCTCGCGGTCGAGGCCCTGAAGGCTGCCTGGACCTCGGGCGATGCCTGGCTGGACGACGTGCTGGCCATCTTGGACCGGAACCGGCGGCTGCTGGCCGAGCGGCTCCCGGAGAGGATCCGATGTCGGACTCCGGAGGCCACGTTCCTTGCCTGGCTCGACTGCCGGCAGCTGGGGATCGGTCCGGACCCCATGCCCTTCTTCCGCGACGAGGCCAAGGTGCTCCTCTTCTCCGGTCCGGCCTTCGGAGCCGGCGGCGATGGATTCGTGCGGCTCAATTTCGGCACGTCCCCACAGGTCCTGGAAGAGACCCTGGAACGCATGAGCGCCGCGTTGCGACGGCACGGACAAGGAGCTTTCCTGTGACTGACCACGCGACGGTGCGGGTTCAGCCGGCCTCCGCCCTGGAGATGCAGCTCTGGCTCGGTGACCAGATCGACCCGGCGAGCCGCGCCGGCTGGATCCTCGCCCAGGTCCGCGTCCACGGCCCGCTCGATCTCCCCACCCTCGACGCAGCGCTGTCGGCCGTGGCGCGCCGCCAGGAGGCGCTGCGCACCGCCTTCGTCTTCGAGCACGAGCAGGTGGTCCGCAAGGTCCTCGCGGAGCCGGTCGCGGAGCCGCTGCTGCGCCTCGGGTCCGGCACCGGCTTCGAGGAGGCGGCCGCCACCCTGCTGAACGCCGACACCTTCGATCTCGCCGCGGGCCGCGTCTACAGGGCCGCGGTCGCCCCGGACGCACAGGGCGCCACCGTCTTCCTGGCGGTCCATCACATCGCTTTCGACGGGCTCTCCCAGGAGGTGTTCGCCGCCGATCTGGCGTGCGCCTACGCACGGGCCGTCGACGGCGTCGCGACCGATCTGCCCGTGCTGGAACGAGCGGAGGCCGCAGAACTCACGCCGGCGCAGCACGCCGAACTCACCGCACACTGGCGCGCCTTGCTGACTGGGGCGGCCGACCTGCCCACCCCGGACGGCAGCCCGGCGCCGAACCAGCACGAGCTCGCTGCAGGTGGGTCGGCCGAGCTCCGAACCACCTGTCCGCCCAGCACCTGGCAGGCGGTGCGCGACCAGGCCAGGCGCAGCGCCTGCTCACCGTTCGCGGTGCTGCTGGCCGCGTACGGCCGGGCTCTGGCCGAGATCACCGGCGGCTCCGACTTCTGCGTCGGCACACCGGTGGCCACCCGCTCGGCCGGGCAGGCGGACGAGCTCGGCTGCCTGATCGACATCCTGCCGGTGCGGATGCCCGAGCTGTCCGCACCCGGGGTGGTCGAGCGGGTCTGGGCCGCCGTGCGGGAGAGTGTCCTGGGCTCCGCGCTGCCCCGCTACGAAATCGTCCGGGCCGTACACACGGTCCCCGGTGGTCGGATGCCCGTCTACCAGGTGCTGTTCGCCTTCGAGAACTGGCAGCGCGTCGAGCATTCGGCCGGTCCGGTAAGGATGCACGCCGTTCCGGTGCCGCCGGTCGGCGCGGTCGCCGAGGTTCAGCTCCAGGTGTGCGAACTGCCCGACGGGACCCTGAAATGCGTCGTCCAGGCTCCGCTGACCGGTTCCTGGCCGCAACGGCTCCCCGATCTGCTGCGCGCCTTCGACAGCCAACTCGCCGAAATCGCCCCGTCGGCCACGCCTCACTCCTTCTCCTCGGACGCTCCCGCGTGACCACCGCGTTGACGTGCCCGCCGTACGCCGGTCAGGGAGCCGGGGCCCACCGTCCCCGGCAGCTGCCAGGGGTCCGCCGTGCTGCGAGCCGCTCCCGTCCAGGTGCCCGGACGGGGGGGCGGTTCGACAGGGGCAGGACTGTCCGCCGGCCTGGGCGTTGCCGGGATCGCCACAGGTCCCGAAGGGGACCGCGACGGGCCCGACGGCCCGGCGGACGTGTTCGGAGTCCCTCGGCCCGGCGGCCCGGCCCCTCGGTTGCCGTGTCGGTCGAACCGGAGGGTGGTGACCTTGTCGACGGCCGTGCGGCGGCGGCGCGCCGTCCACGGACGCCCCCTCCCGGCATGACCGACCAGAAGATCGTCCCACCCGGTCGGTCAACGTGACAGTGCCCCTCCGGGATGCGTGGGGCGGTGGCGCGGGTCCCGGTCCAGGATCAGCAGTCCGGACACGGTCGGTTGTCCCCTCATCAGCCCGGAAGGGCGGTGCGGCACCGCGGAGGCGAGCATCGACGCGCGGAAGGGTCATGCGTCGGGCGAGAACGGGGCTCCGTCGGATCCATGGGCCAGCAGTTCGGCGAAGGCGGCCACTGTCGGGGCCTTGAACAGGCTCGGGACGGTCACTCCGACACCCAGCGCCTCACGGATCCGGGCCACCAGGCGGATCGCGTCGAACGAGTTGCCGCCCAGACGGAAGAAGTCGTCGTGGATCCCCATGTCGGGTGCGGCAAGCACGTCGGCGAACAAGGAGCGGAGCAGCACCTCGGTCGTGTCGCGCGGAGCGGCCGGTCTCCCGGTCGGGCCGCGCCGGGGCGCGGGCAGTGCCGCCCGGTCGAGCTTGCCGTTGGCCGTCAGGGGAAACGCGTCGACGATCACGAAGTGGTCCGGAACCATCTGTGGCGGGAGCCGGAGCTCCGCTTCTCGCCGCACGTCCTCGACATACAGATCCGGGGACGACCAGCCCGACCCACGGTACGCCGGTGCGGCACTCTCCCCGCCGTCGGAGGCGGGCTGCCCGCCGCGGACTGCGTAGAGGGTGACCAGACCGGTCTCCGAGAGCATCGCCAGCCCGTCGACGGTGACCCGGTACCCCCGCTCCTCCAGTTGGCCCCGGATCCAGTCGATCCGGCCCGGGGCGTTGTGCGCTTCGATCACCAGCTGGCGGACCAGGTTCCAGTGCTCCTCACGGAGTCCCAGAAGCACCGCGCGTTCGCTCTTCTCCGCATCGATCTTGAGCAGGTCGATCCGTTCCACACCGGTCTCGTCGATGACGTCCGACAGCGTGCGCAGCTCGCAGGTCACGTCGGTGTGCTGCAGCCGCTCCGTGAGCAGACTGTCGAGATCCGCCGCACCGCTCTGCGGAAGGGCTTCCCGCATCGGCTGCTCGTTGCGGACGAAGGCCTCCAGGACACCGCGCTCCTCGGCGATGTCACCGAATCGCCCCGACATTATCGAAAGTTGCGGATAGTAGGTGAACGACGCCGTACCCGCCTCTTCGGCGAGGCCGCACGGGTACAGCCTGGCGTCGACTCCGTGCAGCCGGGTGTTGAGTTCGAGCATGCGGAACAGCTGCGGAATCGGCTCGAACGAATGGACCACGCTGCCGGGACGGGAGCGGGCCACCGCGAGCGAGAAGAACCCGATGTGCGCGCCCACGTCGAAGACGCAGGCCCCGGTGTCGGGCAGCGTGATCCCGTGCCGCAGGTACTCGCCCTCTTCGAAGATCTCGCGGTACAGGAAGTCCGCCTCCGACCGGTTGGACGCGACGACGGCCATGCCGTTCGGCAGGGTCTGCAGGTCCTTCCGGTCGAGGAGCCCGGCTTCTTCGAGGCGGCACAGGTTCCGCAGCGCGGCGGCCTCGACGGGGTCGGGTACGAGGTAGGCGGTCAGCCGCGTCCCGCCGGCCTCGTCGGGCCTCGCGGCCACCACCGCGTCGGCGACCGCGGCGTGCCGGGCCAACGTCGCTTCGATCTCGCCGAGTTCGATGCGCACGCCGCCCACCTTGACCTGGTGGTCGTCGCGGCCCAGGTAGTGCAGGACCCCGTCGGGGTCCCGCCGGGCGAGATCCCCGGTCCGGTACATCCGGCTGCCTTCGGGGCCGTAGGGATCGGGGACGAATCGCTCTGCTGTCAGCCCCGGCCGGTTGACGTACCCGCGGGCCAGCTGGACACCCGAGATGTAGAGCTCGCCGGCCGCACCGGGCGCGGCCTGGTTCAGCTGCTCGTCCAGAACGTACAGCCGGGTGTTCCGCACCGGGGCGCCGATCGGCACCGGGCCGGGTGGGTCGTCGGGGCCGCAGCGCCAGTAGGACACATCCACCGCGGCCTCGGTGGGCCCGTAGAGGTTGTGCAGTTCGGCGTCCAGGAGGCGGAAGAACCGTGACCGCAGATCGGCCGAGAGCGCCTCGCCGCTCGCGAACACCCGGCGCAGCGAATCACATCGGGCCGTGGTCGGCTCTTCGAGGAAGTGACGCAGCATGGACGGGACGAAATGCACGGTCGTGATCCGCTCCGCCCGGATCAGCTCGGCGATCCGGGTGGGATCCCGGTGCTCGTCCGGCCCGGCCAGGACGAGGCGCGCACCGACGCACAGCGGCCAGAAGAACTCCCACACGGAGACGTCGAATCCGGCGGGGGTCTTCTGCAGGACGTGGTCGTCGTGGCCCAGCGGATATTCCGCCTGCATCCAGCGCAGGCGGTTGACGATGGCCGCGTGGGACACGGCCACCCCCTTGGGCCGGCCGGTGGATCCCGAGGTGAAGATGACGTAGGCGGTGCTCGACGGGTGCGGCGAGGGCCACCCGGTCTCGTCCGCCTCGGGCGCGCCCTCCTCCGACATCCGCCGGACGTCCTCGCTGTCGAGCATCAGCACGGGCCGTGCATCCTCGGTCATCTCCCGTACCCGCTCGGCGGGCAGCAGCGGATCGACCGGAAGGTATGCGGCCCCGGCCCTGTGCACCGCGTAGAGGGCGACCACCAGTTCCACGGATCGCGGCACCGCGACCGCCACGACCGTTTCGGGCCCCGCCCCCTTGGCCATGAGCGACCGCGCCAGTCGGCCGGCCCTGGCATCCAGCTCGGCGTACGTGAGGGATGCATCGCCGCCGACGAGCGCGACGGCGTCAGGGGTACGGGCCACCTGGGCCGCGAACAGCTCGGGCAGAGTCTCTGCCGCCGTGTCGTGAGCCGCGGTGTCGCTCATGACGTCACTTCCCATCGTTGTCGAACTGACCGCCGTTCCGCGACCGCCACGGCTCGGAAGGGCGGTCCTGTTCTCGGGGTGTCCGCTCACGCGGATCGTCCTCTCTTGAGGTCGGCTACGGAAGGGGCGCCGCGGACGGTTGGAAGGCCGCCCGGCGCAGTGCCTCGATGTGCGCGGCCAGCGTCTCGACGGTCGGTGCGTCGACCAGGGCGCGCACCGGGATGTCCAGTTCGAGCTCGGCCCGCAGTCGGCTGACGACCGCCAGCAGGGAGAACGAGTCCCCGCCGGCCTCGAAGAAGTTGGCCCGCACGTCCACCTCGGCGAACCCGAGCACCTCCGCCCAGGCCGCCGCGACGGTGCGCTCCGTCTCCGTGCTCGGCGGCGTCACGGCGGTCGGAAGCACGGGAATCGGCTCGGGTCGGGGCAGCCGCTGGCGGTCCACCTTGCCGGTCGGGGAGAGCGGCATGGCCTCGAGCCACATGAACACGGCCGGCTGCATGACGATGGGCAGCTTCGGGGCGAGGTGGGCACGGAGCGCGGCCTCGTCGAGCCCGCTGCCCGGTGTCCTGACCACGTGGGCGACCAGCCGCTGGTCGGGCTCCAGGACCACCACGGCGTTCGCCACCTCCGGGTGACCGCGCAGCACCGATTCGATCTCCTCCAGCTCGACCCGCACGCCGCGGATCTTGACCTGGTTGTCGACCCGGCCCAGGAACTCCATCTCCCCGTTGGGCAGGCGGCGCACCAGGTCACCCGTGCGGTAGAGGCGTCGGTCGGGCCGGGCCGGGTCCGGGGCGAACCGGTCGGCGGTCAGGGCGGGCTGGTTGCGGTAGCCGCGAGCGACGCCGTCACCACCGATCCAGAGCTCGCCGGGCACGCCGATGGGCTGCAGGTTCCCCCAGCGGTCGACCACCGCGCAGGAGGCGTTGGCGATCAACTCACCCAGCGGCATGGAGCTGCGCTCCAGCGGCTCGTCGCCCATCCGGCCGACCAGGGCCGCGCCCGCGGTCTCCGTCGGCCCGTACTCGTTCCAGATCTCGCACCCGGCGGAGACGACCGCGCGGGTTCTCGCCACCAGGTCGGCGTCCAGGTTCTCTCCGCCCATGGACACGTGCCGCAGCGTCGGCATGTCGAGGCCGGCGTCGGTGATGCCGCGCATCTGGGTCGGCGTCAGGTACAGCATGTGGATCGACTGCTCGTTGATGAACCGGGCGGTGGCCCGGCCGTCGGCCTTGACCTCACGGGGCAGCATGACCAGGCAGGCGCCTGCGGTCAGTGCGTGGAACATCTGCTCGACAGACCAGTCGAAGTGGTAGGAGAGGTTGTGCACCACCCGGGTGCCGGGCCCGATCGGACGGATGTCCTGGGCCCACTGGATCCACGGGGTGATCGCGGTGTGCGGCAGGCCGACGCCCTTGGGCCGGCCGGTGGTCCCGGACGTGTACATCAGGTACACCAGCTGCGAGGGATGCAGCGCGGACCCCGGGGTGCCGTCCTGCGCGCCGTCCTGCGCGGTGCTCACCACGTCCACGTTCTCCAGGACGGCCGCCGGCAGCTGGTCCCGCAGTTCCGGGGTGGTGACCAGGATCTTCATCCCGCTGTCCGCGACGACGTACGACATCCGGTCGACGGGGGCGAGCGGATCGATCGGCACGTAGGCGGCACCGGACTTCAGGATGCCGAGGATGCCGACGATGAGGTCCACCGACGGGTCCGCGCACAGGCCGACCAGATCGTCGGTGCCGATGCCGCGCGCCGTCAACTCGTCGGCCAACCGGGATGCTCTGCGGTCGAGTTCGTGGTAGCTGACCCGCTCGTCGCCACTCTCCACCGCGTCCGCGCCCGGGGTCCTGAGCGCCTGCGCCTCGAACAGCCGGTGCAGGAAGAGGTCCGTGGGGTACGGACCGCAGTCGGCGGTGGACCACTCCTGAAGCTGACGACGCTCCTCCTCGGGAAGGATGGTGAGCTCGGAGAGGCGCTTGGCGGGAGCGGCCACCGCGTCGGCCGCGAGCACGGCCAGGTGGTCGAGGATGCGCCAGGCCTTGTCCTCGAGGAACAGGTCGGTGTTGTAGTCGACCGCGAGGCGGTACGTGAATTCGGTCTCGACGACCCGGAACACCAGGTCGAACTTGACCGCCTTCAGGTTCAGGCCCAACTCGACGTCGTTGACGGTGATCCCGGCCAGCTCCGGCGCCGGGACCGCGTGCTGGTACGCCAGCATGACCCGGAACGGCCCCTGCCGGGAGGAACGGTCGGTCGAGACCGCGTTGACCACCCGCTCGTAGGGGACGTCCTGGTGGGCGAAGGCCTCCAGGATCCTGCCCCGGACCCGGCCGAGCAGCTCGGCCAGCGTCGGGTCGCCGGACAGGTCGCTGCGCACGGCGAGGGTGTTGAGGAAGCATCCGAGCATGGAATCGAGCTCCGGCAGATCACGGTTGGCGCTGGGGATGCCGACCACGATGTCCGTCTGGCCGCTGTACCGGCTGAGCAGCACGTTGAGCAGCGTGAACATGGTCATGAACGGAGTGGCGTTGTGCTCCCTGGACAGCTCGCGGATCCTGCGCGACACCGCTCGGGGCAGCTCGATGTCCACCGACGCCCCCTGGCTCGTGCCGCTCTCCCGGGGCGGCAGGTCGGTCGGAAGGTCCAGCACGGGGAGCGGGCCGCGCAGTCGGTCCTTCCAGTGGTCCAGTTGGCGTTCGAGCGTGGTCCCGGTGACCGTGCGCCGCTGCCAGGCGGCGTAGTCGGCGTACTGCACCGGCGGCTTCACGGCCTCCGGGATCCCGCCGTCGGCGGCGGCGGCGTAGAGCTCCAGCAGCTCGGCCATGGCGAGTTCGAAGGAGTACACGTCGGTGATGATGTGGTGCAGGTTGATGAGCAGGACGTGCCAGTCCTCGTCCAGCCGGTACAGCTCGACCCGGAGCAGCGGCCCCCGCTCCACGTCGAACGGCCGCTGGGCGGAGTCGAGGAGCAGACCGGCCAGAACCTGCTCCTGCTTCTCCTCCGGCTCGTCCCGGAGGTCGACCACGGTCAGCGGCAATTCGGCCTTGGCCTGAATCACCTGCTCGGGGATGCCGTCGACCGCCTTGATGGTGGTGCGGAAGACCTCGTGCCGGTCGACCAGCGCCTGGACGGCCTGCCCCAGGGCCGTGATGTCGAGCGGGCCCACGAGCTCGTTCGCCATCGGGATGTTGTAGCGGGAGCTCGGACCCTGGATGTGCTCGTCGACCCACAGCCGCTGCTGGGTGAACGAGGTGGGCGCGTGGAAGACCTCGCCCGAGCGCCCGTCGAACGGCTCGATGGTCTGTTCCGCCCCGGGCTCCGTCTCCCGCATCGCCTCGATGGCCGCGGTCAGCTCGACGAGGGTCTGTGCGTCGAAGAGCACGCTGAGCGGAATCCGGATGCCCAGCTCCTCGCGCAGCTGGCTGATCGCTCTGGCACCTTGCAGTGAATTGCCGCCCAGCGCGAAGAAGTTGGCGTCAGGACCGGATATCTCGGTGTGCAGGACAGCCGTCCACACATCCGAGACGACGTCCATCACGGACCGCTGCGACATGTCGTTCCACCTAAATCCGTCGATCGAGAGGATGGTTGTTTCGAAGGGCTTCGGGTCAGTGGCCGTGCTGCCGGGGCACGGCGGCGAGCCGCCCGGCGATCTCGGCGAGCACGGCCGGACGGGCGGAGTGCAGGAAGAAGTGGCCGCCGGGAAACATCCGCAGGTCGAAGCCGCCGGCTGTGAGCTCGCCCCAGCGCGGCATCGCCGCGATGCCCGCGGGATCGTCCTCGGTCCCGCCGAACGCCGTGACCGGGCAGGTCAGCAGCGGCCCGTCGGTGAACCGGTAGGTCTCGACCACCGCGAGGTCGGCCCGGATCACCGGGAGCATCAGGCGCATCAGTTCCGGGTCCGCCAGAACCGCTTCCGGTGTCGCGGACCAGGAGCGCAGTTTCCCGATCAGCTCCTTCTCCGGACCGGCGTGGTACGCGCTCTCCTTCCGGGCTTGGGGCGGTACGCACCCCGAGACGAACAGCCGGGTGGGCGAGCCGATCTCCATCCGCTGCAGGGTGCGGGTGAGGTTCCAGGCCATCAAGGCGCCCATGCTGTGTCCGAAGAATGCGAACGGACGGTCCAGGTGCTGGATGACCGAGGGCACCAGGACGTTGAGCGCCGCGCCCATCCGGTCGAACAGCGGGGCGCCCAACTGGTCTTCTCTGCCCGGAAGTTGTACCGACCACGGCTCGATGTCGGCGGGCAGGGCGGCGGCCCAGTCGCGGAACACCGAGGCACCGCCGCCGGCGTACGGGAAGCAGAACAGCCGCGTGGCCGCCTGTGGCCGCTCGGCGAGCGGCCTGACCGTCACCCTCATCGGCCGGTCCCGCCCGCCGTCTCCCGGCGCAGGGTCAGCGGACGCATGTCCGTCCACACCTCGTCGATGTGCGCGAGACAGGCCTCCTTCGAGCCCCGCTCGCCCGTCTCCCGCCAGCCGGCGGGCAGCTCGCGGCCCTGCGGCCAGATGGAGTACTGCTCCTCGGAGTTGATCACCACGACGTAGCCGTCGTCGTCACGCTGTCCGTCCATGGGCCCTTCCTTTCGGTGAGATGGCGCAATACCGGCTCAGGCGTTCGGCGTCCCGGGCCGGGAGGCTCGCAGGGCTCCCAGCCGACGACGGCCGGCGGGTACGGTCCGCGCCGCCCGCCGGGCCCGCGCCAGCGGCTCCGCCAGGGCGGCCAGCGGGACCGTCACGTCCTCGACGACCGTCCGCAGGACGGCCAGAAAGGCCGACCGGACCTCCTCGGCCTCGGACTTCGCCAGCCGTCGGGAGTTGTAGTTGAGCCGCAGACCGAGCCGGTCGCCGTCCGGCTTGCCGAACAGGCAGAGGTCGAGCTGCGAGGTCTGCCGGGCCGGGGGCAGGAAGTCCGCGAACTGGAAGGAGGTCGAGAAGACCGGGTTCCGGCCGGGTCGGGATTCCACATCGAGCTTCTCGAGCAGCAGGGTGAACGGATAACGGCTGTGCGCATAGGCGCCGATGCTCACGGCTCTGGTCCGGCGCACGACCTCTTCGAAGGGGTCCGCACCCGACATCCGCACCCGGACGGAGAGCGGGTTGACGAAACTGCCGAACATGCCGTTCAACTCCTTGGTGTCCCGGCCGGAGAACGGGACGCAGACCACGATGTCGTCGTCGGCGCTGATGTCTCGCAACGCGACCGCGTAGACGCTGAGCAGCAGGATGTGCGGCGTGACGCGCAGCTTCTTGACCAGTGCCGCCAGCCCTGCGGCCGTGTCGGCCTCGACGTCGAACTCCAGCGTCTCGTTCACCACCTCATCGGCGGGCGCGTCGTAGTCCCCGATGCGCAGCCGCGGCAGCGGGGCGGCCAGCTGGTCGAGCCAGTACACCTCCATGGCCTTGCTCCGGTCGCTCGCCAGCCACTCCCGCCGGCCCCGTACGAAGGCGTCGTAGGTCGTCGGGAGTGGGGGCAGCTCCGGCTCTCCATCCGCGGCGAAAGCTCGGTAGCAGAGCAGCAGTTCGCGTATGAGGATGCCCATGCTGGTGCCGTCCGCGATGATGTGGTGCACGTTCACGTGGAGGCAGTGGTGGTCGGCGGCCAGCTTGAACACCTTGAACCGCACCGGCGGGGTGGCGAGTTCGTCGAAGGGGGTCGCGTTCTCGTCCCGGACGCGCCGATTCAGTTCGGCCGTCGGATCAGCCGCGCCGGTCAGGTCGACGAGCGGCACGTCCGGGTCGAATTCGGGCAGGACACGCTGGCGCGGACCCTCCGGAGTGTCCCGGAAGGACAGCCGCAGCGCTTGGTGCCGGTCCGTCAGGAAGGCTGCGGCACGGCGCACGGCGACGATGTCCACCGCCTCGTACAAGTGCTGCCAGTGCGGAAGGTTGGATTCCGCCCGGCCCTCGTCCAGCTGATGCTGGAGCCACAACCCCCTTTGACCGTTCCACAGTTCGAACCAGGCCCTGTCACCCTCGAAATCGTAGGGGTCTTCCACTTGGCCAGCCAATCTTCACATCAATGGTTTACAGAATTCCCGGACCGACGTGACCGATTCAGAGAGGATTTCCACTGCTTCCGAGGATTTCAATGGGGCGGGCCGGAGGTGCACGGCCGACCCGGAACGGCGCTCGCGGCCTGGACCAGCCCGTCCGCCACCCGCCACCGCCCCTCGAAGAAGACCGGGCCGGCCCCGTCGGCCGTCGACTCCGAAGCCGGCAGCTGGGCGGTGAAGGTCCCGTTCTCCGGGTCGAGGACGACTTCGGCGTCGACGAAGTCGAGCACGATGCCGCCCAGGGGGTACCACGCCTTGTAGACGCTCTCCTTGACGGCGAAGAGCAGCGTGTCCCAGTGCACCTCCGCGTCCCGGCGGAGGAGCTCCGCGAGGTGGCGCCGTTCGGCTTGCGACGTGATCAGGCGCAGGCCCCCGTCGGGCAGCGGCTGGTGGACCTCCGCGTCGATACCGAGGGAGCGGAATGGCCCGGCCCGGGCGACCGCGGCCGCCCGGTAGCCCGAGCAGTGGGTCATGCTGCCGACCACGCCGCACGGCCACTGCGGTGCCCCCGCCGTGCCCCGGAGGATCGGGGCCGGGGGGATGCCGAGCCGACCGAGGGCGGTTCGGGCACAGTGCCTGACGGTGGCGAACTCGCGGCGCCTGGCGACCGGTGACCTGGCAACCGCCTCGGCCTCCCCCGGCTGCAGCGGGACGTCGGGCAGATCACCGTGCGCCTCCTCGACCTCCACGCCGGGCGGCAGGAGGGTGATCACGAGGCGGCCCCGTCGAGTTCGGCCGTCACGGCTTCCACCGCTTCCGGGGTGGGTACGTCGACGGCGTCACGCTCTACGAGGGCAGGCTGCACGGCTCCTCCTTCTCCCCGGTGGCCAGCAGGTTGGTGAGCAGGACCTTCACGGCAGGCGCGTGGAACAGCTCCTCCGCCGTCACATCGACCCGGTGCACCGCCCCGGAGCCCGGCCAGTCGAGCGCCTCGCTCAGCAGGACGTGGGTGGGAGCCGGCGGGGCCTGCGGGGGCACCGCCGCGGTCAGAGTGAAGCTGAGCCAGGCCCGCTGCCCCTCGGTCAGTTCGACCAGGATCTCCTCGTCGAGCCCGGGCGAGCAGCCGACGATCACCGAGAGCAGGAAGGAGCCGGCCAGGGTGAGCGCGTCACCGGACGGCAGGCCGGTGATCACGGGCACCTCGGCGGACTCGTCCATGGCCAGGGCGAGGTCGTCCAGCAGTTCCTGAGGAGTCTTGGGATCGGCCGGTGCCGGGTCGAGCACGATGAGCGGGACGTCCGGCCCGGGCAGCGCCTCCACCAGCGCCGAGGCCAGGCCGACGGCCGAACAGTAGGCCAGCACCGCGACCGGGAGCGGCCCGGCGGCGGTGATCCGCTCGGCCCAGTGGGCGGCCTGCTCAGCCGTCCCGACGACTCCGTCGGCGAGGCCGGGGTAGTGCAATGGGTCGATCCTGAGGGTCCGCTCCCGCCAACCGTCGGGCAGGATGGCGCCGAAGGTCCTCCGGGGCACCTCGTTCCCGAACTCCAGTATGACGAGGGGCCGTTGGTCCTGCATCACTCTGCACTCCTGACGGCTTCGTCGACCTCGGCGGAGAAGTCCGCGAGGACCGGATGGTTGAAGATGGCCTGCAGCCCGATCTTGATGCCGAACTGCTCACGCGTCCGGGACACCGCCCGGGCGGCGATCAGCGAGTGCCCACCGATCTCGAAGAAGCTGTCCCCGGAGCGGGGGAGGTTCCCGGTCAGCTCGGACCAGATCTCGGCGATCCGCGCCTCGGTGGCGCCGAGGGGGGAGGGCTCGGCCGCGGCTGCGACCGGAGTGTCCGGCAGGGCCTTCCGGTCGATCTTGCCGTTGGGTGTCAGCGGCATCGCGACGAGCCGGTGCAGCCCGGTGGGGAGCATGTACGCGGGCAGCCGACCGGTCAGTGCGGCGCGGATGTCGCCCGGCTCGGCCTCGCCGCAGAAGAAGGCGCGCAGCGATCCGCCGTCCTGGTCCGGCACGTGGACGACGGCCGTCTGGTCCACTCCGGGAACGGCCAGGATCTCCTGCTCGACCTCGGCCGGCTCCACCCGGTGACCGCGGATGCTGACCTGGGCGTCCCGCCGCTCGACGAACTCCAGCTCGCCGTCGGCCGTCCAGCGGCAGAGGTCGCCGGAGGAGTACCAGCGGTTCTCGTCCTGGTCGGCGACGAACCTGCGGCCGGTGAGCTCCGGGTCGCCCCGGTAGCCGAAGGCCAGGACGTCGCCTCCGATCAGCAGTTCCCCGGGCACACCGGGCTCGGCGACCTCGACCCCGTCGGCATCCACCAGCCGGACCTTCGCGCCGGCGATGGGGCGTCCGATCACCGGCGCGCCCTCGGTGGGGCAGCGGCGCAGGTCCGCGCTGGCGGTGGTCACCACGGTGGCCTCGGTCGGCCCGTAGTGGTTGAAGACCGCGGCGGGGAAGCCGGCCGGCGGGCTCACCCGAAGACGGTCCCCGCCGGTCAGCAGGACGGCCAGGCCGACGGGCGGGGCCGGGAGGGCGAACAGTTGCTCGGCGAGCGGGGTGCTCAGGAAGCAGTGCGTGATGGCGCTCCGCTCGATGAACTCGGCGATCACCGCGCTGTCGACGATCAGCCGCTCGGTCGGCAGCACCAGCGTCGCCCCGCTCGCGAGAGCCGCCCAGACCTCCCAGACCGTGGCGTCGAACCCCAGCCCGGCGAAGGCTCCCACCCGCACCCCGGGCCGGGTGCCGTAGGTCTCCCGGTGCCAGGACACCAGGTTCGCCAGGCCCGCGTGGCCGACCTCGACGCCCTTGGGCGTACCGGTCGAACCGGAGGTGTAGATGACGTAGGCCAGCGGGGCCGGCGACACCGACGCCGGGGCCGCCCCGGTGCTGTCGAGTACCGGAACACCCGCGGGCACCCGTCCGGCGAGCCCCTCCTGCGCGAGCACGGCCACCGGCCGGGCGTCGTGCAGGATCGCCTCCACCCGGCCGTCCGGCAGTGCCGGGTCGAGCGGCAGGTACGCGGCACCCGCGAGCCAGCTTCCGAGCTGTGCCACGATGCCCTCGATGCCGCGCTCGAAGAGCAGACCGACGAGGCAACCGCTCCGGTGGCCCTCGGCCTGCCGTATGCGTCCGGCCACCGCGGCAGCCGCGTCCCAGAACTGACGGTAGGTGAGCTTCTGCTGGCCGCACTCGACCGCGACCACGTCCGGATGCGCGTCGACGATCGCGCCGAGCATCCGGACCACCGTCCGTTCGTTCACGATTCCCTGCATCAAAGACCACTCCTGTCCCCGGTAAGCAGTTCCTGGTCCGCCCGGGCGACGCGCTCCACCACGTCCCTGTCGCCCCGGTGATCCTGGTGGGTGAGGAACTGGCGGAGGTGGTGCCGCGACACCCGCTCCCCACCGATGAGGCTGTCCGCCGACTCCGGGGAGCCGCTCGTCACTCGTGTCATCCCAACTCTCCTTTCAGGGATCTGCGGTCGGCCGTCAGGAGGCCGTGCCGCGCACGGCCAGGCGTTCCAGGAGGGTGATGCCGAAGTGCTGCCTCGTCACCGGCGGCCCGTCGAGGGCGAGATCCGCCCACCTGCCGGCGAGGCGCTCCAGTACGATCTCGGACTCCATCCGCGCCAGCCCCGCCCCCAGGCAGTAGTGCGCGCCGAAGCCGAAGCTGAGGTGCCGCCTGATCTCGCGGTCGTAGTCCAGAAGGTCCGGGTCGGCGAAGGCGGCCGGGTCGCGGTTGGCCACGCCGAGCATCAGCAGGACGAGATCCCCCTCCGCGATCAGGTGACCGGCCGCCTCCACCGGCGCGGTGGCCACCCGGGCCACCTGCTGGACCGAGGTGTCGAAACGGAGCAGCTCGTCGACCACCGAGCCCGGTTCACCGCTCCGCAGGTCGGCCCAGGCATCGGCGTGCAGCGCGGCCCGAACGGCCTTGCCGATGAAGGTCGAGGTGGTCTCGAACCCGGCGTAGATCAGCAGGCTCGCCGTGGCCCAGACGTCGGCGGCCTCGATGACGCCCCCCCGGTGGGCGTTGCGCAGCAGCCAGAGCCCGGTGCCCTCGTGGACCTCCGAGCGCAGGGCCTCGTCCACCACGTCCGCGATTTCCCGCAAGGCGCGATGACCCCTGGTCCTGACCTCCGGCAGGTAGTCCGCCATCAGCAGCGCCGCGATGTCGGGCGCCCAGTCGTGCAGCCGGGGCGCGACCTCCCCGGGCAGCCCCAGGATCCGGCAGATGACCCGGCTGGAGAGCGGGACGGCGAGTTCCGCCATCACCTCCAGCCCGTCCGTCCGCCCCGCCAGGAGCTCGTCGACGAGCTCTTCGACGACGGGACGCATCGCGGCGAGCCGGTCGGCCGCGAAGAGCGGCGCGACGACCCGGCGGGCCGCCGCGTGCTCGGGGTCGTCGTTGAACATGAACCACCTGCGCACGACCTCTGCGGCCCGCCCCCCGCCCTCTCCCTCCCGGTGCAGGGTGGTGGTGCCCCGCTGTGGCCAGGCAGCCGACAGTGCGGGGTGCCGCAGCAGGGCCGTCGTCTCGCGGAACCCGGAGACGATCCACACCTCCAGGTCCTCGTCCCAGCGGACCGGCTCCTCCTCCCGCAGCGGGAGGTAGTCCGCGCAGGGGTCGGCCGCCGGACGGTCGTCGTCGCGGTAGGGGCAGCGTGGGGCCCGTGTCACGGTCACTTGGTACTCTCCGGGTTCTGGTCGACCCGGCGCGGCGGGGCGACCGACGACTGGCCGGGGGTCACCGGTGCGGCGGCCGGGCTCAACACGGCTCCCCCTTCGTACAGATCGCCTCGACGGCGGCCACGAGCTGACGCTCGGCGGAGTGCAGGAAGAAGTGGTCGCCGCGGATTTCCTCTGCTCGGAAGGGACCGTCCGTGTAGTCCGCCCACGCCTCGACCGAGGACAGGTCCGCCTCGTCGTCCGTGTCCCCGTAGAACGCCACCACCGGGCAGCCGACCGTACCCGGGGTGCCGGTGCCGTACTCGCCGAGGATCCGGTAGTCGGCGCGGATGACGGGGAGGTAGATCTCCATCAGCTCCTCGTTCTCCAGCAGCTCCTTCGGAGTCCCGCCCAACGCGGCCAGTCGCTCGATGAGTTCGGCGTCGGAGAGTCGGTGGCTGTCCGCGTCGGCGGCCGGCAGCCGGGGTGCGCGGCTGGCCGAGACCAGCAGCGCCGACGGCTCCGGAGCGCCCTTGGAGCGGAGCAACTTGGTCAGCTCGAAGGCGATCACGGCACCGTAGCTGTGGCCGAACAGCACGTACGGCGAGGCCGGGTCGAGCTGCCGGTACAGGTCCGCGAGCAGGGCTGCCAGTTCGTCGATCGGCTCCTCCACGCAGCGTGAGCCCCGGCCGGGGAGCTCCAGCGGCACGACGGTGACGCGGTCCGGCAGGTGCCGCTGCCACGGGTCGTAGACGCGTGCCGAGCACCCGGCGTAGGGAATGCAGTAGAGGTTCAATTGGGCATCTCCGTACGGAGGATGTGGTCGGTCAGCGAGGCGACGGTCGGGTGCCGGAAGATCTCCTTGATCGGCACCCGGATGTCGAGGCCGTCGGTGAGCCGCTTCTGGAGCACCGTCAGGAGGACCGAATTCCCGCCGGCGTCGAAGAAGTTGGTGTTCTCGTCGACGGAGTCCGCGGCGAGCGTCTGCCGCCACGCCTCGGCCACGAGTGCCCGGACGTCCCCCGGGGGCGCCGCGGCGGGCGTTTCGGCGGCCTGCACCGCCCGGTCGCCGGCGGCCGGGCCGGCCGCCAGCCCGATCCGGTCCACCTTTCCTGTGGTGGTGCGGGGCAGCGCGGACAGGGCAGTGATCCTGGCGGGGTGGTGGCTCGACGGCAGCCGGTCCTTCAACCAGCCCTGGAGGTCCGCCTCGGCGCGCTGTACCACGAAGGCCACCAGCGCCGCGGTGTCGGGCCGGTCGGCGTCCTGGACCAGCACGACGGCCTGCGAGACCTCCGGGTGCTCCTCCAGGACGGCCTCCACCTCGCCCAGCTCGATCCGGTGTCCGCGCAGCTTGACCTGGCTGTCCAGGCGGCCGAGGAACTCCAGTGCGCCGTCCGGTCCCCGTGCGACCCGGTCCCCGGTGCGGTAGACGCGGCGGCGGCCGTCGGGGGTGTCGCCATGCAGGAAACGCTCAGCCGTCAGCTCCTCCCGGTTGAGGTAGCCGTGCGCCAGCCCCTCCCCGTAGAGCAGGAGTTCACCGCTCTCGTCGGTGAGGAGGCCCACCCCGGCCACCGGCTCGCCGAGCGAGATCCGCTCGGCGGAGTCCACCCGCGCCGCCGTGGACCAGAGGACTCCCTCGGTCGGGCCGTACACGTTCCAGAGTTCACCGCACCGCGGCAGCAGCTCCCGGGCGAGACTCGGGGTGAGTGTCTCTCCGCCGGTCCACAGTCGGCTACCGGGCGCACCCTTCCAGGCGGAGGCCGTGAGCATCCGCCAGAAGCTGGGGGTGGCCTGGACGACGTCCGGCGCGGCCCCCGCCACCAGCTCCGCGAAGGCGAGCGGATCCGCCCTGGTCTCCTCCGGGACCACCGTGAAGGAGGCCCCCACGGTCAGCGGAAGGAGCAGTTCCACCAGCGAGATGTCGAAGGACAGCGCGGCCATCGCCAGCACGCTCTCGCCGGCCGCCAGCCCCGGCCGCTCGGCCAGGCCGGCGAGGCGGTCGATCAGGGCCTGGTGGCCCACCATCACGCCTTTGGGCTGCCCGGTCGAGCCGGAGGTGTACAGGATGTAGGCGATCTCACCCAGGTCCGGTTCCCTCGGCGGCGACGGAAGTCCGTTCCCCTCCAGGGCGAACTCGCCCTCGGCCAGCTCGCGCAGCAGCAGGGCGGGGCGGGCGTCGTCGAGGACCCGGGCCCGCCTGGCCGGCGGGCTCTGCCGGTCGAGCGGCAGCACGGCGCAGCCCGCGGCGTTCGCGGCGAGGATGCCGACGGCCCCGCTGAACCGGCTGGACGCGTCGAGCGCCACGACGGAGCCCGGCCGGACCTTCGCCGCTATCCGCTCGCCGAGGTCTCCGGCCAGCGCGGCGACGTCACGGTAGGTGTAGGTGCGTGCCGTCCGCGCGGCCACGGCCTCGGGCGTCCGCTGCACCTGAGCCTGGACGACATTCCACACTGTCTCCACGCGAGCCCCCTGGGTTCGAAAAGAAGTACTGGTCAGTGGCCGACGGCCGGGAGCGCCCGGGACACGCTCCGGAGCACGGCCTCCCGCTCGTCGTTGAGGAAGAGGTGGCCGCCGGGGAAGACCTCCACCTCGGTCCGGCCGGTGGTCAGCTCGGCCCAGCCCTGGAGGTGCTCCTCGGCGACCCTGGGGTCCGCGTCGCCGCCGAAGGCCGAGACGGGGCAGGTGAGCAGCTCGCCCGGCCGGTAGACGTAGCCGGCGAACAGCGAGAGGTCGGCCCGGAAGGTCGGCAGGATGAAGGCGGCGAAGTCCGGGTTCTGCAGCAAGGTCTCCGGCGTGCCGTTGAGACGGCGGAGCTCGTTGATCAGCTCCTCGTCGGAGAGGTCGAGTTCGCTCGGCTTCCTGGATTCGTGGGCCGGTAGCGCCCGGCAGCCGGACACCGTGATCCGGACCGGCTCCAGCCCCTGCTCACGCTGCAGCCTGCGGGCGAGCTCCCAGCTGACGATGGCGCCCATGCTGTGCCCGAAGAAGGCGAACGGCCGGTCCAGGTACGGGAGCAGGGCGGGGAGGAGGACGTCCAGCAGCTCTTCCAGGTCCGCGATCGGCCGGTCGAAGAACCGGTCCTCGCGACCCGGCAGCTGCACGGCGTATGCCTCCACTCCTTCCGGGAGTCCGGCGCCCCACCCCCGGAAGACCGAGGCGCCTGCCCCGGCGTACGGGAAGCAGAAGAGCCGGAGGGCGCCGGGCTCGGTCCGGCCGGGAATCGGCCGGACCCAGCTCTGGGCGGTCTGCGGTGGTGCCGAGTGCATGGGGTTCCGCTCCTACTGGTCGGGAGGGGTAGGGAGGGCTGGGGCGTGCTCAGGCGCCGTGCCAGGACTTCCACAGCGCGGCGTACCCGCCGCCGGCCGCCAACAGCTCGTCGTGACTGCCCAATTCGGTCACCCGGCCGCCGTCCATGACCGCGACCCGGTCCGCGTCGTGGGCGGTGTGCAGGCGGTGGGCGATGGCGATCACGGTGCGTTCCTTGAGCACGGCCGCCAGCGAGCGCTCGGTGTGCCGGGCCGTGGTCGGGTCGAGCAGGGAGGTGGCCTCGTCCAGGATCAGCGTGTGCGGATCGGCCAGGACCACCCGGGCCAGGGCGAGTTGCTGGGCCTGCTGGGCGTTCAGACGGAGCCCGCCGGCGCCGAGTTCGGTGTCCAGCCCGTCCGACAGCTCGTCCACCCAGTCGATGTCGACGGCGGCCAGCACCGCGAGCAGGTCCTGGTCGGTCGCGGCGGGCGCGGCGATCAGGAGGTTGTCCCGGACGGTGCCGAGGAAGACGTGATGCTCCTGGGAGACCAGGACGACGTGTCGGCGCAGCTGGGCCGGGTCGAGCTCGGCGACGGGCACCTGCCCCACCGTCACCCGTCCGGTGCGGGGCGTCTCCGCGCCGGCCAGCAGCCGGCCCAGAGTGGACTTGCCGGCTCCGGACGGGCCGACGATCGCCAGCCGCTCGCCCGGACGGACGGTGAGGTCGACGCCGTGCAGGACGTCCCGCTCACCCTGGTAGGCGTACCGGACGTCGACCACGTCGATCCGGTCGTCCTCGGGCCGGCCGCCGCCGGTCACGGCCGGGGCGTCCACCTGGCCGACGCCCTCGACTCGGGCGAAGGAGGCGTTGCTGCGCTGGAGTTGGTCGAGCCAGAGCAGGACCTTGTCCAGCGGCTCGGAGAGCTTCCAGAAGTAGAGGGCGCAGGCGACCACCGCGCCGGTGGTGACCGCGCCGGTGTCGCGCAGGGCGGCGCCGAGCAGCAGGATGCCGGCGACCGGGGCGATGTACGAGAACTCGACCACGGGAAAGAGCACGGTGCGCAGGCTGAGGGTGTAGGTACGGGTGCCCCGGCAGCGCTCGACGGCCTCGGCCGTGGCGGCGATGCGGCGGTCCTGGAGGCCCAGGGCCTCGACGGTGCGGGCCCCCGTCGCGGTGGAGGTGAGGATCTCGATCAGCGCGGAGTTGGCGGCGCCTTCGGCGAGGTAACCCGTGTGTGCACGGCGCAGGTACCAGCGGGTGGCGAACCAGATCCCGGAGAGGCAGAGCAACCCGCAGATGCCGAGCAGCGGGTTGACCGCGAGCATGGCGACCAGGATCAGGAGGATCTGGACGAGCGCCACGGAGACCTCGGGCCCGGCGTCGCGCAAGGTGGTGCCGACGGTGGCGACGTCGGCGGTGCCGCGCGTCAGCAGGTCACCGACGCCGGCGCGTTCGGCCACCGAGGCGGGCAGGGCGAGGGAGCGGTCGACGAACCGCTCTCGGATCCGTGCCAGGGTCCGCTCGCCGAAGCGGTGGGCGGCGTAGCGGGCGAAGCGGCCGAGGAGCAGCTGCGCGAGCGCGAAGCAGAGGATGCCGAGGGCGAGTCGGTCGACGTGTCCGGTGCCGGCGCCGCCCCGGACGTCGTCGATGATCCGGCCCAGCAGCCAGGGGCCGCCCAGACCGGCGGCCGCGGCCAGTCCGTTGAGGGTCAGCGTCGCGGCGACGGCACGGCCGTCCTGCCTCATCAGGCGCACGGCGGCCCGGCGGACCTCGGCGGGACCGGCGATCGGGAGCCGTCCGGGGGCGGTCTCGGTCTGAGCGGTCATCGGACGGCCTCCTCGGCGGGCGTGGACTCGGTGGCGGTTTCGCCGCGAGCCACCAGCGCGCGGTAGCCGGGCTCTGTCGCGAGCAGTTCCTGGTGCGGGCCGGCCGCCGCCAGACGGCCGTCGACGAGGTAGCAGACGGTGTCGGCCTGCTCCAGGAGGACGGGGGAGGTCGAGGTGAGGGCGGTGGTGCGCCCGGTGCGCGCCCGGCGCAGCCCGGCGGCCATGGCGGCCTCGGTGTGGGCGTCCACGGCGGAGGTGGGCTCGACCAGCAGGAGCACCTCCGGGTCCGCCAGCAGGACACGGACCAGCCGCAGCCGCTGGCGCTGACCGCCGGAGAGGTTGCTGCCCTGGGCCTGGATCATGGTGTCCAGGCCATCGGGCAGTGCCTGCACGATGTCCTCCGCCGCGGCATCTCGGACGGCCTGGGCGATGGACGGGCCGGTGTGCTCGGACCGGCCGTCGACCACGGTGCGCAGCGTGCCGGAGAAGAAGTCGGCGTCGTTGTCCGCCACCACGATCCGCCTGCGGATCTCGGCCAGGGCGATCTCGGCGAGCGGCACGCCGCCCCAGGTCGCGGCGGATGCGCTGTACCGGCCGAGCCGGTCGACCACGGCCGCGGAATCGGCTGGGCGGGCGCTCACGATCGCGGTCAGCCGGCCCGGGGCCAGTTCCACACCGGTGTCGGCGTCGTGCAGGGCCGATGGCTCGTCATGGGCCGGCCGCAGTGTTGCGGCGTCTTCGAAGGCGGGCTTCAGGTCGAGCATCCGGACGACCCGTCGAGCCGCGACCAGACCCCTGGTGAGGTCGTATCCGCTCTCGATGAAGCTGGCGACCGGTACCACCAGGACGGCGACGTAGCCGTAGACGGCGACCAGCGTGCCGATCGTGATGGTGCCCTCGGCTGCCATCCGGGCGGCCAGCCAGGTCACCAGCGCGAGGAAGAGGGCGGGCAGGCCGACCGAGAGTGCTTGGATCCAGCTGGTCACGGCGCCGACCCGGTAGCCCTCGGCCTGCAGGTCCTGCGATCCGCGCAGGTAGCGGCCGGCCAGCATCTCCTTGCCGCCGATGCCGTTGAGTACGCGCATGCCGCCGATGATGTCCCCGAGCCGGGCGGTCAGCGCCCCCTGCTGCGCGCGGTACTTGGACTCCGCGCCCTGGAGGCGTTCCAGCAGCGGCCCGACGACGACCGCGAGCAACGGCACCCCCAGCAGGACCACGAGGGCGAGCGCGACGGAGACCGACAGCAGCAGCGCGGCCGCCACCAGGTACGCCACGACAGCGCCGACGCCCGGGCCGGTGATCGTCAGTGTCTGGCTCATCTGCGCGACGTCGCCCACGCCGATGCTGGCCACCTCGCCGGCCGTCACCTTGCGGGGCAGTTCGGCACCCAGCCGGGTGGAGTGCGCGACCACGACCTTGATGGTCCGGAAGGTGGCGTCCATCCGGACCCGCGTCATGATGCGGTGGCGCATGATGCCGAGCCATGCGTTGAGCAGCGCGGCGCCGATCAGTGCGGCCACCCAGCCGACCAGGACTCCGGTCTTCCCCCGCTGGAGCCCGTCGTCGATCGCACGCTGCATGAGGTACGGCGGCAGCAGGAGGCCGACCATCCAGAGGGTGCCGATCACCGCACCGCCCGTCACCCGTCGGCGCTGACTCATGGTCAGCCACCACAGGTAACGTGCGGCACTTCGGTGATCCGGGGTTCCCGGATCGGCATACGAATCCGTCATGAGTTAAATCCTAACCATCTTTCCTGGGCCTTATCCAGATTTTCCTTCCACCTCCCGACCGTCTGTGGCTATAGTCACCACGGACAGGAGGTGGTCATGATGAAGAAGCAGCTTCGAGGAATCTGTGCAGGCTTCTAGTACTGGCTCGACCAAGCCCAGGGATGCCGAAGTGCGGGGGGAAGAAGCGTTTCTCCCCGCATTCTTCCGCTCTTCAGAACATTCGCCAAGGATTATCCAGTGAAACTTCCGCCAGGGAGTTCTCGGACCCCTTGGACATATTGATGAGACCAGCCTCGATCGACGCCGCGAGAACGGCTGGGAGATTTCCGTCGAGATAATCGCGGCTCGCGCCCACTCCGATGAGAATTCCCTTCCCCGTGGCCACTGCCAGGTGGAAGTTCGGCCCTGACCGCTGGGTGGACGGACGCCACTCGATCCCGGTGCGCAGGGAGGACCCGGCGGCCGGCTCGGCGTCCACATCGCCGAGGAAGTTGTAGTGCTTGGCGAAGGCGGTGGGGTCCGTCTCCGGGAGGCCGGCCTCCCGGAGACTCTCCTTCAGCGCGTCGACGTCGTAGCAGCCGTTCATGTACGCCGTCATGGACTGGACGTAGCAGGCCCGCAGATACTCCAGCGGGTGGGCCTCCTCGTCGACCGTGACGGTCACCGGGGCGAACTGGTTGAGCGAGCCGACCAGCGGCGCCCACCGGGTGGTGAGCCGGTTGGCGGCCATCAGCGCGAAGGTCATCCGCTCGGTGCGCTTGAGCCGGGACAGCGCGAGCGCGCCGACGCCGAGCACCACCGACTGGACCGAGATCTTCAGCCGGTCGGAGAGCTCCTGCGCGGCGGCCAGTCCCTCCGGGCTGTAGAGCGACGCCCGGCGTCGCTCGGTGGCGTCCTCCGGATCCCGGTCCGCCGGGACGAGCCGGCTCCAGGCCTCGGTCCAGTGCCGGACGCTCCGGGTGCCCGGTTCCTCCTGCTGCTCCTGCGCCATTTCCAGCGGCTGCACCACCGGCCCGAGCGCCCCGCCCTCCAGGAGGACACCGAGTTGCTCCTCCAGCACCCGCAGCGCACCGTTGTCGGCCGCCACGTGGTGGATCACGGTGACCAGGTGGAGCGCATCCCCCTGGTGAGTGGTGACGAACGCGCGCCACGGCAACTCGGTCTCGATGTCGATCGGCTCGACGGCCGCCTCGGCACCCAGCCGCAGGGCCGCCGCGAAGCTGTCCTCGGCCAGCTCCAGCGCAGCCACCCGGGACGGGCGGTACGGGTGGACCGTCTGGGCCGGCGTCGGGCCGCTCAGGTCGTAGGTGGTCCGCAGCGACTCGTGTTTCTCCACCAACTGGAGCCAGGCGTCCATGACTTGGGCCGCGCCGAGACCGAACGGCACCTCCCAGACACTGACCAGATTGGCGACCGCCCGATGGTCGGGGCCGTGTGTCTCCAGCGAACGCAGGACCGACAGCTGACCGTATGTCACCGCCCCCGTCCGGAGCTCGCTCACAGCCGGGCCGCCCGGACGGCGAACTGACCGAGCATGGTCTGCTGGATCTGCGTCGTGCCCTCGATGATCTCCATCACCTTGGCGTCCCGGTAGTGACGCTGAACGGAAGCCTCCGCCCCGATGCCCTGGGCACCGTGGATCTGCACCGCGTCGGCGGCCGCCTTGACGGCGATCGTCGAGGTCCGGTACTTCGCCAGCAGGGTGTGGTTGACGGACTCCGTCTCCCCCCGCTCCTTGCTCACCCCGGCGTGGTAACAGAGCAGCCGGGCCGTGATGGTGTCGGTGAGCATGTCGGCCAGCAGCTGCTGGACCAGCTGGTGGTTGCGGATCTCGGTGCCGTACTGGGTGCGGCGGCCGGCGTACTCCGTCGAGGCCTCCAGACAGGTCTGAGCCAGACCGACCGAGCCCCAGGCGGTGCTGTAGCGGCCGAGGTCGAGGGCGCTGGAGGCGACGAAGGTGAGGCCGAGGCCGGGACGCCCGACCAGGTTGGCGGCCGGGATCCGGCAGTCGTCGAAGGTGATCCGGCCGAGCATCGAGCCGCGCAGGCCGAGCAGACCCTCGATCGGCTCCACCGACAGGCCGGGAGTGTCCCGCTCCACCAGGAAGGCGGTGTGCTGCCCGTCGAACGTGGCGAAGACCAGGAAGAGGTCCGCGATCTGCGCGAAGCTGATCCACTTCTTGGTGCCGCGCAGGACGACATCGGCGCCGTCGGCCGTCGCCGTGGTCCCGACGGCGGCGGCGTCACTGCCGACGTCCGGCTCGGTCAGGGCGAAGGCCGCCAGCGTTCGGCCCGAGGTGATCCGGGGGAGCCACCGCTGCTTCTGCTCCTCCGTTCCCCACTTGTGGATCGAGTGGGCGACCATGTCCTCCACGGCCACGAGGTTACGGATCGACTGGCAGCCTCGGCCCAGTTCCTCGGTGAGCAGTCCGTATTCGACCCAGTCCATGCCGAGGCCGCCGAACTCCTTCGGGACGGGCGCGCCAAGGTAGCCCTGCCCGGCCAGGTCGGCGACGATCTCCCGGGAGACCACTTGCTCGCGGTCGCAGCGGTCCGCCTGCGGGACCAGGACACGGTCGGCGAAGGCACGGAACTCGGCGTGGCGCTCGGCCTGCTGCGGGGTGAGGTGACTGAGTATCAACGCATTCCTTGCGAACGTGGGGGCGGGCGCATCACTCCGGTGGGAGCGGTGGCATCCGGCTCGGAGAGGGGGAGGCTCAGCCGGCGGTGGCGGCGGCGAGGGCCGGTGCGGCGTCGGCGGCGGTGTACCGCTCACGGCCGGTCAGGTTGACCAGGACGACCTGGTCCGGGGTGATCCGCCGGGCCGCGGCCTCGTTGCGCAGCGCGGCAATGGTCGCGGCCGAGGAGTGGCAGACGTCCAGCCCCTCCAGCTCGCGGAGCATCGTACGGGCTTGGACCAGTTCGTCCTGGCTCACCGAGACGATGGAGCCACCACTCTCGGTGGCGATGTCCCGCATGTAGGGATAGGTGGCCCGGCCGTCGCCGAGCAGGATGGCCCGGGCCAGACCTGTCGGGTGCTCGATGACGTCGTCCTCGGTGAGCTCGGCCCGTCCCTCCCGCCAGGCCACGGCCATCGGCGCGCAGGTGTCCTGCTGGACCATCACGAAGCGGGGCGAGGAGGTGAGCCGGCCGCAGGCGAGGTACTCTGCCACGCCCTTGCGGACGGCCATCATCCCCATGCCGCTGCTGATGGCCTGGACGACGACGTCGGGCTTGTCGTCCATGGCGTCGAAGGCTTCCAGGTAGGTGAGCTTCAGGCCCTCGCGACGGGCCCAGTTGAAGAACCCGCCCTCCCAGACCAGCCCCTTCCGGGCTGCGAACTCCTGGGCCGCCCGGGTGGCTTGTGCGTAGGTGCCGTCCACCACGGTGAGGGACACCCGGTCGCCGGTCTCGATGTCGTGGTCGCCGGTGAAGTCACGGCCGCAGAAGAAGTGTGCCCGCATCGAGTGGTCCTTCTGCACGGCGCGGGCCAGGGCGGTGGAGCTGTTCCCGGTGCTGGAGGCGACGAACTCCTTGATCCCGAACTGCCGGAACACGGCCAGGACCACGGAGGCCAGCCGGTCCTTGGTGGTCCCGGTCGGCTGCTGGGACTCGTCCTTCACCCAGAGGCGGGGCAGACCGATGACCGCTCCGAGGCGCGAGGCCGGACGGCAGGGGGTCCGCACACTGATGTCGGCGTCGAGTAAGTGCTCGGATTCGACCGGAAGGAAGTCCAGGTAGGTCAGCTCAGGCCGGCCACCGTCACGCTCGGCGACGTTCTCCAGGTTCATCCTGGGATCGAGCGCACCCGAACACCGGGGACATCGGAGCCGGAATTCCGGATCGGATTCCCAGCCACAGTCGACGCATAACAGGCGGTACTTGGGTGACGCTTCGGCTTTTGCACAGTGGTCGACGACCGGCATTTTGCTTTTCCCCCACAGAAGTTACCGGAGAATGGACCGACTGGCCCGAATCTATGCCGGAGCCACGATGCCAGTACATCTACATATGACCGAGTTGACCTGCATGGACCACCTGATCGCCGTGGCGTCACGGCGCGGCCTCTCAGGCCAGCGCTTCGCACCGCTCTCCCATGAGGGCACGCGACACGAAGCCGTCGGGCCCGCGGGGCACGTCGCCGACGACGGTGGTGCGGTGCACGATCCGCTCCTCCTGGAACATCAGGCCGTCCACCGGACCGGCATGGGCCACGGCGCGGTTGTCCCACATGACGAGGGTGTCCTGCTCCCAGCGGACCCGGGCGTGGATCTCGTCCCGCCCGGCGAGCTCGTCGAGAAGGAAGTCCAGCAGGGCCGCGCTCTCGCGGGGCTTGAGACCGCGGATGGCCTGGAGGAAGACGGCGCTGACGAGCAGGCTGCGCGCACCGGTCTCGGGGTGCACCCGCACCAGCGGGTGCACGGCCGCGAAGGGGCCGGCCGGCTTGCCGTCGAAGCGGGGCGCCGCCGTCGGGACGTGTCGGGAGTGTATCGCCTGCAAGGTGTCGACGTACCCCCGGAGGGAAGACGACAACCCTTCGTAGAGCGCTTCCAGATTGGCGAAGAGAGTGTCGCCGCCGACCGGTGGAATCTCGACACCGCGCAGAATGGTGATGGCGTTCGGATTGACCACGAAGGTGCTGTCGACATGCCACTCGGTCCGCAGGCGCCGCGGTGTCGTTCCCTTCAGCGGATGACTGAGGCCGGCCTCGGCCTCGACCAGCGCCCGTCGCTCCTCCGACAGTGCGGTCCGCAACACGGCGGGGGCTTCGCTCAGACCGTTCACGATGGGATGTGCCGCGGTGGCACCACCCAGAGCATTGGTGAGTTCAACCTGTTGCGCGTCACTCATCGGCTGATTCCGGAAAACGAGAACTTTGTGACGCACCAGGGCCTCGCGAAGGCGGGCCACTACGGCCGGCGACAGCTCCGCCGCGAGATCGACGCCTTCCACCTCCGCGCCAGTGATAGGCGTGAGAGGCCGAAAAGTCATTTCTGACACCAGATCCCCCAGCGGTGTGTGCCTGTGCGATCAAACGTCGGCCACCCTACCCCAGGGCACCCACGTCCTGTCGAGCCTTCGACCAGGGAAAGCGCGCCGACTTGACAAACTGTTGCTTTACTACGCCCGTTTCACACCAATCTCGCCCACCTGACCCAACGCTACACAATCTGGACATCAACCATCTCCCAAGCAAAAAAAGAGACTTGACGATGTCTCAGCAACACCATAGGGTCAATTACCTGGATAGGCCTCGAATGCAAGAGATCTGGGAACACAAAATGTCGAACGCACAGTCCGACGACTTGATGTCGGTGATTTCCGAAGTATTCGCCCCCCTTGAAGTCGCGCTGGACAGCACTTTCGACGACCTCGGAGCCACCTCCGTGTCGCTGCTCCGCCTGATGGTCTCGATCCAGAGCACGTTCGACGTCGATCTGGACGTCGTCGACATGTTCACCGTGGCCAACGTCGGTGAACTGGTCCAGCTCGTCGAGGAGCGGGTCCCCGCTTCGAAGTAGTCCCGCCACGGACGGACCCGAGCGATCCCGTCGCTCGCCCCGGGGCCGGCGCACACACATGAGGACGCGGGGTCGGAGTCCGTCCCCGCCGTCCCCGTCCCGAGGCCTCGCAGAAGGTCGAAGTCCCCGTGCAGGCCGCCGCCGGAGCTCCGGCTCGAGGCCCGATCGCACCCGACCGGGACAGTCTGTCGCACCTGACGTCGCCGGTGGACACCGACGCCCGGCCGAGCCGGCCCTGGCAGCCTCGCGACCGCCTGCGCGGGCCGCTTCCAGGACCGTCCGGCCCGAAGAGCCAGCAGCCACTGTCCGACCGCCGAAAGAGACATCGTGACCGCGTACCCAGCCGCGAAGTACTTCCTGTCGAGCTACATCTCCCCGCCCGGCGGCTTATCCGTCATCGCACCGCGCCATGACCAGAACATCGCGCTCTGGCGCAGTCACGACTCGCGGGTCGAACTCGTCAGAGTATGGGAGCTCGAGCGCGTCAGCGGACAGAAGCACCACTTCTGGCCGCTCTTCACCGTCGACCGCTACAACAAGGTGCTGACCGAACTGCTCGCGGCCGAGGGGCTCTCCCCGGAGGACGTGAGCCTGTCCTGGGGCACGCCCGGCCTGCCGCACCACGCCGACATCAAGCTGCCGGCGGGCACCGAGGACTTCCCGGTCCACAGCCTCGCCCACCTCTACAGCGGACTGCTCCTCGACTCCGAGGTGTTCCGCAGCGAGACCATCATCGGACTGGCCCTGGACGGCCGGCCCGACTTCGGCCTCGACCGGACGGGCAAGAAGTACTGGTACACCGGCTGCGTGTCGGCCAAGGGCGACGTCGACTTCGCTCCGGTCGAATCCCCGGCCCCGATTTACGACGCCGCGTCATCGGAGTTCGGCAGGGAGCCGGGCACCCTGATGGCCCTGGCGTCGGCCTGCCCCACCGAAATCGCCTTCGACACCGAGGCGGCGGTGCGGGAGCTGGAGCTGTTCGGAGGCCGACGAGTACCGCTGGTGGACACGCTTCCCTTCGTCCAGGCCGTGATTCGTGCGGCCGAGTCCCAGTTGCCGTCCATGGAGCTGGACAGCCGCTTCACCCACCAGGAGCACCTGCAGTCCGCGGTCATGAAGATCGTCCAGACGGCCTGCGAGCTCGTCATGGTGCGCAACGTCGACCGGCTGCTCGAGTCGGCAGGGGTGGACCCGCGCCAGGCGTACCTCTCCCTGAGCGGGGGCTTCGCCCTCAACTGTCCGACCAACTCCTTCCTCCTGCGCCGCTACGGGTTCAAGGGCCTGCTCACTCCGCCGAGCGCGAACGACTCCGGCCAGTCCCTCGGGATCGGCCTCCTCGGCCTCCTCGGCGAGGGACTGCTCCCGGGCGGTGGTTTCCGGCTCACGTCCGCCTACCACGGCTCCGAGCTCACCGACGTCGAGAGCGCGCTTCAGCACTTCGACGACTTCATCGAGGACGTCGAGGAATTCACCGAGGCCCGGTTCGTCGAGGATCTCTCCACCGGACCGCTGGTGTGGGCGGACGGAGCGGCCGAGATCGGTCCGCGCGCCCTGGGCCACCGGAGCATCCTCGCCGATCCCCGCTCACCCCGGTCGAAGGAGCTGCTGAACGACTGGAAGAGCCGACAGTGGTGGCGCCCCGTGGCCCCGATCGTCCTGGAGGAGTACAGCGGCGAGTGGTTCGAGGACCCCTGGCCCTCGCCCTACATGCTCGAGACGGCGTACGTGACCGAGTCCAAGCGCCGGCTGGTCCCGGCCATCCTCCATCTCGACGATTCGGCCCGGCGTCAGACCCTGTCCGCCGAGACCAACCCCCTGCTCCACCGGGCGATCGAAGCGTTCCGGCAAGCCACGGGGGTGCCGATGGTGTGCAACACCTCCCTGAACGACAAGGGTGAGCCGGTGGTGGACACGGCGGCCCAGGCCCTGAACTTCGCCATCCGCAAGGGCGCTGCCGTCGCCTACATCGCGGGCCGCCGCGTCCGGTTGCGCACGGAGGCCGCCGGCCGGAGCCCGGTTCCCACGCGTCGGCACGATCGTCGCGAGGAGCTCTTCGCGGGCCAGGAGCAGGACCGCGACGCGATCTGGGAGTCCTGGGTCGAGTCGGGCTACACCACTGCGGCCATGGTCCTGATGTCCCGCTCCCCCGAGCTGCGCGATCAGGCGTTGGCGAAGCCCGCCGTGGTCAACCAACTGGCCGAGGTCGCGAGCGCCCGCGACGCGAGCGGCACGCTGGCCCTCGCCGCGGCGAAGCACGCCCGGATGTTCGGCCCGGACGCCGTCTTCGACACCGAGTCCCAGGAAGGCGCGGCTTTCTGATGTGACATCAGTTCCCGTGCGCCGGGACGGGACGGATGTCACGCACGCACCGCCGGCTCCCAGGGTTCTCCCGGTCCGGAGGGTGACGGGGAACCGGGTGCCGCGCCCGCGGAAACCCTGGAACGGCCCTCCAGACCGTCCACCGCCCGACGGCCCTGGTCCGGCGGCGTCCCGCGCGCGCCCGGCACTCTCCCAACAGCCACCGTCCGGACGGCCGTGCCGTCATGACCGGCTTCGCTCCAGCAGTACGGAGGATCAACGCAGTGAACACGAAATCGCTCTGGGCGCACACCTCTGACATGGCTCACATGGGCGAGGAGTCCCGGGCCGGACACCCCTCGCACGCGGTCGTGACCGAGCGGATCGCGGCACTGCACGGCGAGGAACCGTTCGAACTGCTCGACTGCGGTGTCATCTCCGGGGTCACCTACCGCCACCTGCTGACGGCGGGCCTGGAGGTCGACTTCACCGGCATCGACATCAACGAGGCCGCCATCGACGACTGCCGCGGGCTGCACCCCGAGGCGCGGTGGGAGCAGATGAGCGTCACCGACCTCACCTTCCCCGAAGGCTCGTTCGACGTGGTGAACTGCCGGCACGTGCTGGAGAGCCTGCCGTACTACGAGACCGCCGTCCGCGAACTGTTCCGGGTCTCCCGCCGCACCGTGGTGATCTGCATGTTCCAGGTGCCGCGGGAGACCGAGGTGCTGCTGCGGCGGGAGACGGCCGACGGCTACATCTGGCTCAACCGCTACGCCGCCGGCCCGTTCGAGGCGCTGCTGCACTCGCTCTCGGAGTCGGTCGAGATCATCGACGTCCCCGCCGACCACCGCCGCAACCAGGTCTATCTCTGCACCAAGCGATCCGCGTAGCCGTGGCCCGTTCCGGCGAGACGGGTGACGTACGTCCTGCCCCCAGACTCCTCGAGGCAACCCTCATGACACTGCGCCACCCCGCACCTCCCGTGCCCGGCCCCGATGCCGAAGGGCGCCCCGCCGAGCTGCCCGCCGCCCCGGAGCTCCCGTTGGACCGGACGCCTCCGGCCCGGCGCGACCACCGGGCCGGCTCGGTCCCCCTCGTCGTCCCCGCCGGGGCGACCGCCGCCCTGCGGCACCTGGGTGAAGCCTGCGGAGGAGGGCTCCCGGCGGCGGCCTTCGCCCTCCACCTGGCCCTGCTGCACCGGTACGGCGGACAGACCGAGCTCGCGGTCGGGGTGACCAACGGCGCCGGGGTGACCACGCCGGTCCGCGTCGAGGCCGGCGGGAGCTTCCGGGACCTGGTCCGGCGGGCAGGCGCCGCGCTGGCGGCGGCCGAAGAGGTCCGCACCGGCGCGGCCGTCCACCTCTGGCCGGGTTTCTCCTTCCGGCCGGAACCGCGCGTCGCCCCCGAGACCACCCACTGCGACCTGGATCTCCAACTCTGCTACGTCGACGGCGAACTGACCGGTCAGCTGGTGTTCGCCACCGACGTCCTCGACCCGGCCACCGCCCGCCGCGCGGTGGACCACCTGCTGCGCCTGCTCGAAGGCGCGACGGCCGATCCGGACCGGTCGGTGGCCGAGCTGCCCCTGCTCACCGCCGGGGAGGAACGCGTCATCGAGGCGCTGAACGGCGTCCCGGGCGAGCCGACGGACGTGGGCTTCCACCGGCTCTTCGAGGAGCAGGCCGCCCGCACCCCCGGGGCGATCGCCGTCCGTTCCGAGGGCGCCGCCCTCAGCTACCGCGAACTCAACTCCCGGGCCAACCAGTTGGCCCACCTGCTGCGGGAGAGCGGGGTCGGCCCCGAGGTGACGGTGGGCCTCTGCGCCGATCGCGACGTACGGCTGATGGTGGCCGTGCTCGGCATCCTCAAGGCCGGCGGCGCGTACGTACCGGTGGACCCGAACGACCCGGTCGAGCGGCGGGACGGCATCCTCGCGGACGCGGCCGTGCGGATCGTGGTGGCGACGGCCCCGCTCGACACCGGACACCGGGTGGTCGAGCTCGACGCCGGGCTGACCGTGCTGGCCGGCCGGCCGGACGAGGACCCGCCGGCCGGGCACTCGGCCCCGGGGGACGCCGCGTACCTGCTCTACACCTCCGGCTCCACCGGCAAGCCCAAGGGCGTGGTGATCGAGCACCGCCAGCTCGTCGGCTACACCCGCGCCGTCGTCCGGCGGCTCGGCATCGACGGGCCGCTCAGCTACGCGATGGTGCAGCCGCTGACGGTGGACTCCAGCGTCACGGCCTTCGCCCCGCCGCTGTGCACGGGCGGCGAGGTCCAGCTGATCTCCCGTGACGTCGCGCTGGACGCGGAGAGACTGGCCGACTGGGTGCAGACCCGGGGGGTCGACTGCCTGAAGATCGCGCCCTCCCACCTCCGGGCCCTCCAGACCTCGCCGCGCTTCGCCGAGCTCCTGCCGCGCCGCCTGCTGGTCATCGGCGGCGAGGCCTCCGACTGGCGCTGGCTGCGCGCCCTCCAGCGCCTCGTCCCGCACTGCCGGGTCTTCAACCACTACGGTCCGACCGAGACCACCGTCGGTGTGCTGACCCTCGCCGTGGCCGACCACCCGGAGGCGGAGTGGGAGACCGCGCCGATCGGCGTTCCGCTCCCGGGCACCCGGGCCCACGTGGTGGACCCCGCGGGCCGTCCCACACCCGTCGGCGTCGCCGGAGAGCTGCTGATCGGCGGCGACAACCTCGCCCGCGGCTACCACCTCCGGGACGACCTCACCGCGGCGGCCTTCGTCCCGGACACCCTCGGCGGCGGGCCGGGCTCCCGCCTCTACCGCACCGGCGACATCGTCCGCCGCCTGGCCGACGGGACGATCGCCTTCCTCGGCCGGCGCGACGACCAGATCAAGGTCCGCGGCTTCCGGGTCGCCCTGGGCGAGATCGAGGCCGGCCTGAAGAGCCACCCCGAGGTGCGCCACGCCATCGCCGTCGTCCGCGAGGACGTCCCCGGCGACCGCCGGGTGGTCGCCTACATCGAGCCGCACGGCCCCGGGTTCAGCACCGCCGGGCTGGAGCGCCACCTGCGGGAGCGGCTCTCCCCGCACATGGTGCCGCAGGCGATGGTGACGCTGGACCGGCTGCCGCTCTCCGGGCACGGCAAGGTCGACCGCGGCAGGCTGCCCCGGCCCGCCGAACCCGCCACCGCGCCGCTGCCACCACGGAACGAACTGGAACGACTGGTGGCGCAGGTGTGGCAGGAGGTCCTCCACACCGAGGCGGTCGGCACCGACCAGAACTTCTTCGACATCGGCGGGCACTCCCTGCTCATGGTCGGGCTGCACCACCGGCTCCGGGCGACGACCGGCCGGGAGGTCGACCTGCTCGACCTGTTCCAGCACACCACCGTCCGGGCCCAGGCCGAGCTGCTCTCGCAGCAGAGGCAGGGGGTGGCACCGGCCGCCACCCGCGGCAGGAGCGCCCAGCAGAACGCCCTGCTGAAGCGCCGCCAGCAGCAGCTGCAAGCGAAGCGAGGTCACCATGAGTGAGTACTCCCCCGAGCTCGACCCCACCGTGGACGCCGAGCTGGACTCCGAACAGGCCGACGGCTTCTCCGAGTTCGACGACAGTCTGGACATCGCCATCGTCGGCATGGCCGGCCGCTTCCCCGGCGCCCGGACGGTCGAGGAGTACTGGAGCAACCTCAAGGCGGGCGTCTGCTCCGTCACCCGCTTCGAGGACGAGGAGCTCGCCGCCCGGGGCGTGGACGCCGCCACCCTGGCCGACCCGAACTTCGTCGGCGCGGGCTACCCGCTGGCGGACAGCGAGAAGTTCGACGCCGCCTTCTTCGGCTACTCCCCGCGCGAGGCCGAACTCATGGACCCGCAGCACCGGGTCCTGCTCGAATGCGCCTGGGCCGCCCTGGAGAGTTCCGGATACGACACCGATCGGCAGGACGGCCCGGTCGGCGTCTACGCGGGCGCGGGCAACAACACCTACCTGCTCTTCAACATCGCCTCCCAGCCCGGCGCCGCGCAGATCCTCGGCGACAAGCAGACGGTGATCGGCAACCGGCCGGACTTCCTCGCCAGCCGGGTCTCCTACAAGCTCGGCCTGGAGGGCCCCGCCCTCAACATCCAGTCCGCCTGCTCCACGTCACTGGTCGCCGTGGTCGAGGCGTGCCAGGCGCTGCTGGCCTACCAGTGCGACACCGCACTGGCCGGCGGCGTCGCCGTCGACGGGACCAGGAGCAAGGGCTACGTCTACCGCCCGGACGGCATCTTCTCGCCGGACGGCTACTGCCGCACCTTCGACGCCCGCGCCCAGGGGACGGTGGGCGGCGACGGCGTCGGGATGGTGGTGCTCAAGCGCCTCAAGGACGCGATCACCGACAACGACCACATCCACGCGGTCATCAAGGGCTCCGCGCTGAACAACGACGGCTCCCGCCGGGCCGGCTTCAGCGCGCCCAGCGCCGCCACCCAGTCCGCCGTCATCTCCACCGCGCTGGCGAACGCGGACGTGCCGGCCGAGAGCATCGACTACATCGAGCTGCACGGGACGGCCACCATCCTGGGCGACCCGATCGAGTTCTCCGCACTCGCCTCGGCCTACTCCGGGGTCGGGGAGCGCAGGTGCGCCCTCGGCTCCGCCAAGACCAACATCGGCCACCTCGACTCGGCCGCCGGGGTCGCCGGCCTGATCAAGACCGTGCTGGCGGTGGAGCACGGGCAGCTGCCGCCCACCCTGCACTTCGAGCGGCCCAACCCGCGGATCGACCTGGCCGGCAGCCCGTTCTACGTCAACACCGAGCTGCTGCCCTGGCCCGAGGGCGACGGCCCGCGCCGCGCCGGGGTCAGCTCCTTCGGCCTCGGCGGCACCAACGCCCACGTCATCCTCGAACAGGCCCCGGAGCTGCCGCGCGAATCCCGGCAGGCCGACGGCGCCGAGCAGCTGCTGGTGCTCTCCGCGAAGAGCCCGGAGGCCCTGGAGGCGGCCACCGACCAGCTGCACGACCACCTCCGGGCGCACCCCGAACTCCCGCTGGCCGATGTCGCGTTCACCCTCCAGCAGGGCCGCCGGGCGTTCCCGTACCGACGGATGCTGGTGGCCGGCGGCACCGAGGAGGCGCTGGCGGCGCTCGACGCCCGCGACGACGGTCGGCTGCTCACCGCGACCGCGCCCGAGGCCCCGCACCGGCCGGTGGCCTTCATGTTCACCGGCTTCGGCTCCCAGTTCCCCGGCATGGCGCGCGAACTCTACGCCCAGGAGCCGGAGTTCAGGGAGGCGATGGACGAGTGCGCCGGACTGCTGGAGCCGCTGCTCGGCACGGACATCCGCGAACTCGTGTTCACCGTCGACGAGTCCGCGGACGCCGCCCCCGGGCAGCTCTTCGACTTCAGCAGGCTGCTGCTCCAGCCGGAGCGCAGCGAGCACCCGCTGGACCAGCCACGCCTCGGCTACCCCGCGGTGTTCGCCCTCGAGTACGCCCTGGTCAAGCTCTGGGCCGCCTGGGGGGTCGAGCCCGAGGTGATGATCGGTCACAGCCTGGGCGAGTACGTCGCGGCCTGTGCAGCCGGGGTCTTCTCGCTGCCCGACGCCCTGCGCCTGGTCGCGGAACGCGCCCGGCTGATCGAGGAGCAGGGCGAGGGCGCGATGCTCGCCGTGCCGCTCTCCGAGGAGGCCGTCGCACGGTACACCGACGCGGAGGTCTGCCTCGCCGCGATCAACGGCCCGCAGACCTGCGTGCTCTCCGGCACCGTCGAGGGCATCGAGCGGGTGGCCGGCGAACTGCTGGCCGCCGACATCGCCACCCGCCGGCTGACCACCCGCTTCGCCTTCCACTCCCCGATGATGGACCCGGTCGTCGAGCGCTACGCCGAACTGGTCCGCTCGGTCCGGCTGAACGCCCCGGCCGTGCCGTTCGTCTCCAACCTGACCGGCACCTGGATCACCGACGACGAGGCCACCAGCCCCGAGTACTGGGCCCGGCACGTGCGGGAGAGCGTGCGGTTCGCGGACGGCCTGGCCACCCTGTGGTCCGTCCCGGACATCGCGATCGTCGAGATCGGCCCCGCGCCGGCCCTGACCCCCGGGGCCATCCAGCACCCCGCCGCCGCCGGCACCGACCGGGTCGTCCTCCCGTCCCTCCCCGGCGCCTTCCTCGGGCAGAGCGACCGCACCGCACTCCTGCGGGCCGCCGGACGCCTCTGGCTCGCCGGCCGGGAGCGCCCCTTCCCGGCCACGCCCGGCGCCCGGCGGGTCCCGCTCCCCTCCTACCCCTTCGAGCGGCGCACCTACTGGCTCGAACCCGGCACCGCCCAGCCCGGCAGCGGCTCGGCCCAGCAGCGGCGCGGCGACCTGCCCCAGTGGCTCTACACGCCGTCCTGGCAGCGGCTGGCCGGCGCACCGCAGCCCGCCGAGGTCGGCCTGGCCGACGAGCGCTGGCTCGTCTTCGCGGACGGGACCGGTGTCGGCCACCACCTCGCCGACCGCCTCGAAGGTCTCGGCGCCACCGTGCGCACGGTCTCACGGGGAGCCGAGTGGCACCGCAAGAGCGAGCGCGAGTACGTCCTCGACCCCGCCCGGCCGGAGCACTTCGGCCGACTCGCCGAGGCGCTGCGCGCCGAGGGGCCGCTGCCCGGTCGGGTGGTGCACTGCTGGAGCGTCGGCGACGACGCCGACCGGGCCACGGCGCCCGAGGACGTCCGGGCCCTGCTGCACCGCTCCTTCGACAGCCTGGTCCACTGGGTCCAGGCCACCGAGGCCGAGCTGATGACACGGCAGCAGCGCTGGGACGTGCTGTCCTCCGAGGTGCACGCCGTCCTCGGGGACGAGCCGCTCTGCCCGCCGAAGGCCACCGTCCAGGGCCTGTGCAAGGTGCTGCCGCAGGAGTACCCCTCGCTCAGCTGCGTCCACTTCGACCTGCGCCCCGAAGGCCCGCAGGCCGTACCCGGGCTGGTCGACCAGCTGCTGGCCGACCTCGCCGCCCCGCCCACCGAGCGCACCATCGCGCTGCGCGGTCGGCACCGCTGGGCGCCGACGTACGTGACCGGCGCGCCGCGCCCGCGGGGTGGGTCCCCGGTCCGCCCCGGCGGGGTGTACCTGGTCACCGGCGGCCTCGGGAAGATCGGCCTGCTGATGGCCCGTGCCCTCGCCGACCGGGCCGAGGTGCGCCTGGTGCTGCTCGGACGGACGGGTCTGCCGCCCCGGGAGAGCTGGGCCGATCCGCAGCACCCGGAAGCGGTCCGGTCCGCGATCCGTGCCGTCCAGGAGATCGAGGCGCTCGGCTCCGAGGTGCTGGTGACCGCCACGGACGTCTCCGACCGCACGGCCATGCTCGCCCTGAAGGAGCGCGTCCTGCGGGAGTTCGGCCCGATCGACGGCGTGCTGCACTGTGCCGGCACCACCGGTACGGCGGCCCACCGGGAGGTCGCGGTCCTGGGCGCGGAGGAGGCCTCCTGGCACTTCGGCCCCAAGCTCTACGGCACGCAGGTGCTGCACGAGGTACTGGCCGACCAGCAGGTGGACTTCGCCGTCATCTGCTCCTCGATCGCCTCGCTGCTCGGCGGGCTCGGCTTCGGGGCGTACGCCGCCGCGAACGCCGCGCTCGACGCCTTCGCCCAGCGGCACCACAGCACCTCCCTGCCCTGGACCAGCGTCAACTGGGAGGCCTGGCACTTCTCCCAGGAGGACCGGGCGAATTCCGAACTCGGCGCGGCAGTACGCGAGTTGGCACTCACTCCGGCCGAAGGCCGACAGGTGTTCGACGCCCTGCTCGACGCGGTTCCCCAAGCGCAGATCATCACCTCCACCGGTGATCTGACGCTGCGTCAGGAACTGTGGGCCGACCCGGTGGCCGAGGCGCCGGCCCCGACCGCACGGCACGAACGCCCCAACCTGCGCAACCCGTTCGTCGCCCCGAACGGCGAGACCGAACACCGGGTGGCGGAGATCTGGCAGGAGCTGCTCGGCCTGGAGAGCGTCGGCGTCCAGGACAACTTCTTCGAACTGGGCGGTAGTTCACTGCTCGGCCTGCAGGTCGTCCACCGACTGCGTCAGGGGCTGGCGGTGGCCGTACCGCTGACCATCGTCTACGAGGGCCCCACCGTACGCACCCTCGGCGCGCTCATCGACAACCTCCGGGCGGCGCAGTGATGGCGGCGCGCGGCGGTGTCGCGATCATCGGGATGGCGGGACGCTTCCCCGGCGCGGAGGACCTGACCGAGTACTGGTCGAACCTGCGCGACGGCGTCGAGTCGATCGTCGCCCTGACCGACGAGGAGCTGACGGCGGCCGGGGTGCCACCCGAGGTCTTCGGGCAGCCGAACTACGTCAAGGCCGCGCCCGCCTTCGCCGGCAGCGACCTGTTCGATGCGGAGTTCTTCGGGTACACCGCCCGCGAGGCCGAGGCGATGGACCCGCAGCACCGGCTCTTCCTGGAGACGGCCTGGGCGGCGCTGGAGCACGCCGGCTACGACGCCGCCCGGTACGAGGGCAGCATCGGTGTCTTCGGTGGCGCGGGGGCCAACCGCTACGTCCAGCACGTCTACTCGCACCAGCAGATCGTGGACACCCTGGGCCAGACCCAGATCCTGGTGGCCAACGAACTCGCCTTCCTGGCCTCCCGGGTGTCGTACAAGCTGGACCTGAAGGGCCCCGCGGTCTCGCTGCGCGCCGCCTGCTCGACCGCGCTGGTCGCCGCCCACACCGCCTGCCGGAGCCTGCTCGCCGGGGAGTGCGACCTCGCCCTGGCGGGTGGCGTCCACGTCGACCCGAACCCGGGCACCGGCTACCTGCACCAGGACGGGTCCTTCGTGTCCCCCGACGGGCACGTCCGCCCGTTCGACGCGGACGCCCGGGGCACGGTCTTCGGGACGGGTGTCGGTCTGGTCGCGCTGAAGCGGCTGGAGGAGGCGCTGGCCGACGGCGACACCGTCCACGCCGTGATCAGGGGCTCGGCGATCAACAACGACGGCGCGGTGAAGGTCGGTTTCACCGCCCCGAGCGTCACCGGCCAGGCCGCGGTCATCTCCGCCGCGCTCGCCGGCGCGGGCCTCGCACCCACGGACATCGACTACGTCGAGGCGCACGGCACGGGCACCTCGCTGGGCGACCCGATCGAGGTGCAGGCGTTGTCACGGGCGTTCGGCGACACCGGGTCCTGGGCCCTCGGCTCGGTCAAGGGGAACGTCGGCCACCTCGACGCCGCCGCCGGCATCGCGGGCCTGCTCAAGACCACGCTCGCGCTCAAACACGAACTCCTCCCCGCCTCGCTGAACTACACCCGCGGCAACCCCGACATCGACTTCGCCAACAGCCCGTTCCACGTGCAAGCGGAATCGACTCCCTGGCCACGCACCGAGAACCACGTCCGCCGCGCCGGGATCAGCGCCTTCGGCTTCGGCGGCAGCAACGCCCACCTCATCCTCGAAGAAGCCCCCCTCACCCCGCCCTCCCCGGCCGGCACACGCCCGACCGAAACACTCATCCTGTCCGCCCGAACCCCGCAAGCACTCGAAGAAGCCACCGACCGACTGGCCGCCCACCTGCGCCGCGAACAGCCCAACCTCGCCGACGCCGCCCACACCCTGGCCACCGGCCGCCGCACCTTCCCCCACCGCCGCACCGTCACCGGCACCACCCCCGACACCATCGCCACCGCCCTGGAGACCCGCGACCCCGCCCACGTCACCACCAGCCACACCACCCGCGAGACCGCACCACTGATCTTCCTCTTCAGCGGCCAGGGCTCCCAGCACCCCGGCATGGCCCACGACCTCTACCAGCACGAACCCGTCTTCCGCACCTGCGTCGACGAATGCGCCGAACTCCTCGCACCACACCTCGGCGAGGACATCCGCGACATCGTCTTCACCCAGGACCCCCGACTCGACCAGACCCAGTGGGCCCAACCCGCCCTCTTCGTCATCGAATACGCCCTCACCCGGCTCTGGCACTCCTGGGGCATCACCCCCACCGCCATGCTCGGCCACAGCCTCGGCGAATGGACCGCCGCCTGCCTCGCCGGCGTCTTCACCCTCCCCGACGCCCTCCGCCTCGTCGCCCTCCGCGGCCGCCTCATGCAGGCCCAGGCCCCCGGCGCCATGCTCAACATCATGGCCGACCGCACCACCGTCGAAGCCGCCCTCCCCCACGACCTCTCCCTCGCCGCCCACAACGGCCCCCGCGACTGCGTCGTCTCCGGCCCCCACCACGCCATCCAGGCCTTCACCACCCTCGCCAAAGAACACGGCTGGCCCACCCAACCCGTCACCACCTCCCACGCCTTCCACTCCCCCCTGATGGAACCGGCGATCACGGAATTCACCACCGCCGTCGCAGACGTGCCCCGCCGGACACCGAACACCCCCTTCATCTCCAACACCACCGGCACCTGGATCACCGACCAACAAGCCACCGACCCCGCCTACTGGGGCCACCACATCCGCG
>NZ_JBVJBI010000046.1:0-62012 GCF_055589745.1 Kitasatospora sp. NPDC041917 | reverse complement strand
GTCTGGAGCGGCAGGACGGTACCCGCCCCGGGGCCCCACCCCGTGACAGCAACCGGGGAGGAGAAGCCCCTCCCGGAGCTGGCCCCCGCCCTTCCCCGCGCGCGCGGGGGGAGGGGGGTCAGGCGGCGGCGTTCTGCCGGCGGGCGCGGACGCTGGTGACCAGCTGGGCGCGGATGCGGGCGGGGACCTCGGGGGCGAAGCGGGCCAGGTAGTGGTTCAGGTGGGTCTCGTCGCCGGCGAGGAAGGGCAGGTCGAAGACCAGGAGCTTGCGCACCGCGAGCAGCGGGACGGGGGCGCGCAGCGGCCTGAAGGTGTGGTTCCACAGGCCGGGTTCCTCGCAGACCGGGTGGAACTGGCCGATCATCAGGCCCTGTTCGACGAACTCGTCCTTGGCCTTGCGCTGGAGCTCGTCCAGCACGGTGGAGTCCTCGTGGTCCAGCTGGGGCATGACCAGCAGGACGGTGAGCAGTTCGCGGTCGGACTCCTCCGTCAGGGCGGCGAGCAACTCGTCGTAGCGGGAGCGCAGTTCGGCGACCAGGCGGGGCAGGTCCCCGTCGGGGGAGCCGTCGGCGACGGCGATGTGGAACAGGCCGCGGCGCAGCGAGGGCTGGGTGTAGGGGCAGACCGGGCCGCTGCGGCCGAGGTCGGGGTGGGCGGTGGTGAGGAAGGCCCGCGCCCAGGCGAGGGTTTCGGCGGCCTCGGGGCGTTCGGCGGCGTGGCCGGCGTCGATCTGTCCGGCGCTGTACAGGCGCAGCGCGGAGGAGCCGGCGGGGGCGGCGGGCAGGGCGGGGGCGGTCATCGGGGCCCCCGCCACACCGGGGCCAGGCGGGGGCCGCCGCCGGGCAGGGCGATGGCCTCGCCGAAGCGGGTGAAGCCGCCGCCGGCGAGCAGGTGGGCCCCGCCGGGGGAGCTGGTCTCGGCGTAGGCGGCCTGGCCGGTGGCGTCGACCTCGGCGAGGAAGGCGTGCAGCAGGGCCCGGCCGGTGCGGGTGCGGCGGGCGTCGGGGTGCACGCCGACGAAGGCGAGGTAGTGGTGGGAGCGGTGGCGCGGGTGGCGCAGGGTCTGCAGGCGGGCGATGGCGGCCAGGCGGCGGGCGGGCCCGTCGTGGCCGGCGGCGTCGATCGCCTCGGCGAGGGCCAGGGCGGCGGCGCCGTCCTTCGGGCCGGGGTCGTCCCAGTGGCCGGGCGGCAGGAACAGCAGCGCCCCCAGCGGCTCGCCGTCCTGCGCGGTGTCGTCACCGGTGGTGGCCCGGTGGGCGACCAGGGCGCCCCGGTGGGCCAGGCACTGTTCGACGTGGACGCGGAAGAAGGCGGGCATCACGCGGGCGCGGTGGCCGGGGTCGGGGAAGGCCCAGAGCATCAGCGCGTCGTCGGCGAAGGCGGCGGCGAGCACGTGGGCGAGGGCGTCCTCCTCGCCCGGGCGGGCCGGGCGCACGACGGGCCGTACGGCGGGCCGCAGGGCGGTGCCCGCGACGGCGGGCAGGGCGGTGGTGGTGGTCAACGGGCACTCTCCTCGAACGAGGGGGCGGACGAAGGGGAAGGCGGGTCAACGGTCACATCGGTCGTATCGGTGGTACCGGGTGCGGCGGTCACCTCGGCCGCACGGGATGCGGCGGCCGCACCGCCCGTACCGGCCGCGTCGGGTGACGGTCGGATGGCCGCACCGGCCGCACCGGCCGCGGCGGCCAGGGCGGTGACCCGCGCGTGCAGCGGCTCCACCCACTCCTCCGCCTCCGGCTTGATCAGCACGCTGCGCAGCACCCGGGCCCCGCCCGCGTCCGCGCGCACGCCGGGGTGGCGGCGGGTGAAGTCGGCGGCGTCCACGCGCAGCACGCTCAGGTAGACGGGGTCCCGCTCGTCGGCCATGCCCCGGCGCAGGACGTGCTCGCTGGCGGCGTCGATCGCCGACAGCGCGGGCGCCGGCGTCCCGGGGACGGTGGGGAAGTAGGTGAGGATGTCCAGCTGCGGCCGCTGGTGCAGCGTCAACTCCTCGCTGGTGTCGATGAGTTCGGCCCAGGTCAGGGCGGCGCGCCGGCTCGCGGCCAGCCCCGCGCCCAGGCCCTCGGGGGTGAGCGGCAGCAGCTGCAGGGTCAGCCACAGCGCGGCGGCCGAGGCCCCGGCGCGCGAGCACTCCAGGCTGATCTCGCCCAGGTGCAGTTCGGCGTCGGTGAAGTAGGTGTACGGGGAGTCGTGGGCGAAGTGCCGCCCGATGCCGGGGTCGGCGAACAGCACCGCCCCGCAGCCGTAGGGCTGCAGGCCGTGCTTGTGCGGGTCGACGGTCACCGAGTCGCAGCCGGCGACGGCCCGCCACGGCGCGGTGTCCACCCCGAGCGAGGCCGCGAGCGCGTCGTCGGCGGCCAGCAGCGCGAAGAACCCGCCGTAGGCGGCGTCCACGTGCACCCGCGCCCCGTAGCGGCGGGCCAGCGGGAGGATCTCGTGCACCGGGTCGACGGCGCCGGGCCCGGTGGTGCCGCAGGTGACCACCACCGTGCCCACCCGCCCGGTGCGCAGCAGTTCCTCCAGCGCGCCGACGTCCATCCGGCCCTCGGCGTCGGCCGCCACCGCGTGGCTCTCGACGCCCAGGACGTGGCACATCCGGCTGTGGGTGTAGTGGGCCTGGGCGCTGTGGGCGACGCCGAGGCCGGGGTGGCTCTGGCGCGCCACGTACAGCGCCTCCAGGTTGGCGATGGTGCCGCTGCTGGTCAGGTGGCCCACGTGCGCGGGCAGCGCGAACATGGCGGCGAGCTGCGCGACGCACTCGCGTTCCATGTCGTTGGTGGCCGGCCCGCCCTCGTAGGCGTGGTTGTTGGGGTTGAAGCGCATCGCCGTCAGGTAGCCCACCACCGCCGCCGGGTGCGGGGGCTTGACCATCTGCCCGGCGTAACGCGGGTGGAAGAACGGGTAGTTGTGCTCCAGGCGCTTGGCGAAGCGCTCGAACGCGGCGGCGAAGTCCGCCTCGTCCACCAGGTGCGAGGGGTGCGGCCGCAGCGGCCCGAACCGCTCGCCCCACCGCTCGGCCACCTCGGCCGCCCTCGGCAGCCAGTACCGCAGGTCCACGCTCCGGCCCTTCCCCTTCGAGTCCTTCGACAGACGGGGGGCCGGCGCGCGGGTGAGCAGCACGCCGGGCCCCCGGCGAGTACGAGCGTTCACCGCGAGCCGAGTCCTTGAGCGTTCCTCGACCGCGTCCGCAGCCACGGTGGCGGCGCCGCGCAAGGCGCCCGCAACACCCGCAGCTCACCCACCGCGGCGCCCACCGGCCCCGCCCGCACCGCCCCCCACCGGCCCGAAGGGCGCCGCCCGCGGCCCAGCCGGACCCCAGCGGGGCACGAGCGGACGCTGCTGCAATCACCCCCGGACAAGGCCGCCCCCACCCGGGAGAGGCCGGGGGAGCCCACCCGGGAGGAGAGACGCGATGGTGACCAGACGCAGGATGATCGGCGCCGCCCTGGCGACCGGGGGAGGAGTCCTGCTCGTGCGCACCACCCAGCACCCGGCCGCCTCCGTCGCCGCTTCCTCCGCCGCCTCCGCCTCCGCCGCCGCGCAGGACGCGGGGCACGCCCACCCGGCGGGCGCCACCGCCCCCGACCCGGGCCCCGACGCCGGCCCCGCGCTCGCCCCGAAGTTCACCACCGCCCTGCCGCTGCCCCCGGTGCTCAGCCCCGTCTCCACCGACGGCGGCGCCGACACCTACGCGGTGACCATGCTGCGCTCCTTCGCCCGCATCCTGCCCGGGCACCGCACCGACGTCCTCACCTACAACGGCGCCTTCCCCGGGCCCGTCATCCGCGCCCGCTCCGGACGGCCGGTGATCGTGCGCCAGACCAACCTGCTGGACGACCCGGTCTCCGTCCACCTGCACGGCTCCTCCGTCCCCGTCGACAGCGACGGCGGCCCGATGAACCTGCTGAACGCCGGCGCCACCCGCACCTGCACCTACCCCAACGACCAGCCCCACGCGAGCCTGTGGTTCCACGACCACGCCCACCACCTGGAGTCCGAGCACGTCTACCGGGGACTGGCCGGCACCTACCTGCTCACCGACGCCACCGAGGCCGCCCTGCCACTGCCCTCGGGCCGCTACGACCTGCCCATCGCGCTGCGCGACGCCCGCTTCGACGCCTCCGGCAACCTCGTCTACCGCATGGACGACGCCGCCGGACGCGCCACCATCCTCGCCAACGGCCGCCCCTGGCCCAAGGTCGACGTCGCCGCCCGCCGCTACCGCATCCGCCTGCTCAACTCCTCCAACCTGCGCTTCTTCTCCCTGCGCCTGGCCGACGGCGGCCCCATCACCTGGATCGGCTCCGACGGCGGCCTGCTGGAACGCCCCCACACCACCGACACCGTCGACCTCTCGCCCGGCGAGCGCGCCGACGTCGTCATCGACTTCTCCCGCTACCGCCCCGGCACGAGCGTCGTGCTCACCAACTCCATGCCGCCGGGCCCCGCCGAACACATCGGCCAGGTCCTGCGCTTCGACGTCGGCCGCCCCGCCCCCGACCCCTCCGCCGTCCCCGACCGGCTGCGCACCCTGCCGCCGCCGGGACCGGTGGCCCGCGAGCGCACCGTCGTGCTCAAGGTCGAGGAGGGCGGCGCCGGCGCCGCCCCGCGCGGCCTGATCGACGGCAAGGTGTACGACCCGGCCCGGGTGGACGCCGCCGTCGCCTTCGGCACCTCGGAGATCTGGACCGTCCACAACGCCAACACCGACATCCCGCACAACTTCCACCTGCACCTGGTGCAGTTCCGCGTCCTCCAGCGCAACGGCAGGGCCCCCGGCCCCGAGGAATCGGGCCTCAAGGACACCGTGCGCCTGATGCCCGGCGAGAGCGTGCGCCTGCAGGCCACCTTCGACTCCTACCGCGGCCGCTACCCCTACCACTGCCACCTGCTGGACCACTCCGCGATGGGCATGATGGCCCAGATGGAGATCACCTGAGCACCCGAGAGCCCGATCACCCGGCCACCCTGCCACCCGGCCACCCTGCCACCCGGCCACCCGGCCACCCTGCCACCCGGCCACCCGGCCACCCGGCCCCCGCCGGGCCGCCCGCCGTGACGCGGGCGGCCCGAGGGCGCGTCAGGACGCGTGGATGCCCTGCCCCGGGGTGAGGATCCCCGCCGGGTCCCAGCGCCGCTTGGCCGCCACCACCCGCTCCCACAGCCCCCCGTAGTGGCGCTGCCAGTCCGCGCGCGTCATCCCCGGCACCGCCCCGATCAGGTACCGCTTGCCGCCCAGCTCCACCGCCAGGTCGTACAGCACCCGGTTGCGCTCCAGCATCGCCGCCGTGTCCGACCCCGGCCCCGGGAAGGCCAGCAGGTCGAAGTGCCAGCCCACCTCCTCCCGCCCCGGCAGCACCGCCAGCGGCGCCTTCACCTTCGAGCGCAGGTACGGGTAGAACAGCAGCAGCCCCGCCCCCAGGTCGGCGGCGGTCAGCACCTCGGCGGCCCGCGCCATGAACGCCCGCGCCGTGGACGCCGGCAGGAACACGCTCAGCCACGGCTTGGGCAGCGCCCAGAACCCGGCCGCCCGCAGGTACCCCGAGAAGCCGTCCACCCGGTAGGCGTACTCCCGCCAGCTCTGCTCCACCACCTCCGTCTCCACCGGCGCCAGCCCCGCCAGCAGCGCCGCCCGGTCCACCGCCTGCCCGGCGTCCGCGAACGCCACCAGCTCCGCCTTGTAGCGCCAGCGCGAACCGTCCGCGCTGCGCACCACGTCGCCGACCTGGAAGTCGAAGCGGCGCCGGGCCAGCACCTTCTCCTGGTCGGCGAGGTAGGCGTCCAGGTCGTCGTAGTACAGCGAGAAGACGTGGGCGCGCTCGGGCACCCGCACCAGGGCGAGGGTGACGCGCACGATGACGCCGACCTGGCCGCCGCCGGCCAGCACCGCCTCGAACAGCTCGCGGTTGCGGGTGGGGGAGGCGGTGACCAGCTCTCCGGTGCCGGTCACCACGTCCAGCTCCAGCACGTTGTCGACCTGCATGCCGTGGCGCTGCACGCCGCCGCCGATGCCGCCGACGCTCAGCGTGCCGCCCACCGACAGGTGCAGGTAGTCGGTGAGCACCGGCGGCACCCAGCCCGCGGCCAGGCCCGCCTCGGTGACCTGCGCCCAGGTCGCCCCGGCCTCGACCACGGCGCGCCCCGGGCGCACCGAGACGACCTTCGACAGGCCGCGGGCGTCGATGGCGACGCCGCCGCGGGGGTTGGCCTGGCCGTAGCTGGAGTGCGACTCCAGTGCGGCCTCGCCGAGCTGCGCGAGGTCCCCGCTCTGCCCGTTGACGGCCACCGGGATGCGGTGGCGGCGGGCGAAGGCGACCAGCTGCTGCACGTCGCGCACCGAGCCGGGGCGCAGCACCGCCCGGGGCGCGGCGGTGACGAGGTGTCCGAAGTCGCCGGAGAAGCGCTCCAGGCCCTCGCCCCGCAGGGTCACCGTGCCGTCCAGGGCGGGCAGCCGGGCGATGTCGGCGCCGGTGTCGGCGCCGGTGTCCGCGTCGGCCTCGGTGGCCCAGGCGGCGGTGGCGGTGTTCCAGCCGATGACGGCGGTGACGGCCCCGGCGCCGGCCGAGGTGAGGAGGGCGCGGCGCGACAGTCCTGACCTGCTCATATCAGAATTTCTCCGATCAGTCGTCAAATAGGGATTGTTGTACCGCAACTATCGGGTGATCACCTACTGGCGTGCACCGGTGATCTGCTGCTCGATGCGCCGCAGCTCGGCCATCGGGTACTCCCACATCCGCACCTGATGGGCGGGGGCGTGGGCGGGGACGTGCGCGCACGCCGCCCGCGCCTCGTCCAGCAGCGCCCGCCGCGCCTCGGGCAGGTGGGCCACCCGCGGCCCCTCGGCGGCCTCCCGCAGTACGAACGCCAGCTTGTAGGCGTGGGCGGCCGGGCTGACGGCGAACAGCGCCCGGTACACCCACAGGCCCTCCTCGCCGCGCAGGATCCGCTCGTTGTGGCTCAGCAGCCGCACCCGGGCCTTCAGCACCATGTCCTCGTGCACGCTCATCGCGCCCGTCCCCCTTCGTCGTTCGTGTGGTCCCCCCGTCCGCCCGCCGCCCCTGTGCGGGGGCAGCACGCCGTGCGCGCCGGCCGCCCTGGAAAGGACGGTCGGCGCGGGACACGGAAGGGGATGCGCACGAGTCTGCGGGCGCGCACCGACGCGCGGCAAGGCGGAAGAAGGGTGGGCTGCGTCCTACCGAACCCTTGCCCGACCTGGCAGGATGGGGGTCGGCACCCTCCCGGCCGGGCGCCGCGGGGCCGAACTTTCGAGCCCGAACTCCCGGGCCCGGGTTCCCGAGCCTGAGCCCGCTCCCGAGGCGGAGTCGCGGAGGCGGGGGAGGCGGGCCGTGACCCACGTGCAACCGAGCTCCGGCAACTGCCCGACTAGACCGCGGGGACCATCCCGAGCAGCTCGCCCAGGCGGCGGACCGTGGCGGGCGACTCGCGGTGCAGGCCGGCGACGTCGAGGCCCTCGTCTCCCAGGATCATCAGCAGCGCCTGCTCCCCGATCGCCAGCACCACGACGTAGCCGCTGTTGCAGCGGGTGACCACGTCGCGCAGGCCGCCCACGCCGACCTCGGCCGCGGTGCGCCGGCCGAGGCCGAGCATGGCGGCCGACAGGGCGGCGGCCGACTCGGGGTGGACGGCGGCCGTGTCGGCGGCCACCAACAGGCCGTCGGTGGTGGAGATGACACTCTCCGAGATGCCCATGACCCGGTCGCGGAGGGACTTCAACTCGTCGACCAGCACGGCGGTCGGTGTCTGGCTGCTCATGGTGCGCTCTTCTCGCTCTGCTCGGTCGTCTCGGTACGCGCGGTGTGCTCGGCGCGGTGTGCGTTCGGTGGACCGTCGGGAGCGGCCGCCGCTCCCTCGGATCGGGCGGGCAGGCCGCCGGGGCCGCCGGGGCCGCCCGGACCACCCGCGCCGCGTCCGCCGCGGACGCGGCGCGGCAGCGGCCCGGTGCCGGCCGGCGGCGGTTCGCCCGTCGGCCTGCGCGGGGCCACGCTCGGTGCCAGGGGAGTCGGGTGCGCCGGTTCCCGGTGGAGCATGTGCCGGGCGTCCATCCGTACGACGTCGAGGAGCACCGCGAACACGCCGCGTCCCAGGGCGAAGCCGAGGTCGCGCGCGGTGCGGCGGCCGGTGGCGGCGGCCAGGATCTCCCGGTGGCGGACCGGGATCCGCAGCGTGCCGGACTCGGCCCGGGCGGCAGGACGGATCCGGATGCGGGCCAGGTCGCCGGGCGGTCCCCAGAGGCGGGTCAGCAGGGCCGTCCGCCGGGCGGTCTCCTCGAAGAGCCGCTCCGGCTCGATGCCCGGGCGCAGCGCGATCCTGGCAGGCGGCGCCGCCTCGGCCGTCTCCCAACTGCCGGGCGGGCTCAGCACCAGGGCGAAGGCCCCGTCGAAGGCGGCGGCGGCGCAGACGGCTTCGAGCTCGGCGGCGCCGATCGACCCCTGAGCCACCAGGGCCGCGCCGAGGTCGCCGCCCCAGGTCGGGGGGGCGTCGGCCGGCCGGCCGGCGGACGCGGCCGTCTCGGCGGACGCCCACTCCTCCTCGCCGACGCGCCGGGACTTCAGCAGCAGGGTCTCGGCGGTCGGGGCCCCGGGGGTCTCGATCGCGGCGACCAGACCCTGCTCCAGGTGGATCGTGCCGCCCGGTGCGCCGGAGACGGTGACCGAGCCGGTGAACTCCGTCCGGCGCAGCGCGAGCAGCAGCGCGGGCACGTTGCGCGCGGTGGGCGGAGCCGGCGTCGTGGGAGCTGCGGGCACGCCGGGCGGCGCCGTGTCGTAGGACGGGTCGGTCATGCCAGCAAGTCCTGCGCGCGGTCGGCGGTCTGGCGGACGGCCAGCGCCAGGTTGGTCCGTTCCCGGTCCAGCACGGTGGCCAGCAGCAGGGGGTCGCCCTTCCGGGACACCACCTGGACGACCTGGTGATGGCGGGTGCTGGTGACCACCAGGCTCTCCAACTCGCTCTCCGCCCCTGCCTCGTACAGCCGCTCGCCGATCAGGTTGGTCAGCTCGGCGAGTTCGGCCCCGGTCCCGAGCAGCCGGTGGTCCCCGGCGGACTGGTAGCTGAGACCTGTGACGGCGTCGACGAGCGCGGCACCGACCACTCCGGGGGAGCCGAGCACATCGGAGAGGGAAGCTTCGAGTGCGCGCACCAGTACCCCTTCACGTTCTGAACCCCCGGTAGCGTACTTTATTCCATCATTTTCACGAGGTGACCACAACCGGTGACTTCTTGCTACTTTGTTCCTGCACACGGGAGTTCCGCCCGGAAGTCACGCAAAGGACGAACAGCGCATGAACATTGACGACGCACTCAAGGACGCGATGGCCATCGAGGGGGCCATCGGAGTGGCCGTGGCCGACTACGAGAGCGGTATGTCGCTCGGGTTCCTCGGCGGGGGGCAGCAACTCGACCTGGAGATTGCGGCCGCCGCCAACACCGAGGTCGTTCGTGCGAAGATACGCGCCCTGGCCGCGCTGTCGATCGACGATGTCATCGAGGACGTCCTGATCACCCTCGGCACCCAGTACCACCTGATCCGCCCGCTGACCCGCGGTCACGGCTCGCTCTTCCTCTACCTGGCGCTGGACCGCTCGCGCGCCAACCTTGCACTCGCCCGGCACGGTCTCAAGCGCATCGAGGCCGCTCTCGACGTCTAGCCGAGGCCGGGCCGGCGGCCCGTGTCCGCGCCCCGTCCGGAATGCCCGCCCGGAAGCCCTGCCCGAAGGACTGTCCGGAAGGCCCCGCGCGGGCCGCGTGTCGCGCGTGGAATTCCGGGCGGAGCGAATGCGGGGCGTGACGAACCGGCTACGGAGATCCGTCCGCGGGAATCGGGCCGCGAAATATCACGGGTGTACGCCGACCACGGAGATGCGTGACTTTCCGATGACTGGGCGTCATATTCGCCCCGGCTGTTCCGGCCGGCGACGGGGCGCCGGAATACCGTGGTCGAACCGCCGGAGCGCCGGTGTTTCGGCGGTGCCGCGGAATCGGCCCGACCACGCCGCGCGCGGCACGAAGGAGCGCCCCCGAGCCGCCTTGACCGAACGGCGTTGGGTCTAGCCTGGGCCGCATGTTCGTACTTGAGCTGACGTACACCGCCGACGTGGAGTCGATCGACGCCGTGCTGCCCCGGCACATCGAGTGGCTCCGGGAGCACTACGCGGCGGGCACCTTCCTCGCCTCGGGGCGCAAGGTGCCGCGCGACGGCGGGGTGATCCTCGCGGTGGGACCGGACCGGGCCGGCATCGAGGCACTGGTGGCCACCGACCCGTTCGTGCGGGCCGGGTTGACCGAGTACCGGGTGACGGAGTTCCTCGCCACCACCACCGCCGAGGAGTTGGCGGCCCACCGCCAGCAACTGCCCGCCTGAGCCCTGCCGCCCCGCCCGTCCCCGTCCGTCCGTGGTGCCCCGGGCCGTTCGCGCGGTTCGGGGCACGGTCGCGTTCTGGCTACGATCGGTGAGCGCGGAGCGACGACGTATCGCGAGTACCGACTTTCGGCGGGAGAAGACGGATGGCACACGCACGGGCCGGGCAGCCGGCGCAGCCCGGTGACCTGGTGGACGTGGCGCGGCTGGTGACGGCGTACTACGCGCTGAACCCGGACCCGCAGGAGCCCGGGCAGCGGGTGGCGTTCGGGACCTCGGGACACCGGGGCTCGTCGCTGGACGCGGCCTTCAACGAGGACCACATCGCCGCGACCACGCAGGCGATCTGCGAGTACCGGGCCGAACAGGGCGTCGCGGGCCCGCTGTTCCTGGGCGCCGACACCCACGCCCTGTCCGAGCCCGCCAGGGCCACCGCCCTGGAGGTCCTGGCCGCCAACGGCGTTCAGGTGCTGATCGACGCCGCCGACGGCTACACCCCCACCCCGGCGGTCTCCCACGCGATCCTCGCCCACAACCGGCGCAGCCCCCGCGCGCTGGCCGACGGCATCGTGGTCACCCCCTCGCACAACCCGCCGCGCGACGGCGGCTTCAAGTACAACCCGCCCAGCGGCGGCCCGGCCGGCTCCCAGGCCACCGGCTGGATCCAGGACCGCGCCAACGAGCTGATCCGCGAGGGCCTGCGCGGCGTCAAGAAGGTCCCCTACGCGCGGGCGCTGGCCGCCGCCACCACCGGGCGCCACGACTACCTCACCGCCTACGTCGAGGACCTGCCCTCCGTCCTGGACCTGGACGCGGTGCGCGACGCGGGCCTGCGCATCGGCGCCGACCCGCTCGGCGGGGCCTCGGTGGCCTACTGGGCGCGCATCGCCGAGACCCACCGCCTGGACCTGACCGTCGTCAACCCGGTGACCGACCCGACCTGGCGGTTCATGACGCTCGACTGGGACGGCAGGATCCGCATGGACTGCTCCTCCCCGGCCGCGATGGCCTCCCTCATCGGCCGCAAGGACGAGTACGCCATCGCCACCGGCAACGACGCCGACGCCGACCGCCACGGCATCGTCACCCCCGACGGCGGCCTGATGAACCCCAACCACTACCTCGCGGTGGCCGTCGACTACCTCTACCGCCACCGCGCCGACTGGCCCGGCGACGCCGGCGTCGGCAAGACCCTGGTCTCCTCCTCCATGCTCGACCGCGTCGCCGCCGACCTCGGCCGCACCCTGGTGGAGGTCCCGGTCGGCTTCAAGTGGTTCGTCGACGGCCTGCTGGAGGGCTCGATCGGCTTCGGCGGCGAGGAGAGCGCCGGCGCCTCCTTCCTGCGCCGCGACGGCGGGGTGTGGACCACCGACAAGGACGGCATCCTGCTCGCCCTGCTGGCCTCCGAGATCACCGCCGTCACCGGCGCCACCCCCAGCGCCCACTACCGCGAACTGACCGAGCGCCACGGCGCCCCCTCCTACGCCCGCGTGGACGCCCCCGCCGACCGCGAACAGAAGGCCCGCCTGGCCCGCCTGTCCCCCGAACGGGTCGGCGCCGGCGAGATCGCCGGCGAGAAGATCACCGCCGTCCTCGCCAAGGCCCCCGGCAACGGCGCCCTGATCGGCGGCATCAAGGTCTGCACCGAGAACGCCTGGTTCGCCGCCCGCCCCTCGGGCACCGAGGACGTCTACAAGATCTACGCCGAGTCCTTCCACGGCGACGAACACCTCGCCCGGGTCCAGGACGAGGCCCGCGCCCTGGTCGGCGAGGTCCTGCGGGGCTGACCCCCCCGCACCGGGCGGCCCCGGCCCGGCACGTTCCGCCGGACCGGGGCACCCCCGCACCTCCCGGGCGCGCCTGCCGGGCGCACCTCCTGGGCGCACCTCCTGGGCGCACCTCCTGGGCGCACCTCCCGGGCGCGCCTGCCGGGCCCGCCGGCTGCCGCCCGCTCAGACGCCCGCCGGCTGCGCCCGCTCCGGGCCCGGAGCGGGCCGGCGCTCGTCGCGCGTGGTCGCCGCCGCCACCGCGCACGCCACCAGCGCCAGCACCGCCGCCGCGAACGGGAACCACCGCCCGCCCAGCACCGCGATCGCCGCCGACCCCGCCGCACCCCCCGCCGCCGTCCCCAGGTACAGCGCACTGCTGTTCAACGAGATCAGCAGCGGCGCGTTCACCGGATCGATCGACGCCAGCCGGTGCGGCAGCGCCACCGACACCGCCCACCCCGCCAGCGGCACCACCACCGCGTACCCCAGCGCCCCCGGCATGCTGCGCCCCAGCCACGGCAGCGCGGCGAACGCGAGCGCGGCCACCGCCGAGCCGGCCAGCAGCACCCGCCGCACTCCGATCCGGTCCACCAGGCGCCCGCCCAGCCAGCTGCCGGCCACCGACATCACGCCGCTGGTCAGCAGGATCAGGCTCAGCCGGTCGGCGTCGCCGCCGGTGGCGCCGGCCATCGCGGTGGACAGGAAGATGTAGACGCTCTGGAAGGCGAGGAAGAACACCAGCGTGGTGGCCGCGGCGCCCAGCACCCGGCGCCGGCCCAGCGGCGCCAGGCGCGCCTTGAGGGTGGGGGCGGCGGTGGGGGCGGGCAGGTCGCGCAGCAGGAGGGCGAGGCCCGCGAGGGCGGCCAGGCCCAGCGCGGTGACCAGCCACATCGTCATCCGCCAGTCGGCGCGTCCCACCCAGGTGCCCAGCGGCACGCCGAGCGCGGTGGCCACCGTCATCCCGCCGAGCACGGTCGCCAGCGCCCGTCCGCGCCGCTCGGGGGCGACCAGGGTGGTGGCCACCGCGTTGGCGGTGGGCGTGTAGAGGGCGGCGCCGGCCGCGGCCAGGACGCGGGTGGCGAGCAGCAGCCCGTAGGTGGGGGCGAGCGCGCTGAGCGCGTTGGCCGCGCTGAACACCGCAAGCGCGGTCAGCAGCAGGCGCCGGCGCGGCCAGCGGGCGGTGAGCGTGGCCAGCACCGGGGCCAGCAGCGCGTAGCCGAGCGCGAAGACGGTGACCAGCTGGCCGGCGGCCGGCACCGACACCCCCAGGTCGGCGGAGATCGGGCCGAGGATGCCGGCGAAGACCATCGAGTCGGTGCCCATGGCGAAGGTGCCGAGGGCGAGCAGGAGCAGACGTACGGGCACGGCAGGGCCCCCCGGGGCGCAAGGAAAACCAATTGTTGGATGGACATGCAACTGTTTGATGCTCGTCAAACACTCGGGGATGGGTGGATGATTGTCAAACCATCCGTTTCCCCCGCGGTTCCCCGCGGCCCCCGAGGAGCGTGCGCCATGAGCGACGACGAGCGGCTTCCCCAGCCCGCCACCGCCGACATCGACCTCGTCACGGTCCTGCACGCCCTCGGCGACCCCGTGCGCATGACCCTGCTGCTCAGCTACGCCGACGACGCCGAGCACTCCTGCGACCCCCGCGACCTGGGCCTGGACCACCTCCACAAGTCGACCGTCTCCCACCACATGCGGGTGCTGCGCGAGGCCGGTGTCACCACCACCCGCGTCGCCGGCCGCAACCGCTTCGTCAGCCTGCGCCGCGCCGACCTCGACGCCCGCTTCCCCGGCCTGCTCGACGCGCTCCTGGCGGGCCAGGCAACTCCCGTACGGTAGACCCGGGTTGGCCCCTAGGGGATGGAGCGCCGCGGCTGCCGCCGCAGGCGTAGGCCTGCGGACGTAAGGCCCCCCGGGCGGCTCCTGCCGCGGGCGGACGCGCCCGGGCGGGCCGGGTCGGCACGGTGGACGCGCACCCCGCCCACCGGCGCGCACCGCCCACCGGCGCACCCCGCCGTCGTGCCGCCGCCCGACCCGCCGCAGGAGCCACGCCCATGACCGCATCCCAGCCCGAGCGCCCGTCCGACCGTCCGTTCTCCCGTCCGTTCTCCCGTCCGTCCGAGCGCCCGCTCGACCGTCCGCTCAGCCGCCGCGGCGTCCTCGGGGCGCTCGCCCTGGGCGCCGCCACCGCCGCCGTCACCGGTGCCGGGCCCGCGCGCGCCGACAGCGCGCCGGGCGGTGCCGCACCGGGCGGCACCGCGTCGGGGGGTGCCGCGGGGGAGCCCCGCCTGTGCCTGCCGGCGCCCACCGGCCCCCACCCCGTCGGCACCGCCCTGCTGTACCTGACCGACGCCACCCGCACCGACGCCTGGGCCCCCGCGCCGCGCCCGCGCGAACTGCGCGCCCGCCTCTGGTACCCGGCCGCGCCCGGCGCCCGGGGCCCCTACGCGCCGTGGATGAACCCTGCCGAGACCGCCCACCTGCAGGCCGCCTACTTCGCCGTCCCCGACGCCCGCCTCACCTGGCCCACCACCCACGCCCGCCCGAACGTGCCCGCCGACCGCGGCCGCCGCCACCCCGTGGTCCTCAACTCCCACGGCTCCGGCGCCGACAGCGCCTTCAACACCGCCCTCGCCGAGGAACTCGCCTCCCACGGCCACGTCGTCGCCGCCGTCGACCACACCTACGACGCCGGCGAGGTCGAATTCCCCGGCCACCGCCTCGAAGTGCGCGACAAGGCCCGCGTCCAGGCGATGACCGACGCCGAGATCGTCGCCTACCGCGCCGCCGACGCCCGCTGCCTGCTCGACCGCCTCGAAAGCGGCCCGCTGCCCGCCGGCCTCCACACCGCCCTCGACCTCGACGCCGTCGGCATGTTCGGCCACTCCATGGGCGGCGCCACCACCGCCCAGGCCCTGCACGACGACCCGCGCATCCGCGCCGGCGCCGTCCTGGACGGCCCCCTGTTCGGCACCAGCGCCACCGCCGACCAGGACCGCCCCCTGCTGCTGATGGCCTCCACCTGGGACAGCCCCGCCCGCGACGCCATGTGGGACACCCTGTGGCCGCACCTGACCGGCTGGCGCCGCCGCCTGACCCTCACCCGCTCAGGACACCTGTCCTACTGCGACCTCCAACTCCTCGTCCCCCAGGGCCAGAGCGTCTTCTCCTGGCCCGCCGACCAGCTGGAACACTTCCTCGGCACCGGCGACCCCCAGCGCGCCGTCGCCGCCCAACGCGCCTACCTCACCGCCTACTTCGGCCTCCACCTGCGCGCCGTCCCCGCCCCCCTGCTCGACGCCCCCTCGCCCCGCTGGCCCGAGATCCGCTTCGACGCCTGATCCCCTGTTCTGCTGTTCTGCCGCTCCGACGCCTCGGCCGACCGCGCGCTTCACCAGCTCGGCGATCCGCTCCTCCACCTCGGCCGTCACCTCCGTCAGCGCGAAGTACGACCGGCCACATCGGCCCCTCGTCCAGCTGCGCCTGGTCGCTGAAACCCGGCGTGGCGTAGCGGGACTTGAACTTCTCCGCGCTCTGGAAGAAGCACGCCACCCTGCCCTCCAGCGCGTAGGCGGGCATCCCGTACCAGAGCCTGGGCGCGAGTGCGGGAGCGGCGGCGGTGACCACCTCGTGCACCCGTTCGGCCGGTACCCGGTCGCCCTGCGGCATCTCCGTGATCTTCGCGAGCACGTCCCGCGGCGCCTCGGCCGCCTTCTCCGTCTGCGAGGCCCGGCGCGCGGCCGTCTTCAGTTCCTGCGCGTGGTCCTTCATCGCGGCCCGCTCCTCGGCGGAGAACCCTCGTGCTGTCGTGCGATCTCGGGAGGGACCTTGGCGCCCGCCTCCGGCACGGCGGAGGGCCCGTCGGATACCGGTGCCGGTGCCGGCAGGTGGTGTGCGCACGACGAAGCGGCGGAGCGGGAGGCCCGTGCCGGTGGGCCTCCCGCTCCGCCGTACCGCCTCCGGTGGCGGTGAGGTGCAGTGGGGTCAGTAGGGCAGGGGCCGGTTCTCGCGGGCCCACGCGCGTTCGGCCTCGCTGCGGGGCGGGGGCGGGGCGATGCCGTCCGTCATCCACAGGTCCTGGGGCGTCTCGTCGATGTGGAACTCGCAGTACAGGCCGCGCTCGGCGGTGTGGGGTGCGAGGAGGGCGGCGAGGCTCTCACGGGTGTGCCGGCGCGCCTGCGGGTCCGCGTTGTGGCGGGCGATGTGCTCGACCACAATGCGCACCGCGCTGTCGGCCGGTTCGCCGCCGACGTGGAAGGAGTCGGCGGCGATCTCGTGGAAGAGGGTCATGACGTAGAACCTCGGCAGCCCGATACGGGTGTAGAACCCCGTGACGTCGCCGGCCAGTTGACGCTTCTGCTCGGGGGTGTAGGTGCCGGGAGGGTGGTAGACGTGCCACAGCGGCATGGGGTGTGCTCCTCGGTGTCGGTGTCGGTGTCGGTGTCGGCGTCGGCGTCGGTGCGTGCTGGTGTCGGTGTGCGTCGGTGCGTGTCGGCCCTGGCGTGTCGGCCCTGGTGCGCCGGTCCCGGCGCGGGGGTCAGCGGCCGATGCGCACGGTGAGGCCCTCCACCGGCCCGGACAGGGCGGCCTTGACGGCCCGGGTGGCGTCGTCGACGAGGACCTCGCTCTCGCCGCGCGCCAGGGCGTCCAGCACGATCCGGGCGACCTCGGCCGGCGGGACCTTCTCGACCGGGAGGGCCGCGACCATGTCGGTGTCCGCGAAGCCCAGGTGCACGCCGAGGACCTGGGTGTGCTGGGCGGCGAGCTCCAGGCGCAGGGAGTTGGTCAGCGACCACAGCGCCGCCTTGGACGCCCCGTAGGCCCCGGCGCCCGCGCCCCAGGACAGCAGCGAGTGGACGTCCACCAGCGCGCCGCCGCCGCGCGCGGCCAGCACCGGCGCGAACGCCCGGGCGACGCGCAGCGGGCCGAGGACGTTGGTCTCGAAGGTGGCCCGGACCTCCTCCAGGTCACCGGTCAGCAGCGGCCCCGGGTGCAGGACGCCGGCGTTGTTGAAGACGATGTCGACGTCGTCGGCGGTGGCGGCCGCGGCGGCCACCGAGGCGCCGTCGGTGACGTCCAGGGCGAGGACCTCCACCCGCGGGTCGCCGCCGGCGCCGGGGGCGGGGGTGCGGGCGGTGGCGTAGACCTTCCCCGCGCCGCGCGCCAGCAGCTCCGAGACGAACGCCCGGCCCAGGCCGCGCAGGCCCCCGGTCACCAGGACGGTGGAGCCTTCGATCACGGTCATGCGCATCTCCTCGCTCTTGGGGCGGCACCGGCCGTGACTGGCGGCGCCGCAGCGTTTAGATTATTATCATCATCTAAACGGGATGGGAAAGTGGACCCCGGGAACACCACCCGGGAACACCACCCGGGAGCACCGCCCGGGAGCACCGCCCGGGAACACCACCGCCGTCCGACACGAGGAAGGGAGCCGCGGCATGCCCCGCGTCTCACGCGCCGAGGCCGAACGCAGCCGCCGCCGCGTCATCGACCACACCGCCCGCCTGATCCGGGAGAAGGGCCCCGACCAGGTCAGCGTCCCCGAGGCGATGGCCGCCGCCGGACTCACCCACGGCGGCTTCTACCGGCACTTCGCCTCCAAGGACGACCTCCTCGCCCAGGCCCTCGCCGCCGCCTTCACCGAACGCCGCGAAGCCATGGAACGACTCGCCGACCGGCCCGGCGACCAGCCCGCCGACCGGCCCGGCGACGACCGCACCCCCCGCGCCGAGTTCCTCGACCGCTACCTGTCCGAACCCCACCGCGACCACCCCGGCCACGGCTGCGCCGCCGCCGCACTGGCCGCCGACGCCGCCCGCACCGAACCCGGCTCCCCCCTGCGCACCGCCTACACCGCCGGACTGCACGAACTCGTCGACGCCCTGGCCGCACTGCCCGAAGGCGCCGGACGGCAGGAGACCCTCGCCGACCTGTCCACCATGGTCGGAGCGCTGCTGCTCGCCCGCGCCAGCGACGACACCGCACTGTCCGAGGAGTTCCTGACCGCCGCCCGCCGCCGCCTGGCCGGCGGGGACGGGGCGCCGCGGACCGCATAGGGTCCGTACGTGACCGGGCCGACCCGGACGGAACCAGCGGAAGGACGGACCGTGCCGATCAGAGGCGTGATCTTCGACGTCGACGACACCCTGTTCGACTACTCGGGCTCGGAACAGGCAGGCATCCTCGCCCACCTGCACCACCTCGACCTGCTGCACCGCGCCCCCGACCCGCAGAGCGCCGTGACGCTGTGGCGCGAGGTCATGCGGGAGCAGTACGCCCGCTTCCTGGCCGGCGAACTGACCTTCGCCGGGCAACAGCGCGAACGCGCCCGCCAGTTCCTCGCCCGCCTCGGCGAGGACACCACCACCATGCCCGACGAGACCGCCGCCGCCTGGTTCGCCGGCTACACCGCCCACCGCAACGCCGCCTGGACCGCCTTCCCCGACGCCGCCCCCACCCTCGCCGCCCTCGCCCCCACCCACCGCCTCGGGATCGTCTCCAACGCCCCGATCGACCAGCAGCGCCCCAAACTCCACGCCACCGGCCTGCTGCACCACTTCGACGACACCGCCCTCGTCGGCTCCGACCGGCCCGGCGAGGCCAAACCCGACCCCGCCATCTTCCGGACCGGCTGCGCCCGCCTCGGCCTGCCCCCGCACGAAGTCGCCTACGTCGGCGACAACTACGACCTCGACGCCCTCGGCGCCCGCAACGCCGGCCTGCACCCCTTCTGGCTCGACCGCACCGCCACCCGCACCGCCCCGGTCGACGACGGCATCCACGTCCTGCACACCCTCACCGCGCTGCCCGCCGCCCTCCACACCTGACCCGGGCCGCCCCCGCGCACGGGAAGTCGGCCGGGCCGACTTCCCACTCCCTGGGGCGTGTTGGCCGCGGGCCGTCCGCTGGTGGGGTGGGGAGGGCGCGCGGGGGCCGGGGTCAGTCGGTGAGGCCGAACATGGTGCGGCAGTCGGCGCTCAGGCCGGTGACGGTGACCGGGGTGCGGGCGTGTTCGGCCCAGGCCTCGGGGCTCAGGCGCAGGCGCTCGGAGACCACCACCCGCCCGTCCAGGACGTCCCGGTCGATGCCGTCGCCGCGGTAGCCGAGCCTGCGCGAGACGGCCAGGGAGGAGTGGTTGTCGGCGAAGGAGAGCGAGGTCGCCGAGCGCGCGCCCAGCTCCGCGAAGGCCAGGTGGAGCATCGCGGCCCGCATCTCGGTGCCCAGGCCCTTGCCCTGGTGCTCCAGGCCGAGCCAGGAACCGGAGACGATCTCGCGCCGCACGCCGAACTCCTCGGCGCGCATGTCCTGGATCCCCACCGGGCGCCCCTCGTGGAAGGCGACCAGGTCCAGCGCCCAGTGCTGCGCGCTCCAGCGGCCCAGCCGTGCCCAGTGCGACTGCACCACGTGCCGGGCGCGTTCGGCCGGCGGCAGCTCGCCCCACGGCGTCAGGAACGGACGGTCCTGGGGCAGGTGGACGCCGCGCGCGGCGACGTCCGCCACCTCGGCGAGTTCGTCCTCGGTGGGCAGGCGCAGCTCCAGGCGGGGCGAGGTCACGCGCAGCCCCCGCAGGGGCCAGTGGTCGGTGATCATCGAACCAGTGTGCCCAGCGGGCGCACGACCCGCACCGCCATTTCCACCCGGCTCGCCACCCCCGCGCTCCGCCCCGCTTTACGCCTTCCGGGCGATACCGACAGTGACCCAGCTTGACGCACAGTCACCTAAGGTCATGTTATGAGTGCACGAAGTGATGCTCTGCTCGTCGGAGAACCGCCACCCCCGCACCGCCTGCCCACCCTCACCGCCCTGCGCTTCGCCGCCGCCCTCGCCGTCTTCCTCTTCCACGCCTTCCTCGTCACCGACCCACTGCGCCCCCGGGCCCCGCTCGGCTTCTTCGCCGACCCCCGCCTCGCCGCCGCCCTCGCCCACGCCACCTCCAAGGCCGGCTACGCCGGGGTCTCGTTCTTCTTCGTCCTCAGCGGCTTCGTCCTGACCTGGTCCGCGCGGGAGGGTGAGCGCCCCGCCGCGTTCTGGCGCCGGCGCCTGGCCCGGATCTACCCCAGCCACCTGGCGATGTGGGCCGCCGCCGCCCTCCTGTTCGCCTGGGCCTGCCCGGTGCGGGTCTGGCTGCCCAACCTCCTGCTCGTGCACGCCTACTCGCCCGACCCGAACATCAACTCGGGTATGAACATGCCCAGTTGGTCGCTGTGCTGCGAGGTCCTGTTCTACCTGCTGTTCCCGCTCCTGCGCCGCGCCGTACGGTATCTGCCCGAACGCGCCCTGCGCCCGGCCCTGGCCGCCGTCCTGCTGGTGGCCGCGGCCGTCGCGGGGGCCGACGCCGCCCTGCTGCCGGCCCACCCCCGTATCCCCCAACTGCCGGTGTCGCTCGACCAGTTGTGGTTCGGCTACCTCTTCCCGCCGGCCCGGCTGCCGGAGTTCGTCCTGGGCATGCTGCTGGCCCGGGCCGTCGCCGCCGGTCTCGCCCCGCGCGTCCCCCTCGCCCCCGCCGCCCTCCTCGTCGCGCCCGCCTACGCGCTCACCCTCACCGTCCCCTCGCCCTACGACTTCGTCCTGCCGATGGCCCTGCCGATCGCCCTGGTCATCTGCGCCGCCGCCCACCACGACCTGTACCGCGGCGGCCCGCGACCCGGGCCGCGCCGCCTGGCCCAGTGGCTGGGCGGCGTCTCCTTCGGCTTCTACCTCTGCCAGGGCGTCGTCCTCTTCCACGGCCGCCCCCTCGTCCTCGGCGACCGCACCTACCCGACCCCGATCGCGGTCCTGCTGACGCTCGCCGCGTTCGCCGCGACCCTGGCCGCCGGAGCCCTCGTCCACACCCTGGTCGAACGCCCGGCGGTACGGCGCCTCGCCCGCCGCCGTGGCGCGGCGGGGGGAGACCTGGACAGGCTCCGCCCATGTCGAGCCGGCACCGATCGAGGGGATTCACCGCCGCCCAGCTCTCGATCATCGACGACCTGAGCATCCTCCCGTTTCCCGAGCGGGAGGTCCGGCCGGGGAAGGACCGTCGATGGGGTGGGCCCGGACACCATGTGGCAGTGCTCGGGGAGAGCCGGGACTTCTGGGACGACCGCGGCGAAGAGATCGTCGAGGCGGCCGAACAGGAGCTGGAAGCCGATCTCCACGCACTGACGGCCGTTCTGGCCGACCGTTGGGGAGATCCGGCGACGGTCGAACTGTGGCCGTATCTCGGGTTCGACGACCCGGATCCCGAATCGGCGGCTCCGGAGCCGCTGGGCTTCCTGGGCAACGTCGCCGGCACCATGCGCGTGTGGTGGCTGCCGTCCGGCGGCCGTTGGTTCGCGCTGGCCATCGGCCAGGCCGATCCGGAGTTCCCGTTCGAGCTGCTGGCCGCCGTCGGTGAGGAGTCCTCGCTTCCGCGCTGAGCCGCGGCGCGCAGGGCCGCCGTTCCGGCGGGCCGCCAGGTGGCGGCAGGTGGCGGCCGGTGCCGGTGCGGGTGCGGGGGCCGTCAGTGGCCGGGGGCGGGGCGGTCGAGGGCGGCGACCTCGCGGACGGCGTCGGCGATGGCGCGGAAGTCCTTCTTCAGGATCGCGCCGTGGTTGCTGGGGACCTTCGCGCTGATCTCGATGTGCGGGTTGCGCTCGGTCACCGCGGGCAGGGCCGCGCGGATGATCTCCTGCTCCTCGCCCTTGCTGCCCAGGGACACCCCCGAGGCGACCACGTACCGGGTCGGGACGGTGACGGCGTCCAGCACCGGGCCCAGTGCGCCGGCGCTGCCGATCCTGCCGAGCTCGATGTTGCAGTCGGACATCTGCCGGTGGGTCATCCGCGGGGTCAGGCCGGTGGGGCGCATCAGCGCCATGAGCGGCGCCCACTGCCGGAACTGCCTGCGGATGCGCTGCTCCATCTCCTCGGTGAGCCAGTCGTAGGGCTGCGCGCCGTCGACCAGGACGGCGCCGATGGTGCGCCGCGGGTTGCGCGAGGCCTGGTGCGCGCCGAGGAACGCCCCGTAGGACCAGCCCACCAGCAGGGCCCGCTCGACGCCGCGGGCGGTGAGGACGGCGTCGATGTCCCGGACGGCGGCCTCGAAGGAGTAGTCCGCGGAGCGCTTCGACCGGCGGCCGCGGGCCCGCTCGTCGTAGGTGATGTGCCGGAACCGCGGGCCGAGTTCGGTGATGACGCGGCGCCAGTAGCCCTGGGTGGCGAACTGGCCGTTGAGGTAGAGCACGGGCAGGCCCGGGCCGCCGGTGTCGGTGACGGCGAGGGCGGTGTCGTCGACCGGCAGCATGCCGGTCCACGCGCTCGGACGGGTGGTGGGTGTCGCGTTGCCGGTCATGGTGTCCCCCTGGAACTGGATGGTGTCGGCCCGGGCGGGGCCGGGGTCAGAGGCTGCGGGCGGTGATGTCGCCGTGGGAGGTGGTGGCGCGGATGTCGAGCACGGTGGTGCCGTCGTTGCGCAGGGCGTTGGCGATGCGGCCGTGGCCGGTGCCGGCGTCCAGGGCGGCCGAGGCGCCGGCGGCGGCGCCGACGGTGATGCTCCCGGCCTGGGTGGTCAGCTCGACGGTGCCGCGCCGGGCCTCGGTGATCCGGATGTCGCCGCGGGTGGTGGCGATCCGGGCGGGCCCGGTGAGCCGGCCGACCTCGATGTCGCCGTCGACGGCGGTCAGGTCCAGGCTCGCGGCCTCGTCGACCTTGGTGGTGCGGTACGCGCCGTCGAAGGCGACGTCGCCGAGGCGGCCGACGACGCGCAGTTCGGCGGCGGCGGCCCTGCCCCGGACGGCGGAGCCGGCCGGCAGCTGGACGGTGACCTCCAGGGAGCCGGTGGGGCCCAGGAGCTGGTGGCCGGTCGCGGCGGTGGTGATCCGCAGGACGCCGTCGGCGAAGGCGACGTCGGTGCGCTCGGCGGCCTGGACGTCGCGGTTCTTGCCGGCCTCGGCGGGCCGGACCTCGACGGTGGTGTCGCCGCGCTCGGCGGCGATGAACCGGACGCGCCCGCCGGGGATGTCCAGGACGACGGTGATCGGGGCGGAGGTGTCGAACTTCTGCATGGTGCGCTCCTGGGTGGATGCGGGGGTGGGTGCGGGCTCGGGCCCGGTTCCGGGCCTGCCCCGTCGGTGTTTCCGACGTTGGAAACGCTACGTTGCTTTCAAGATCTCGGCAACTAGTTCGTTGCGTCAAAACAGCGTTGCAGCAGGTGAATGAAGGGAAACTGTTGCAACGGATGTGTCGATGAATGCAACGGCGACCATTGTGACCATTGCAATGGGTGGAAGGTGAACGCTATGGTGGGGGCGACCGGTGACCCCACCGGTAAGCACGCCGCGAACCGTGCGGCGAACCGTGCCGCGAACCGTGCGGCGACGACCACCGAGGAGAACGCGATGCCCGGAGGCAGGCTCACCCAGCAGGAACGCCGACAGATCGCGCTGGGGCTGGCCGACAGCCTCCCCTACGCCGAGATCGCCCGGCGCCTGGAACGCCCCACCTCCACCGTCACCCGCGAGGTGATGCGCAACGGCGGCCCCCTCGCCTACCGCGCCGACCTCGCCCACCGCGCCACCGAACACCGCGCCCAGCGGCGCCGGCCCGCCACCCCCGGCGCACAGCAGTCCGGCCCGCAGCCCCACGGGCGCGACAGCGAGGCCGTGGCCGCCTACGAGGAACAGCTCACCACCGTCCTGATGGGCTCGGGCCTCAACCGGATGGGCGCCCGGGTGATCACCTGCCTGTCCACCACCGACGCGGGCAGCCTCACCGCCGCCGAACTCGCCCAGCGCCTGCAGGTCAGCCCGGCGTCCGTCTCCAAGGCGATCGCCTTCCTGGAGAGCCAGAGCCTGGTACGCCGCGAACGCGACGAACGCCGCCGCGACCGCTACATCGTCGACGACGAGCTCTACTACCAGGCCGTCATCGCCAGCGCCCGTGCCAACGACCGGGTCATCGAAGCCGCCCGCCAGGGCGTCACCGTCCTCGGCCCCGGCACCCCCGCCGCCGTCCGCCTGGAGAACATCGCCCGCTTCCTCGACTTCATCAGCGAGAGCATCGTGCGCGCCGCCGACCAGGCCCGCGAAGTCCTCCACACCAAGCCGGCCTCCACCGCGGGCAAGGAACCGGAGTAGGAAGCCGGAGCGGGAAGCCGGACCCGCCGACTTCCCGCTCCGGGGCCGTGAGGGGTCAGGCCGCCCGGCGCAGGGCGGCCTTCTCGATCGTCCGGATCCGCCGCCACGTGTACACCCACGCGTCGATGTCCCGCACCCCGCAGATCTGCAGGTAGTGCCGCACCTTCTCCATCTGCGGAAGCACCGAGGCGTTGAGCATGTCGGAGATCGTGCTGCGCCGCAGGACCTTGCCGTACGCCGTGTGCCGCTGCCGGTGCAGCCTCTCGCTGCGCTCCTCCAGCCGGCGCAGCGACGGCTCGCCGGCCCAGATCCTCACGTCCCCCAGGCCCGCGACGAACTCCTCCACGGTGGAGAACATCACCGGGTCGGGTTCCCCCGCGGCCGGGACCGGCACGCGCCAGTCGGGGGCGGGAAGCTCGTCGGGGACGTGCTGGGCGGCGGGGCGCTCGGCAGCGGTGCGCCGAGCGGCGGCACGGGCTTCCTCGGCCGCATCACGGTGGAGGAGCAGTATGTGCTGCCGGTCGCGACTGCTCACGCCCATCCCGTCCAACAGTGCTTTCAGCGACCGCTCCGAGGGAAGCATCTTCCCCGCGAGCATGCTGCTCGCGGTGGTGACCGACAGATCGCGCCCTCTGACGATCGAGCTCAGGGACGGCAGGCCTGCCAGCAGGCGCTGTTGCCGCAGCTCGGCGACGAACCGGGCGCGGGCGGAAGGGTTCTCCGCGTGAGCCGGCGTGCTCATCGCCGCCCCCGGGCTGCCGTGCCGGAGGCCTCCACCGCCGCGGTGACGACGACGGTGACCAGCGCCTCGACGGCGTACCCGAGGACGATCAGGGCGATGACGCCGGCCAGGGCGACCGCGAGGAACGCCGCGGACAGCGCGGCGCGCCGGAGGTCGTGGCTCTCGGCGTACTGCGCGGGCGGCGGCGTGCGCCGCACCGCGCATCGGAACTCGAACAGCACTGTGATCCCTCTCTGAACCCTCAACCCGGACGTGGGGATTGCCGTCCCCTGGGCCGCCCGGCGGGCGGCCGGGTCAGATCATGCGCGGGCCGTGAAGGCCCGCGCAAGTTCCTGCCGGTGGGCGCGACCGGCGTCAAAAGGAGACCTGGCGAGGGGATCTGACGGCTTCTCGGGACGGCTTCGGACACCGCCGCGCCGGCACCGGAGCCCGTGCGTCCGGGGCCGTCCGAAGCCGTCCGCGTACCTGCGGGCGCAGTCGCGGGATCGCGCCTGCTCAGGGCGATCGGGCGTCCGAAGCCGTCCGGGAGTGTCCGAAGTCGTCCGGCCCGCTTGGTCGGAGCCCCGCCGGCTGCCACAGTGCAACCCGAGAGCCCTTCCCCTCAACCCGGACGGTCTCCCCGGGCGGAGCGCTGTTGCCGCAGTCCCGCCGTGACGCGGATCACATCGAAGAAGGCCTGCCCCGTCAAGGGAGCAGGCCTTCTTTCCGTTCCCCGGGGGCAGCGGCTCAGGGGGCAGCGGGTCAGGGGGTGAGGACCAGTCGGCCGCGCAGGGCTCCCGCCTCCAGGCGGCGGTGGGCGTGGGCGGCGCGGGTCAGGGGGAGGGTGTCGGTGACCCGCAGGGTGAGGCGGCCGTCGGCGGCGAGGGCGCAGAGGCGGGCGAGGGCGGGGCCGTCGGCGGTGATCCACACGTTGGCGACCCGGATGCCGCGCAGGGCCGCCGGGGCGCTGCCGGCCGCGACCGCGACGAAGGCGCCGCGACCGCGCACCGCGCCCAGCGCCCGCACGCCCAGCAGGGCGGCGTCGATCGCGCCGTCGACCCCGCCGGGCACCGACTCCCGTACGGCGGCGGCCGCATCGGGCGCCGTGCGCGGCACGAACCACTCGGCGCCCAGCCCGCGCACCAGCCGCTCGTCACCCTCCCCGGCCAGTGCGACCACCCGCAGGCCGCGCAGGACGGCCAGTTCGACGGCGAAGCCGCCGACCGCGCCCGCGGCGCCGGTGACCAGGACGGTGGAGCCGGCCGGAAGGTCGAGCAGGTCCAGGGCCTGCAGCGCGGTCAGGCCGTTCAGCGGCAGCGTCGCGGCCTGCGCGAGGGTGGCGCCCGCCGGGGCGGGCGCCAGGGTGTCCGCGTCCAGGACGACCTGGTCGGCGTAGGTGCCGAGGTCGGTGTCCAGGCGGTCGCGCAGGCCCACCACCGGCTGCCCGAGGGCGAATCGCGTCACGCCGGGGCCGACGGCGTCCACCGTCCCGGCCACGTCCCAGCCGATGCCGGTCACCGCCCGGGGCGCCATCAGCCCGGCCCCGGCGAGCACCCCGGAACGGGTGACCGCGTCCACCGGGTTGACCCCGGCCGCCGCCACCCGCACCCGCACCTGCCCGCGGCCCGGCTGCGGCAGCGCCACCTCCACCAGCTCCAGCACCTCGGGACCACCGAACTCCCGCACCACCACGGCACGCATCGCACCCACACCCCTCACGCCTCGGCTCGCGCCATCGGCTCACGCATCGGCAACTCCACTCAACCTAAGGAGAGTTACTCTCCATGGGGAAGGACGCACCCGAAGGTGCGTACCGTACGGAAAGGAGAGTGGGCCGGTGCCCACCACGACCGCCGCCCAGCGCCGCGCCGCCGAGGCCGCCGACTACGACGCCTACCTCGCCGAGTGCCCGGCCCGCCAACTCCTCGACCGGATCGGCGACAAGTGGGCCAGCCTCGTCGTCAACGCCCTCGCCGACGGACCGCTGCGCTACAGCGGCCTGCGCCGGCGCCTGGCCGGGGTGAGCGAGAAGATGCTCACCCAGACCCTGCGCGCCCTGGAACGCGACGGCCTGGTCGTGCGCACCGTCACCGCCGGGGTGCCGGTCCGCGTCGACTACGCGCTCACCGCGCTCGGGCGCGACCTGCTGCCGCTCATGCGGCAGATCAAGGCCTGGGCCGAGTCCCACATGCCGCAGGTGCTCGCGGCGCGCGCCGCGTACGACGACGGGCGCCGGGCGCCGGGATGACCCGAACGCCGCCCCCGGCCGGGCGGGCCGACGGGCCGGGTGGGCCGGGTGGGCCAACCGGCCGGTGGGGGAGGCGGACCGGGGCGCAACCTCCGGTGGGCCGGCTCGTTGGGCCGTACAGGTCGGACCGACCGACCGACCGACCGGCCGGGGCGGGAGCGCGCCGCCCCCGGCCCTGACGGATGGGGATGTCATGACCGACACCGACACCGCCGCGGGCTCCGCGGTCCGCAGCGGCAGCCCGGACTCCGCGGTGGACCGGGTGGCCGACTTCTACGGCGCCTACGTCGACGCCGTCTCCGACGGCACCGACGACCTGGGCGACCAACTGCGCTCCCACTACCTCACCGAGGACTTCCGTCAGCGGCTGGCGGCCTGGGAGGAGGCCAACCACGCCGACGGCGTGCTGCGCGCCCAGGACGTGCCCACCCGCTGGGAGGTGCGCCACCACGACTCGGGCGCCGGGCACCTGTTCACCACCGTCACCCTGACCTGGGGCACCGGCCCCGACGCCGGGCACACCCGGCTGGCGGTGCAGAGCGACCTGAGTACCAGGCTGATCTCGGACATCGAGGAGGGCTGACCGGGCCCGCCGGACGCCCGCCCCGGCCGCTGTCACGCCAGGGCGGCGGCCAGGCGCTCGGGCAGGGTGGCGTACGGGCGGCAGTCGACCACGGGCAGCGCGTGGGCGCGGGCCTGGTCGGCGAGCCAGGTGCTGTAGCGGGCGCTGACGGCGGCGCGCTCGGGCTGCGGGCCCGAACCGGGCTCGCGGTCGGCGTAGTTGGCGCCGATGCGCCGCGGGTCGTCCTCGTGCAGGAAGACCGCGCGCACGCGCCGGCCCTGCCCGGCGGCCTCGGCGGCGGCGCGGGCGGCGGCGGCCGGGGTGAGGTAGTCGCCCTCCACGATCGCGGGCACGTCCACGGTGAGCCGGTTGCGCACGACGCCCAGCAGCGCGTCGTCCAGGGCGCGGGCGGTGGCGATCTGGAGCTCCAGGACGCGGTCGGCGGGCAGTGCGTCGGGGTCGGGCACGGTGGCGAAGTGGTGCAGGCCGGGGTGGCCGGCGGGGGTCGTGGCGGCCTGGAGGGCGGCAACGACGTCGTCGAACTCGACCACGAACGCGCCGTGCCGGGCGGACAGGCGGGCGGCGGCGCGGCTCTTGCCGATGCCGGACGCGCCGCCGATCAGCAGGACGTCCCACGGGCTTTCGTCGGTATGCATACCGGCACGGTAAGCGGTCCGGGGTGCGGGTGGGCTCCGTGGGGTGGGGGAGGCGGCCCGGCGGGCGCCTCCCGGCCCGGCCCCCGGCGCCCGGCAGCCGGCCCCGGCCCGGTCCGTGGTCCGCCGCCCGTGCAACCCCGCTGCGGGCGGCGGCAGCGGCGAAGGCGGCGGCAGCGGTCGGGTCAGGCCTGGTCGCGGGCGGCGGAGCGGCGCACCGCCCAGGGCAGGACGAACCACAGCACAGCGAAGACCAGCGCGATGGTGCAGGTGATCGGCACCGCCGGCGCGGTGCCGAGGACGACGTCGAGGACCAGCAGCACGGCGCCGGTCAGCGCCGAGGCGAGCAGCAGCAGGCCCACCTGGGCGATGCGGACGGAGACGGTGACGATCCGCTGCTTGCCGGGGTGGTGGTACAGGCCGCGGTGCAGGGCGACGGGAGTGGCCAGGACGGCCGCGGCGATGACCGACAGCAGCAGGGTGATGACGTAGATGTCCTGCTGGGCGTCGGTGAGCTGGGTGAAGCGCGGGGTGAAGGCGACGCCGAGCAGGAAGGCGAAGACGATCTGCACCCCGGTCTGGAGCACCCGCAGTTCCTGGAGCATCTCCACCAGGCGCCGGTCGGCCCGCACCTCGGGGTTCTCCCAGCCGGGCGGGGGAGCGGGGGAGGGCCGGTGGTCGGGCGTCGGGGCATCCGGTGGGGGAGGGGCGCTGGCCATGGGTCAGCTTCTCACGGCCCGTCGTCAACGCCCCGCTCCGTACGGCCCGCGTCCCCGGTGCCCCCGGCGCGGCTTCCGCCGGTGCGGCTTCCACCCGGGCCTCCGGTGCCGTCCAGGCGGTGCTGCCAGGCGGTGAGCAGGCCCTGCAGGGCGGCGGCCTCCTCGGTGCTCAGGTGCGCCAGCAGGCGGTGCTCGTTGCGCAGGTGGGCGGTGAACGCCTCGTCGAACAGGCGCCGGCCGGCGTCGGTGAGGGCGACCACGCGCCCGCGCCGGTCGTCCACGGCGGGGCGGCGGGTGACCAGCCCGGCGCGCTCCAGCCGGTCGATCCGCTTGGTCATCGCGCCGGTGGTCACCATCGTGTGCGCGGCCAGCTCGCCCGGGGCCCGCTCGTACGGGGCGCCGGCGCGGCGCAGCGCGGCGAGCACGTCGAACTCGCCCTCGCCCAGGCCGTAGCGCTGGTAGACGAGGGTCAGCTCGGCGGTCAGGCGGGCGGCGAGGCGGTGCAGGCGCCCGATGACGGCCAGCGGGGAGACGTCGAGGTCGGGGCGCTCGCGCTGCCACGCGGCCTGGATCTGGGCGACGTGGTCCGGGGACCGCTCCTCGTGCCGCTCCTCGTGCCGGTCCTCGTGCCGGTCCTCGTGCCGCTCTTCGTGCCGGTCCTCGTGCTGGTCGGGCTCCATGGACACCACCCTACGCCAGTAGCTTCCCAGGAAGCTATATTGCCTTCCATGGAAGCCACCAAACGCTGGGTGCTGCTCACCGCCCTCGCCCCCGTCGCCTGGGGCGCCAACTACTGGGTCACCCACGCCCACCTGCCCGCCGACCGCCCCCTGTGGGGCGCCGCCCTGCGCGCCCTGCCCGCCGGACTGCTGCTGCTCGCCCTCGCCCGCCGCCGCCCGCACGGCGCCTGGTGGTGGCGCAGCGCCCTGCTCGGCCTGCTCAACACCGCCGCCTTCTTCGTCCTGCTCTACCTCGCCTCCCAACTGCTGCCCACCAGCGCCGCCGCCACCCTCATGGCCGCCTCCCCGCTGGCCCTGCTGCTCACCGCCTGGGCGCTGGCCGGGCAGCGGCCGCGCCGCGCGCACCTGGCGGGGTCGGCGGTGGGCCTGGCCGGGGTCGCCCTCGCACTGGCCGGAACGGGGGAGGGGATCGGCTGGGCCGGGCTGGCGGCCTCCGCGGCCGCGATGCTCGTCTCCTCCGTCGGCTACGTGCTGGCCGCCCGCTGGCGCGAGGGCGCCGACCCGCTCACCGCCACCGCCTGGCAGCTGACCGCCGGCGGCCTGGTGCTGCTGCCGCTCGCCGCCGCCGCCGAGGGCCCGCCCCCGCCGGCGGACGGGCCCACCCTGCTCGCCTTCGGCTACACGACCGTGGTCGCCACCGCGCTCGCCTTCACCTGCTGGTTCGCCGGGCTGCGCCACCTGCCGGCCGGCACGGTGGGCCTGCTCGGACTGCTCAACCCGCTCACCGGCGTGCTGCTGGGCACCGCGCTGGACGGCGACCCCTTCGGGGTGCGCCAGGGCGCGGGACTGGCGCTGGTGGTCGCCGGCATCCTGCTCGGACGCCCGCGCGCCGGCGCCGCCGAGCCCGCACCGGCCGCCGAGCCTCCCGCCGAGCCTCCCGCCGACCCCGACCCCGACCCCGACCCCGACCCCGAGCCCGGCCCCGCCGCCCGCTTGCCTTCCGGTCGGGGCGCGTGATCCGATGGCGCGAGCATCGCGTGCCGGTGACGGACTGCGTCAGGCATGGAGGTGCGGAACCGAAGGGACCGCCACCCGTGGCCTCCCCCTCCACCGGCCGTACGGCCGCCCTCAGCCTGCAACTCTCCCGCGCGCACCAGGACTTGCGCCGCCGCCTCGCCGACCTGCGCACCAATCTCGGCCGGCCCCGCCGCCCGGACGGCGACGGCAGCGAACTCCTCACCCACTGCCTGGCCTTCTGCACCGCCCTGACCAACCACCACCAGGGCGAGGACACCGGCCTGTTCGCCCAACTCCTGCGCGAGCGCCCCGACCTGGCACCGACCATCGGCAAACTCGTCGAGGACCACGGCTTCATCACCCACATCCTCGCCCGGGTGCGCCACCTCGCCGACCGGGCCGCCGGGCAGTCCGACGCCGTCGTCCAGGGCGCCACCGGCGCCGACCTGGAGGCGATCGGACGCGAACTCGACGGACTCGCCGCCATCATGGACTCCCACTTCGGCTACGAGGAACGGGCCATCGGCGCCGCCCTGGACGCCGGGGTGCGCGACGACGGCTGGTCGGAGCCGGTGCTGCGCTTCCGGGCGCCGTAGGACCCGGCACCGTAAAACCCGTCGCACCGGCCGGCCCGCCTTCCCTACACTCGCCACGCGGCCGCGCCCCGACGCGCGGCCCGCCGCGACCACGTGACAACCGCGGCGACCGCGACGACGAACGGGACGAGAGAGGGGGCGGGCGGCCATGCCGAAGCAGAGCGCCGCCGCCCCCTCTCCCGCGTCGCGGTACGAGGTGATCCTGGTGTCCCTGGCCTCCCGGTGCCCGCTGCGCGGCCGGCACCGGAGCAGTGCTGCCACCGTCTGACACCGGCCTGTCCGGCCGTCGTCCCATTCCGTGGTCATGAATCCGACGATCCGTCGGCACTGCTGGAATCGCGCGCCCACCCCACGAGCGGAACCGCCTCGAAAGGCACCCGGGCCATGCGCACCCACACCACCACCCGCAGCACCACCACCCGCAGCACCACCACCCGCAGCACCACCGGCACCACCGCCGCCGCGACCGCCGGTATCGCCGCCGTCCGCAACCTCGGCATCCTCGCCCACGTCGACGCCGGCAAGACCACCGTCACCGAGCGGATCCTCTACCTCACCGGCACCACCCACAAGCGCGGCGAGGTCCACGACGGCACCACCGTCACCGACTTCGACCCCCAGGAGCGCGACCGCGGCATCACTATCTTCGCCGCCGCCGTCAGCTGCGCCTGGGCCGGGCACCGGATCAACCTCATCGACACCCCCGGCCACGTCGACTTCGCCGACGAGGTCGAGCGCTCCCTGCGGGTGCTCGACGGCGCGGTGGCGGTGTTCGACGCGGTCGCCGGCGTCGAGCCGCAGAGCGAGTCGGTGTGGCGCCAGGCCGAACGCCACGGCGTGCCGCGCATCGCCTTCGTCAACAAGCTCGACCGCGCCGGCGCCGACCTGGACGCCGCCGTCGCCGCCATCCGCGAACGCCTGCATCCGCGCCCGCTGGCCGTCCACGTGCCCATCGGCGCCGAGGAGTCGTTCACCGGCGTCGTCGACCTGGTCGGCCTGCGCGCCCTCACCTGGGACGACGACGGCACCCTGCACGAAGGCCCGGTCCCGGCCGGCCTCGAAGCCGTGGCGGCCGAGCGCCGCCGCGCCCTGGAGGAGGCGGTGGCCGAACTGCACCCCGAAGCCCTGGAGGAGTTCTGTGCCCGCGCCACCCTGGGCGCCGACACCCTCACCGCGGCCCTGCGCGACCTCACCCGCACCGGCGAGGTGGTCGTGGTGCTGTGCGGCTCCGCCTACCGCAACCGCGGCATCGAACCGCTCCTGGACGCCGCCGTCGCCTACCTGCCCTCCCCGCTCGACGTCCCGCCCACCCGCTCCGCCGACCGCGCCCAGCAGCGCGACCCCGACCCCGAACAGCCCCTGACCGCCCTGGCGTTCAAGGTCACCTCCGCCCCGACCGGGCGCCTGACCCACCTGCGCCTGTACGCCGGAACCCTCCACAAGGGAGCCACCGTGCTCGACACCGCCACCGGCCGCCGCGAGCGCGTCGCCCGCATCCTCACCGTCCTGGCCGACCGCCACACCGAGACCGACAGCGCCCGCGCCGGCGACATCGTCGCCGTCGTCGGCCCCAAGCACACCCGCGTCGGCGCCACCCTGTGCGACGCCGACCACCCCATCGTCCTGGAGGCCCCCGTGAGCGCCGAACCGGTCGTCACCGTCGCCGTCGAGGCCCGCCGCGCCGCCGACACCGACAGACTCGCCGCCGCCCTCGCCCGCCTGGCCGAGGAGGACCCCTCGCTGCGCGTGGCCACCGACCCGGAGACCGGCCAGCGCACCCTGTCCGGCCTGGGCGAACTGCACCTGGAGGTCGCGGTGGAGAAGGTCCGGCGCGAGGCCGGCGTCGAAGCGGTCGTCGGGCGCCCGCGCGTCGCGCTGCGCGAGGCCCTCACCGAGGGCGTCACCGGCTTCACCTACCGGCACGCCAAACAGGACGGCGGCGCCGGGCAGTTCGCCCACCTCGTCCTCGACGTCCACCCCCTGCCGGCGGGCACCGAGGGGGAGTTCGCGTTCACCTCCACCGTCACCGGCGGCCGGGTGCCGCGCGAGTACGTGCAGGCCGTCGAGGCCGGCTGCCGAGACGCCCTGGCCGAGGGCCCGCTCGGCGGGCACCCGGTCACCGGCGTCGCCGTCACCCTCACCGACGGGGCCACCCACCCCAAGGACTCCTCCGAGCTCGCCTTCCGCACCGCCGCCCGCCTCGGCCTGCGCGAGGCCCTGCGCGCCTCGCGGATGCACCTGCTGGAACCGCTCGCCGAAGTGAGCGTCACCGTGCCCGAGGACGCCCTCGGGACCGTCCTGGGCGACCTCGCCGCCCGCCGCGGCCACGTCCGCTCCACCGAACCCGGCCACGGCGCCACCGCCCGGGTCGGCGCGCTGGTGCCGCTGGCCGAACTGTTCGGCTACGCGGGCCGCCTGCGCGGCCGCACCCAGGGCCGCGGCACCTTCACCACCCGCCCGGCCGGCTACGCCCCCGCGCCCACGCCGGCCGGCTGAGCGGCACGGACCGGCTGAGCGGCGCCGGCCGGCTGTGCGGCGTCGGCCGGCCCTCCCCGTACCGGGAGGGCCGGGCGGCGTCCGCTACAGCGCCCCGGCGTCGGCCGCCGCCCACGCCGACGGGTACAGCGGACGCCAGCCCAGCTCCCGGCGCGCCGCCGCCGTGGACACCTGTCCCTCCCACGGGTCGAACGGGTCGAACGGCTCGTCCGGTGAACTGCCGGGGTGCGTCCGACCGTTGAGCGCGTACAGGTCCCAGGCTGTCAGCGGCGCGTCGTCGCCGACGTTGTACGTGCGCCCCTCGATGCCGGGCGTCACCACCGCGCGCCACAGCGCCCGCGCCACGTCCGCGTGGTGCACCACCGCCAGGCGCTGGTGCGCGGGCCAGTTCGCCGCCCAGTGCAGCGACTGCGCCAGGTGCGGATCGCCCTGCCCGTACACGAACGCCAACCGGGCCACCACCAGCGGCAGTTCGGCCCCCAGCGCGCGCAGCCCCGCCTCGGCCTGCGCCTTTGAGGCCGCGTACACCCCCCATGCCGGATCCGGTGCGAGCCGGTCGCCCTCCACGGCGGGGCGCCCCAACCCCCGCCCGTACACCAGGTTCGTACTGGTGTGGACGAACCGCCGCACCCCGGCCTTCGCCGCCTCCCGCCCCAGGGCGACGGCCGCGTCCCGGTTGACCGCCCACGCCGCCTCGTCCGGCACCCCGCGCAGCGCCGCCGCCACGTTCAGCACCACCTCGGCGCCCTCCAGCGCCCGCGCCCGGTCCGCCTCCTCGCACAGGTCGCCGACCACCGCCTCCACCCCGTCCAGGGCCCGCGCCTTCGCGGCGTCCCGCACCAGCACCCGCACCGAGGACCCGTCCGCCTCCGCCCACCGCACCAGCCGCGGCACCAGCCTGCTGCCCACCGAACCCGTCGCGCCCGTCACCAGGATCGTCGCCATCGTCCGCCTCCTCCAGGAGAGTTGATCACCTTCGACACCCACCACCCTGCCCGCGCCCCGAGCGGTGCGGCAGAGACCTCCCGATCCAGGGACCGCCGATCCCTGGCTGGGGGCCCTGGCGCTCGCACGGCCCCGGGCGCCCCCGGCCCGCGCGCCACCGGCCCCGGGCGCAGGGCCGGCCGGGGCCGGGGGAAAAGCGGTCGCGCTCCCGGCGGGCGCGCCGTAGCGTGCGCGCGTGGACGACGAGAATCCGAAGGAAGTGGTCCGGCGCGGGTACGACGTGCTGTCGGAGCACTACGAGCGGGCATTCGGCAGCGGGACGAAGTACGGACCGTGGATCGAGGAGTTGCTCGGCCGGCTCCCCGGGGCCGCAACCGTCCTGGACCTCGGGTGCGGCACCGGGGTTCCCGTGGCCCGGTCCCTGGTCGCGGCGGGTCACCGGGTGACGGGGGTCGACATCAGCGAGGTCCAGATCCGCAGGGCCCGGCAGCTCGTGCCGGGCGCCGACTTCATCCGCGCCGATGCCACGACCGTGGAGCTTCCCCGGGGCCGCTTCGACGCCGTCGTCTGCCTGTACGCCCTGATCCATGTGCCGGTGGAGGAACAGCCGGCCCTGCTGGAGCGGATCGCCCACTGGTTGCGGCCGGGAGGCTGGTTCCTGAGCACCACCGGGCACCGGGCCTGGACCGGGACCGACGAGAACTGGCTCGGCGGCGGGGCCGCGATGTGGTGGAGCCACGCCGACGCCGCCACCAACCGCGGGTGGCTCGTGAGCGCCGGCTTCGACGTGGTCCACGAGGAGTTCGTGCCCGAGGGCGACAGCGGCCACGTCCTGTTCCGGGCCCGGCGCCGCGGACACCCACCGCACGCCGACGGGTGACGGCGTCCGTGAGCGGGGGACCGCCGGTCCCTGGTGGCGGCGGGCTCCGGCGGGCCATGCTGGGGGCATGATCGACCGCGCGGCACTGGCCGACTTCCTCACCCGCACCCGGGCCCGGCTCGCCCCCGCCGACCTGGGGCTGCCGCCCGGGGTCCGGCGGCGCACACCGGGGCTGCGCCGGGAGGAGGTGGCGCAGGTGGCGGGGCTGTCGGTGGACTACTACGCGCGCCTGGAACAGCGGCGCGGCCCGCAGCCCTCGCCGCAGCTGCTCGCGGCGCTGGCGCGGGCGCTGCGGCTGAGCGAGGACGAGCGCGACCACCTGTTCCGCCTCGCCGGGCACGAGCCGCCGCGCCGGCACGGGCCGCTCGGGCACGTGCGGCCGGGGCTGCTGCTGATCCTGGACCGGCTGCACGACACGCCCGCCCAGGTCGTCTCCGACCTCGGCGACGTCCTCGCGCAGAACCCGATGGCCACCGCCGTCTTCGGCGACGTCACCGTCCTGGCGCCCGAGCGGCGCAATCTGCTGCTGCGCTGGTTCACCGAACCGGGCGTCCGGGCGCTGTTCCCGCCCGAGGACCACGAGGACCTCGCCCGCGCCCACGTCGCCTCCCTGCGCGCCGCCCGCCCCGGGGACCGGCGCGCCGCCGAACTGCTGGAGCAACTCCTCGCCAGTGGTGAGGAGTTCACCTCCTGCTGGGAGCGCCACGAGGTCGCCCGGAGGCGCAGCGGCCGCAAGCGGGTGCTGCACCCGGTGGTGGGGCCGCTGGAGCTGGAGTGCGAGGTGCTGGCCGCCGGCGGCGAGGACCAGCTGCTGCTGGTGCACACCGCCGCGCCGGGCGGCGAGTCGGCCTCCCGTCTGGAGCTGCTGCGCGTCGTCGGCGCTCCGGCGCCCGCCTGACCGCGCCCGCCTGACCGCGCCCGCCTGACCGCGCCCGGGCCGCCGGGGCGGGGCCGCCGGGGCGGGGCCGCCGGGGTGGGGCCGCCGGGACCCGCTGCGGCGCGATCCGGGGCGGGGCCCGTAGGCTGGGCCGGGCCGTCGACGGTACAGACCGTCACCAGTAGGGCGGAACACGACAGAAACGGGCAGGCAGGGGCACATGCAGTTCGACGACCAGGGCGACCTCGACACCTCGCAGGTGGACGACCGGCGCGGCATCCCGGGCGGGAAGATCGCCATCGGGGGCGGGGCCGTGGGCCTGATCGCGGTGCTGTTCGCCGTCGTCCTCGGGGCCGACCCGCAGCTGCTGGGCCTGTCCTCCGGCTCCGGCTCCTCCTCCAACTCCTCCGGCGTGCGCACCGCCGGCGAGGCGCAGCAGGCCTGCAAGACCGGGGCGGACGCCAACAAGCGCCAGGACTGCCGGATCGTGGCGGTCACCAACAGCCTCCAGGAGTTCTGGCGCACCGAGCTGCCGCGCGCCGCCAAGGTCCCGTACAAGAACGCCGAGACGGTGCTGTTCACCGGCCAGGTCTCCACCGCCTGCGGGGCGGCGACCTCGGCGGTGGGCCCGTTCTACTGCCCCGGCGACAAGAAGGCCTACGTCGACCTGGGCTTCTTCAACGAGCTGTCCGCCCGCTTCGGCGCCAAGGGCGGCCCGTTCGCCGAGTCCTACGTCGTCGCCCACGAGTACGGCCACCACATCCAGAACCTCACCGGCGCCATGCAGAAGGTCGGCAACGACCGCCAGGGTGCCACCAGCGGCTCGGTGCGCCTGGAGCTGCAGGCCGACTGCTACGCCGGGGTGTGGGCGCACCACGCGACGACCACCCCGCAGCCCTCCACCGGCCGTCCGCTGATCGCCTCGCTCACCGACCAGGACATCGCCCAGGGCCTGGACGCGGCGGCGGCGGTCGGCGACGACCGGATCCAGCAGCAGGCCACCGGGCGGATCAACCCGGAGGCCTGGACGCACGGTTCCGCCGAGCAGCGCAAGGCCTGGTTCACCACCGGCTACCGCAGCGGCGACCCCGCCCAGTGCGACACCTTCTCGGCCGCGAAGCTGTAGCGGCGCCGAACCGGGGGCCGGCTGTCAGAAGCCGCCGTCCGCCTGCCGCCCGCCGCCCGCTGTCCGACCGCCGCCCGCCCAGTCCCAGCCCGCGATCGCCTCGCGCAGCAGCCGGGCGCCGGCGGGCAGGCGGGCCCGCGCGTCCCAGAACAGGGTCAGGGAGCGCCGGCAGTCGGGGCTGTCGACGCCGACCCACACCAGCGGCAGGCGGGTGGCGGTGCGCCGGGCGACGGCGGGCACCAGGCCGATGCCCAGGCCCGCGCTGATCAGTTCGGCGATGGCGCCGGCCTCGTCGCTCTCGCAGACGATCCGCGGCACCAGCCCGCGGGCGGCGAACAGCCGGTCCAGCAGGCGGCGTTGCCAGTGGCCGGGGCGGGCGGCGATGAACGGGCGTTCGGCGAGCTCCTCGACGCCCACCGAGGTGCGGCCGGCCAGCGGGTCGCCCACCGGGACGGCCAGCCCCACCTCCTCGTCCAGCAGCGGCACCGACTCCAGGCCCTCGGCGGCGACGGGCTGGGAGAAGACGGCGAGGTCGACGTCCTGGGCCCGCAGCCGCCGCGCCGCCTCCTGCGCGGACAGCTGGTGCAGCTCGATCTCCACCCCCGGGTGGCCGCGCTTGAACGCCGCCAGCGGTCCGCTGAAGGCCAGGAACGTCTCCGAGGCCAGGCGCACCGTGCCCAGCCCCTGTCCGGCGGCCTCCGCCACCGCCCGTCGGCCCGCCTCCAGTTCACCGAGCGAACGCTCCGCGTAGCCGCGGAACAGGTGCCCGGCCGCGTTCAGCCGCAGCCGCCCGCCCCGCTCGAACAGCGGGGTGCCCAGCTCGGCCTCCAGCCGGGCGATGGAGCGGCTCAACGACGGCTGGGCGACGCGCAGTTCCTCGGCGGCCCGGCTCAGGTGCTCCAGCCGCGCCACCGCCAGGAACTGCGCGAGCGTGTTCAGGTCCACCGACGCCCCCATGCCCGAGGCGTCATAACGCCATAGCAATATTGATCTTAGACAGGATAACCGGACGGTCATAGCGTCATGGGCGGGGCCGCGCACCGGCACACAGCGCGGCCCGGCAACGGTTCGAGGAAGGACGCCCATGGCCATCGCCGCCGACAGGACCCCACCGGAGCCGAAGGCCCGGTCCGCCGCGGGGGAGCGGACCGGGCCCGCCGGACGGACCCTGCGCGCCCTGGCCGCCGCCCACACCGCCGCCGTCTTCGGCCAGCCCGTCTTCGCCGGCGTCTACCTCAGCGGCGACTACGACGCCCTCAGCTGGCACGCCGCCGGCGCCAACGTCGTCACCTCCCTCGGCTACCTCCAGCTGATCGCCGCCCTCGTGGTGTGGATCCGGCTGCGCCGCCGCTGGCCGGCGGCCGCCACCCTCGCCGCCGTCGCGGCCGAGACCGTCCAGTACTTCGCCGGACTCGACGGCGCCCTGTGGCTGCACCTGCCCCTGGGTGTGGCCACCATCGCCGCCACCGTCGTCCTCACCATCGCCCTGTGGCGCACCCCGCTGCCCGCGCGCCGCCCCGCCCGCCGTCCCGCCCGCCGGGAGGACGACCGTGACTGAACCCCGCCCCGGCCGCCCGCTCGACATGACCCGCCGTCAGATCCTCGGCATCGGCGGCGCGTTCGGCCTCCTCGCCACCGCCGGCCTCGCCACCGCCGCCACCCTCGCCCGCCGCCCCGCCACCACCGGCGCCCAGCTGCGCAGCGCCGCCGCCCTGCCACCCCCCTACCAGGTGCCGCTGCCGCTGCCCGCCGCCGCCAAGCCCCTGTCCACCGACGGCGGAGCCGACCGCTACGAGATCGTCCAGCGCGAGACCGACGCCGAGATCCTGCCCGGCCTCACCACCCGGCTGTGGACGTACGGCGGCACCTTCCCCGGCCCCACCATCGAGGCCCGCCGCGGCCGGCCCGTCACCGTCACCCACCGCAACGAACTGCCGGTGCCCACCGTCGTCCACCTCCACGGCGGGCACACCCCCGCCGACTCCGACGGCTACCCCACCGACCTCGTCCTGCCCGCCGGCTGGCCCGAGACCCCCCACGTCATGCCCGGCATGCAGGGCGCGGACGGCATGCCGGGCATGGGCGGCGCCATGGCCGACCCCCGCGCCGTCACCAGCCGCCGCACACGCGACTACACCTTCCCCAACGACCAGCGCCCCACCCTGCTCTGGTACCACGACCACCGCATGGACTTCACCGCCCCCGCCCTCTGGCGCGGCCTCGCGGGCCTGCACATCGTGCGCGACGATGCCGAGGACGCCCTCGGCCTGCCCGCCGGCCCCCGCGAGATCCCCCTCATGATCACCGACCGCGCCTTCGCCGCCGACGGCGCCCTGACCTACCCCTCCCTCGACCCCACCCTGCGCGAGCGCCCCGGCGTCACCGAACCCCACCTCGCCGGCGTCCTCGGCGACGTCGTCCTCGTCAACGGCGCCCCCTGGCCCGTCCACGAGACCGACGCCGCCCGCCACCGCCTGCGCCTGCTCAACGCCTCCAACGCCCGCCACTACGAGATCGAGGCCCGCACCGAGGACGGCCGCCGCCTCGACCTCGTCCAGATCGGCGCCGACCAGGGCCTGCTCGCCACCCCCGTCACCCACCACTCCCTGCCCCTGGCCCCCGCCGAACGCCACGACCTCGTCGTCGACTTCGCCGCCGCCCCCGTCGGCTCCCTGGTCCGCCTCGTCAACCGCCTCGGCACCGGCCGCACCCGCGACATCATGGCCTTCCGCATCACCCGCCGCCCCGCCGCCGACGACAGCCGCATCCCACCCGTCCTGTCGACCGACCTGCCCGACTGGCAGCGCCAGGACGCCGTGCGCACCCGCGACTTCGCCTTCCGCGCCGGCCGCATGAACGGCGGCCACGGCTGGCTGATCGGCGGCCGCCCCTTCGACCCCGCCCGCACCGACGTCACCGTCCCCCTCGGCGACACCGAGATCTGGCGCCTGATCGCCGACGTCCACCACCCCGTCCACCTCCACCTGGTGGGCTTCCGCATCCTCACCCGCGGCGGCAGGCCCCCGCTGCCCCACGACGCCGGCCTCAAGGACACCGTCTCGCTGCGCCCGGGGGAGTCCGCGGAGATCATCACCCGCTTCGACGGCTACCGCGGCCGCTACCTCTTCCACTGCCACAACGCCGAGCACGAGGACATGGGGATGATGGCCAACCTGGAGGTCGTCTGACGGGCCGTCCCGGGCCCGCTCACCCGAAGGCGTCCGGCCCGCGCGCCTTGACCTGCCCATTGCGCGGGCCGCACCCACCGGGCGCACGGGCGGGTGCCGGGGCCCGCGGGGCGCGCGGCAGGGCCGGTCGGGGCCGGTCGGGACACGGCGGGCGCAACCGGAATGCGGCCTTCCGTCCGGTTCGGGGTGAAGTGCCGGACCTTCACCGCTCTCCCATCAGATGATCACTCTGCTGCCGTGATCCCGACCCCCGCCGTACGGGGCGGTCCACTCCAATTCCCTTCGCACACCCCCGAGCTGCGAAAGGCCACCACGCCGATGACCCGCCCCGCCGACCACCCCACGCCCGACCGGATGCTGCGCGAGGCCGCCGCCCGCCTGGACCGGCGCCGCTTCCTGACCGTCACCTCGGCCGCCGCCGCGCTCGCCTTCGGCGTCAACCTGCCCTCCGCGCACGCCGCCGACAACGAGATCGCCCCGCGCGCCATCGGCGACAACCCCTTCACCCTCGGCGTGGCCTCCGGCGACGCCACCCCCGAGGCCGTCGTGCTGTGGACCCGCCTGGCCCCGCGCCCCCTGGAGCCCGGCGCCGGCCTGCCGCCCACCGGCTCGGTCAAGGTCGCCTGGGAGATCGCCCGCGACGAGAAGTTCCGCCGCGTCGAGCGCCGCGGCACCGCCCGCGCCCACGCCGAGTTCAACTACGCCCTCCACGTCGACGTCGACGACCTCGACGCCGGACGCGAGTACTGGTACCGCTTCACCGTCGGCTCCTGGTCCAGCCCCGTCGGCCGCACCCGCACCGCCCCGCCGCGCGGCAGGAAGCTCGACAGCGCCCGCATCGCCCTCGTCTCCTGCCAGGCCTACGAGGACGGCTACTTCACCGCCTACCGCCACCTCGCGAACGAGGACCTGGACGCCGTCTTCCACGTCGGCGACTACATCTACGAATACGGCATCGACGCCGCCGGCGGCGACCGCAAGTACACCGACCGCACCCTCGCGGCCCACTTCAACCACGAGACCACCACCCTGGAGGACTACCGGCTGCGCTACTCCCTCTACAAGAACGACCCCGACCTCCAGGCCGCGCACGCCGCCCACCCCTGGTACGTCACCTGGGACGACCACGAGGTGGAGAACAACTACGCCGCCGGCATCCCGGAGAAGAACCAGGACCCGGCCCCCTTCGTCGCCCGCCGCGCCGCCGCCTACCGCGCCTACTGGGAGAACCAGCCGCTGCGCATGCCCCAGCCGCACGGCACCGAACTGACCCTCTACCGGCGCGTCCACTTCGGCCAGCTCGCCCAGTTCGACATCCTCGACACCCGCCAGTACCGCGACGACCAGGCCAACGGCGACGGCTGGCAGTACCCCACCCCGGAGTCCGACGCCGCCGGGCGCACCCTGATGGGCGCCACCCAGGAACGCTGGTTCGCCGAGGGCCTGCGCCGCTCCAGGGCCACCTGGAACGTCGTGCCCCAGCAGGTCGTCTTCTCCCGCCGCAAGAACACCACCGCCGAGCGCTCCAAGCTCTCCATGGACGCCTGGGACGGCTACCCGGCCGCCCGCGAGCGCTTCCTGCAGGCCGTCGACCGCTCCGGCGTCAAGAACCTCGTGCTGCTCACCGGCGACGTCCACGTGGCCTACGCCCTGGACGTCAAGCGCAACGTCGACGACCCCGGCTCCCGCACCGTGGGCGTGGAGTTCGTCGGCACCTCGATCAGCAGCGACGGCGACGGCGAGGAGAAGCCCTCCAACTGGAACAACCTCATGTCGGCCAACCCGCACATGAAGTTCTACGACGGGCGCCGCGGCTACACCGTCCTCACCCTGGACCGCCACCGCGCCCGCGCCGACTACCGGGTGGTCTCCCACATCACCCGCCCCGGCGGCACCCTGTCCACCGCCGCCTCCTTCACCACCGAGGCCGGCAACCCGGGCATCCGCCCCGCCTGACACCCGCACCGCGCCGAACGCCCCGGCCCCGCCGCTTCGAGGGAGGCGGCGGGGCCGGGCGCTCAGAGGCCGTGGACGAGACGGCCGACGACGGCCGCGGCCTGCTCCGGGTGCTGCTCCAGCCAGGCGCCCAGGTGGTCCCGGACGGCCCGCGCGACGCAGACGCGCACGGTGTCGTCGCCGAGCACGTCCCAGGTGGAGCCGTGGAACTCGGGCCGGTCGAGCTTCACCGACACGACCGCCGTCAGGCCCGCGCAGACCTGCTCGGCGGTCGGGACGGGGTCCGGCGCGGCCGGCAGGAGCCGTTTGCGCGCGTACGCGCCGAGCGCGGCCGCCACCCCGTCACGCAAGCCCGCCTCGTGCGTGCCGCCGCGCGGCGTGGGCCGGCCGTTGGCGAAACTCCGGATCCTCTCCTCGCCGCGACCGCGCCACCGCCAGGCCGCTTCCACCGTCCCCGCCATCCGCGGGTCCTCGCCCTCGAAGCCGATGATGTCCGTGAGAGCGGGAGCCGCGTCCCGGCCGTCGAGGAAGGCGACGAAGTCCCGCGCCCCGCCGGGGAAGCGGAACCGGAGCGACCGTGGCTCGCCCGGGTCGCGCCGGTCGGTCAGCGAGATGTCCAGGACCCGGTTCAGCAGCGCCAGTTCCCGGAAGCGGTCGGCCAGTTCGTCGAACGAGCACTGCGCCGCACCGAAGATCCCGGTGTCCGGCCAGAAGGTGATGACGGTCCCGCTGCCGGTCGCCGGGCCCGCCTCGGTGGGCGGGGCGACCGCGACACCGCGCTCGTACTCCTGCTCCCAGCGGACCCCCTCGCGCCGCACCTCGGCCGTCAGCCGGCTCGACAGGGCGTTGGTGACGGTGGGCCCGACGCCGCAGTGGCCGAGCATCACGTCGTGGCGGCCGCCGCCGAGCCCCGCTCCGGCGTGCATGCGGGTCAGCAGGGCCTCGAGGCCGGGCTCGCCGGCATCCCCCTCGTCGTGGACGGGAACGCCCGGGCCGTCGTCGGCGACGCACACGCCACCGTCGGACCCGAGCGTGATCTCGACGCGGCCGGCGCGGCCTGCCAGGACCTCCTTCACCGCCCGGTCGGCGACCTCGAACACCATCTGGTGCAGGCCGCGTTCACCGGTCGAGCCGATGTACATCCCGGGCCGCCTGCGAACGGCTTCCCACCCCTCCAGCACCTGGATGCGGGCGGCGTCGTAACTGCTGGATTCCTGGCACACGGTGTCCCCTCCGAAGATGGTCCGGCAGAACTCCACAGCCTAGGTGAATTTCGGAAAAACACCAGGTCAGAGCCGGTCTGTTGACGGCGTGGGCGGGCGCGTGAGCGCCTGCCCGCAGGTGCCTGCCCCAGGGGTCCCGGATGGCCGCCGCAGTGCGGCCACGGCACCGCCGAGGCCGCGCACGAGGCCGTTTCGGGCACCACCGAGGGGCGCTGATTCACTCTCTTTTTTCGTGCGTCGCACGCCACCGGGCGCCACCGCACGCCGCAGCCGACGGCTGCACTGCCGCGCCCCGCGACACCGGGGGAGGCGGCAGGGCCGCTCACCTCCGGGACGCCTCGTAGGCCTCGCGGACGGTCGCGGGGACGCGTCCGCGATCGTTGACGAGGATGCCGTGGGCGCGGGCCCAGCGGCGGATCGGCTCTTCCTGGGGCCGGGGGTCGGGGTCACGGGTGGCGGCGGGCCTGCCGGGGCCGCCGCGGTTTCCCGCGGGGACCTTCTCCAGGCAGTCCGCGGCATGGTGGAAGAACGCGGACAGCGAGGCGTACACGCCCTCCTCGGGGCAGGACGCCTCCGCCCACGTGCCGACGGTTCCGGTGGCCGTGTCCAGGAACGTCCCGTAGAGGCCGTCGCGCTCCGCGGCGACCGGCACCCAGGTGCGGCGCCAGAACGGGCAGTCGGGGTCCTCGGACGGCTCCGCCTCCTCCAGGCCCGTCCGGCTGAGGTACACCCGCTGGATGTCCGTCAGGCCCAGCAGCATGTGGCCGCCGGGCAGGGGCACGGCGCAGTCCCGCGTCACCAGGCACGAGGGCATGTCGGGCCGCGTGCCGGCGTCGATGCCGTTCGCCAGGAGCCACTGCCGCAACTCCTGCGGCAGCGTCAGGCCCATGCGCCGTTCGGCCCGGTCGACGCCCTCCCGGCTCCCCGGGCCGCCGAGGGCGGCGAAGACCGCCGGGTCGTGCCGCTCCAGCCACCCCGTCACCCGGCCCCACGCCTGCCGTACGTCCTCGCCCGGCCCGTGCGCCGCCCCGTGCGCCGGAGCGCCGCTCGTGTGCGATTCCTGCTGGTCATCCATGGGGCGACCGTACGCGGGGCCACCGACAGGGGCCGGTCGGACGCCCGACCGGGGAGGTTTCGGCATCGATCGGCCGGTTTGTGATCACGGTTCGGCGACCTTCCGTCGGCCGGTGAATAAATCGGTCCTCCCGGCTCCCCGGCAGCGGTAGGTTTCCCGACGCACATATTCGTGACCGTCACGGGGGATTTCACCATTTCCACTCAGTCTGCCGAGCTGCCCGAGAGCGCTGCGCCCACCGAGCCCGCCTCCGACGCCCCGGCACCCGGCCCGGGCCTGCCCGGCTACGGCGAGGGGCAGCTCGGCTGCCAGCACTGCGGATCCGTCCCGGCCGTGGACGCGACCTTCCGCGGGCACCTGGGCCTCATCATCATCCTGAAGTACCTGAAGACCCGGGGGCCGTTCTGCCGCAGCTGCGGCATCGCCACCCACCGCGAGATGACCTCCGACAGCCTCTGGCAGGGCTGGTGGGGCATCCCCTCGATGATCGTCAACCCGATCATCATGCTGATCAACATCCCGCAGCGCCTGAAGGTCGACAAGCTGGCCGAGCCGCTGCCCGGCGCGCCCCGCCCGCCGATGGACCCCGGCAAGCCGGTGTACCTGCGGCCCACGATCCTCGGCGTGCTCATCCCGGCGCTCCTGATCACGGTGATCTACCTCGTCGCGAAGCGCGACCCCGACTTCGCCAAGGCCGGCGACTGCATCCACAACAACAACCCGATCGCCGCCGCCCTGCCCGGCCTCGTCGACAAGAACCCCGACGTCGAAGTGGTGCCCTGCTCCGACCCCAAGGCCGAGGCCCGCGTCGTGGGCCGCGAGGAGAACACCAACGACGGCGAGGCCGCGTGCAGGAAGTTCCCCACCGCCGACGGCTACTTCACCTACAAGCGGAGCAGCACCAAGTACACCCTCTGCCTGCAGAGCCTGGAGACCCCGCAGCAGAAGAAGCCGACCACGATCTTCGGCCCCGTCAACCCGTGACCCCGTAGAGCGAGGCCGGGGCACTCGACCCCGCCCGGCGCGACTCCGGCCCTTCGGACGAACCGAAGGGCCGGAACCCTTTCCTGACGCGCCGCCGACGCCCCCCCCGGGCCCCCAAGGTGCCGCGCACTCACGACGGGGCCGCTGCGGGAGCAGCCCGCGAGGAGAGGGTCAGAGGACCCAGAAGTGCAGGTAGTACTTGTTGGTGCCGGAGTAGGAGCAGTAGGCGTCGCCGGCGTAGGAGTCCCTCATGGCGATGCACATCGACTCGGTGTAGGGGCCCTTCACCACCCAGTGCCCCGGAACCGCGGCCGAGACCGTGTCGGCCCGGGAGGGCGCGGGGGCCGCCTGGGCGGTGGCGGCGCCGCCCACCAGCACGGTCGCCGCCAGGGCCAGGCCGGTGAGAAGCAGACGTGCGCGCATGGGCGTTCTCCTCTGTCGCTCCGTGGATGTGTGGGTGTGCCTCGGGCACGGATGAAAGAGTGGGCGCTGCGGGTCGGCGGTGCGGGAGAGGACGTGGCCCTCGATCACTACGCCCGGCCGGGTAGGGCATGCCGTGCGCCTGCCCGCCGTCCGGTGGGACAGCGGGCCCCTTGCGCGTGCGACGGATCGGTGGGGCCGAGCGCGCTCAGCAGCGCACGGTGGCGCCCCCATTGTCGAGGTAGGCGTTGTACACCCAGCCGAAGCTTCCGCCGCCGACCATACGGACCCAGGTCCACCTGTTGCCGTACCCGTTGACGGAGTAGCACTCGTACTCCACCTTGATCCCATCGCCGATGGTACCGACGGTGGTGCACGCACCGTACGGGCCGGTGTGGACCGCCGCGCCGTCGGACTTGTTGATGGTTCCGGACCCGTTGTCCTTGTCCGTGTGAGGCCAGTAGGCGTTGCCGCAGGTGACCGTGACGCCGGCAGAGGGCGCGGCGGCGGTGGCGGCGGCGCCGGCCGGTGCGGCCGCGGCGCCCACAGCGAGCGTGACACCGACAGCGGTGACCGCGAGAGCACGACGAATACGCATGAACGCCTCCATGGGTGGTTTCTCGATTCGGACGGCCATCAGGCCCGGGGGGACCACCGGTGTTTTTGGGGCCCCGGTCCGCCGCCCTCGGAACCCATCCTGACGGTGCCGGCGGGCGCGGCCCCAGTCCTTTCGGCTGTCGCCGAAACCCCTGTGGTGAGGCCCACTTGAAGCAGTCGTGCGTGACCGGAGACGATGAGCGCCGGGAAGGTGGGCGTCCGAACAGAACCCGGGAGACCCTCACATGCTGCGCATCACGTTCACCCCGCAGGACCTCGCCAAGACCCGGATAGCGGAGACCTGGGGCCCGCTCGGGGAGACGCTGCACGCGCTGACGACCCTGCAACAACCGCACAGCCGGGCGTTGTTCGGCGCATGGAGACACGAGGTCCATGCTCGTTCCCCCGCCCGCGTCCATCCGGCCTCCTCCCTCTTCCAGGAGACCGTCCTGGACCTGTTCACCGTCACCGGCGCCTCGTCGTCCGTCGAGGAGGGGATCGAGGCACTGCGCGCGGCACCGGCCGAGCGCCTGCGCACCGAACTCGAGGGGGCCGTCGAGGCACGGGCCCGCTACTTACGCCGCACGGACCCCTGGGCGGGTGTGGCGTGGGGCGACATCGCGCACGTCCGGGAGGATCGTGAGGAACTGCTGGTGTTCCTCCGTAACGTCCACCGCGTCGCCGTGGCTCCCCACTGGCCGCGGATCCTGCCCCGGCTGCGGGCGGAGCAGACCGCGCACGCGCTCAGGCTCGCCCAGGACGGGCCCGAGGCGATGCTCACGGGACTGCCGCCCGAGTTCCGCTGGAAGCCGCCGACGCTGGAGGTCGGCAGAGGCGCTCTCACGAGCACTGTCGACCTGGAGGGCAGGGGCCTGTTGCTGGTCCCGTCCGCCTTCTGTCAGACCAGGCCGATTCCCTACACCGATCCGGTGGACGACCAGGCACCCGTCCTGCTCTTCCTCCCCGTCATACGCGGCGTTTCCGACGTCACCGCACTGCTGACGTCGTCCCGGCACGGGATCGACGGCGCCTTGTCCGCGCTCCTGGGCCGCACCCGGGCCCGGACCCTCCATGCCATCGGCGACGGCCCTTGCACCACCGGGCAGCTGGCCGAACGCCTCAGCGCGTCGCTGCCCACCGCGAGCGAGCAGGCCTCCGTACTCCGCCAGGCCGGCCTCATCATCACCACCAGACGCGGCAGTGCCGTCCTGCACACGCTCACCCCCCTCGGCGGCGCGTTGCTCAACGGCCGTCACTTCCACGTCTAGGAGCCGGAGGAACTCGGCACCGGCCGGCTCCACGGGCGTGGTCGGCGAGGAGGGCGGTCAGGTCGGCGAGGGCCGAGCCGGCATCGACGGCGTCGGTGGGGGCGCCCGGGGTACGGGAGCCGGTCAGGCGCAGCGTCGGCGGAATCCGGCGCGGCTGTATCGTCCCGGTGAAACGATCAGTTGCGTTGCGTGCGTGACGGCGGTCTGTCCGGCGGCCGCACCGAAACCGTCCCGGCCGGGCGCGGGACGGCTTTCCGGCTCGAAGAACGAGCACAGAGCCAGGTGCCACCACGTCGGAAAGACGGTCGAACGCGCCGAGTCGATCAAGGAACACCAAACCCGCCGACCTTAGAAACCAAGCTTGGACAAGCCTTATCGCTGCAGCTCAGAAAGCCCTTTCGCGTTTCCGATCACCATCCGGACGCGACCCCGGATGAGACGCGCAGGCTAGTCAAGTCGTACGGGCGTGAGGGCCTCCCGGGCGGCCTGTTCAGTGGCGGCCAGGCTGACCGCGTCCACTTGGTCCGTGTTCTGACCGAGGCTGGGCGTTGGTGAGTACGACACGCTGAGTGCCACGTTGGCGCGCCGGACGAGGACGTGCACGGTGCCACCGGGCTGGTACACGCTGCGGGCTTCGTCGCCGAGGTCGGTGATCGTGCCGGAGTGTGACCTGGGACCGTTGGCAGCGCGTATGTTCAGCGCCTGCTGTTTGCGCGCGCTCGTGGTGGCGTCGGAGCCGAAGGTGCCGTCCCACTTGCCCAGCACGTAGTCGATCACGAGAGTGGTGCCGATCTCCCGGTCGCGCCAGACGCACCGTGAGCCGGAACCGTAGCCGGCGCTGAGGCGTTCGCTCCCGTCGGCAGCCGCATTCGGCGTCAGATGCGCCGCTGCCGTGGCCCCGGCCGTGCACGCCTGCGGCAGCTGCGAAGCCTCGTGTCGCCCCGGCCACCACGGTGCATTCCACGGGCGGTCGGCGACCAGCACGATCGTTGCCACCACCGTCAGCACCACAAGGCTGTTGAGCCCGGGACGGAATGTCCCACGCCACCCCTGAAACGGCCGGGTGGGGCTCGGACCGGTGGTTCCCTGCGCCCGGACCGGCGCCTGAATGGCGGGCGCGGCAGCACCATGAGCCTTGCTGGTCCCCTCGCGCCCCGCCAGGTGGAGGACGGCCGATGCGCCGACCCACACGGCGACAGCCAAGAACAGCATCGCGCTGCCGATCATGTTCTGGCCCTCGAACCAGCTACGGGCCATCAGCAGGAGCAGCACCAGAACCGCCGACGTCAGCAGCTTGAGGCGGGACACGAGTCGCTCGTGCGTCTTGCCGTCCTTGGGTGATAGGTCATCCATCCGGGCTCCTCGTCATCGAGTTGATCAGTGTCGCTGCTTGCCTACCGAGTGCGGACGATTCAGGGGGTCTGTCCAGCCAACTCTTCGTCTCGGTGATCTGTTGTCGGGATCGTTCGCGTCTTTGCCGGATGAAAGAGTCCATCCGAGCCGTGCGGGATTCGACTCGTTTCGGTCTGCCCCGAAACGAGTGCGTCGGCAAGGCTCAGCCGCAGGGTGTGGGCGCGGATGAGGAGGACGGCGTGCTACGGGTTCATTTCACCGCCGAGGACCTGGCGCGGGTACGGGTCACGGTGCTGGGGCCGCTCGCCGAGACGCAGCGAGTTCACGCGCCTCGGCCTCGCCCAGGCGCAGGCGCGGCTCGGGCCGGATCACCCGGAACAGGGTGGCGATCGCCTCACGGAGCTGCTCCCTCGCCCTCCTGATGATTCGTCATTTCCACGTCGGGGAGGGAGGGTTCTTGGTTCCTGTCCTTTGGAGGGGCGTCAGCGAACGGCGGCCGCTTCGCCGGGAACCGGACGGGTGGCACCCGGCGGGGCGAGCTGCGGGGTGTCGTAGACGTGGGTCTCGGTGACGATCGTGCCGTCGGGCATGCGGATCCTCTCGACCCGGTAGTACCCGGCGGCGGTCAGCTCCTTCAGGGCCTTGCGGATCGCGCCACGGCCCTGGGGGCTGGTGTCGGCCATGTGCCGGCCGTCCTCGCGCCGGCCGTCGGGGCGGGAGAGGAGGTCCGCGAGCAGGTCGCGGGCGGTGTAGGAGAGCCGCCGGCACTGCAGCATGCCGTTGGGCAACACGGTGAAGTCGCGCACGTGGGCGCTACGATGAACGCGCATCGGGAGTGGTTGTTCCTGTTGCCGGACCCCGGGGTGTTCCAGCACTGCCGGGGTCGCCTGTCTTCGGTCGATGTCGCGGAACGTGCCACAACGATTACGCGCACAACGGTCGTTCGCGACGAAGGTCAGGCGGCCGGGGTGGGCGTGGGGACGATCCAGAGTTCGGAGGGGCCGTTGATGATGACGGACTCCATCCGGGCCGGCGCCGCCCTGGACGGGTCCAGGACGGCACCGGGGTAGGCGCCGAAGAGCCCGTCCAGGGCCACTTCGGCCTCCAGTCGGGCCAGTGGCGCGCCCAGGCAGAAGTGCGGGCCGTGGCCGAAGGCCAGGTGCTCCTTGTCGGGGCGCGTCGGGTCGAAGTCGTCCGGCCGCTGCGGGTGGACCTCCGGGTCCCGGCCGGCCGCGCCGAAGCCGAGCAGGATCGGTTCGCCCCGCCGGACGACCACGCCCTCGCCGAGGTCGATGTCCTCCAGCGGGTAGCGCAGCGGGATGTGCATCGCCGGGCTCTCGTGGCGCAGGGTCTCCTCGATGACGTCCCCCCAGCCGAGGCCGCCCTCGCGGACCCGGGCCAGGTGGCCGGGGTGGGTGAGGAGAGCCTGGACGGCGCTGGTGATGAGGTTGACCGCGGTCTCGTACCCGGCGCCCAGCATCAGGAAGAGGATGTCGCGGGACTCCTCCTCGCTGCGGCCCGTCCCGCCGCCGGTGCCGACGGCGGCCACGTCGGTGGCGAGGTCGGGCCCGGGGGAGCGCCGTTTGAGCTCCAGCAGGTCGGTCAGCACCACGTTGATCGCCGCCCGGGAGGCGGTCATCTGCTCGGTCGTGGCCGTCGTCGTCAGCAGGGCGTCCATCGACGTGCCGATCCGGGGCCGCATGTCGGCGGGCACGCCGAAGAGGTCGCAGATCACCGTCATGGTCAGCGGGAGCGACAGCGCCCGGCGGACGTCCACGGCCTCGCCGGGGCCCAGGCCGCGGAACGCGCCGACGAGGGCGGCGGTCGTCGCCTCGATCCCGGGCCGCAGCCCGGACACCCGGCGGGGCGAGAAGGAGGGCGCCATCTGCCGCCGTGCCGAGCGGTGTTCGCGGCCGTAGAGGTTGAAGAAGTTCTGCTGGAACGCGATCGGCCCCATCGGCCACCCCTCGGGCACCGAGGCCAGGCCGGGCCAGTGCCTGCGCGGGTCGCGGGAGATCCGGGGATCGCCGGTCAGGGCGCGGATCACCGAGCTGCGGGTCACGGACCAGGCGATGATGCCGCCGGGGAGTTCGACCCGTACGGCGGGCCCGGCGGCGCGAAGCTCCGCGTTCTGCTGGTGGATGCGCCGGGCGGTCATGTCCAGCACCGGGCAGCGGCTGTCGTCTGGAGCCATGGCATTGCTCCTCACGAGCTCTCGGGGGCTCAGGAACTCGGGAACTCGGGAACTCTCAGGACCTGTCGGGCACGCCCCGGTGGACGGTGCCCCGCGGCGGGGCCGGCCTGTCCGGGGCCGGTGCTCCGTTGCGGACCGGGGCCCGTGCTCCGTTGTAGAGGGGCGCGGCGCGGCCGTCAACGGGGCGTTGGCCCGTCCGGCGCACCGCCCCGGCGCACCCCCGGCGCACCCCCGGCGCACCTTCGAATCCCGCCCGCCCCGCTCCCGCAGAGCCCGGTGGGTGAGCACCGCCCCCGCCGCGGACAGCACGGCCAGGACGATCCCCAGGACGTGCAGGGCCCCGGTGAACCCGGCCGCCAGCGCCTCCCGCCGGGCCGGGTCCACCTGCCCCTGGACGGCCCGCGCGGCGAGCCGGGCCGCCTCGCCGCCCGGCAGGCCGGGCAGGTGAGCGGCGGTCAGCGTGGTGAGCAGCGCGGCCGCGCCCGAGACCGCGACCGACTCGCCGGTGATCCGCATCGTGTTGAAGACGCCGGCCGCGGCCCCGGCGCGCTCGACCGGCACCGTGCCCACCGCCGCGTCGTCCATCACCCCGAACGCCAGCCCCACCCCGGCCCCGAACGCCAGCCCCACCCCGGCCCCGAACGGCAGCAGCGGTACCGTCAGCGCCGCCCACCCCGCGCCGCCGCGCACCGTGACCAGCAGCAGGGCGCCCAGCGCGATCAGCGCCGAGGCGCCGGTCAGCACCGTACGGACGGAGAACGCCGCGGCCAGGCGCCCGGCCGGCAGCGGCAGCAGCAGGACGGGCACCGTCAGCGGCAGCAGGAGCAGACCACTGGTCAGCACGGAACGCCCGCCCACCCCCTGGAGGTAGGCGGGCAGGTAGACCAGCAGCACCACGAAGCCGAGGGTCACGGTGAACGGCTGGCACACGACCGCGAGGAACTCGGGCCGCCGGAACAGCCGGACGTCGAACATCGCCCGCTGCGCCCGGCGCAGCTCCACCACCGCGAAGGCCGCCACCAGCAGGGCCGCGCCGGCCAGCGGCAGCAGGGTGCCCGGCGCCGTCCAGCCGGCCGGCGCTGAACCACCCCGGCACCGGGCCGGCGCCGGGCCTCCCGTCACCCGGCTTCACCCACGGTCGCCCGGGCGGTGGACGCTGAGGTCGCCGTAGGCCCGCAGGGCGCCGGCCGGGTCGCCGGGCTGGTCCCGCAGAACGGCGTCCAGGAAGGCGAGGGTGGCCGCGGCGACGACGCGCGGGCTCTCGGTGCGGCCCAGGGAGCCGACGAGCGAGGGCACGGGCGGCAGGTACAGGGGGCCGTCCATGAAGGTGAGATGGGCGGCGCCGGGGACGGTGAGCCGGTAGCTCGTCGCGGTGCTGGACCCGAGCGCCTCGGTGAGGCGGGGCAGGTAGCGCGGGTCGGTTCCCGGGGTGAGGGCCTGGGTGAGTGCGAGCGTCGGCCGGTCGAGAGCGGGTGCGGTGGGGCCGTGGGGGTAGCCGTCCAGGTCGACGACGGCGCCGAACCGGCGGTCCTGCCGGGCCGCCTGCAGGGCGGCGGCGCCGCCCATGGAGTGGCCGCTCACCGCGACCCGCCCGGTGTCCAGGCGTCCGGTCAGCGGGTCGGCGATCCCGCCCCGGTCCAGGGTGTCCAGCCGGGTGAGGACGAAGCCGAGGTCGGCGGCCCGCACCGCCGTCCAGCCGGCCGCCAGCTCGTCGTCCTTGTCCCGGTCGCCGCTGGAGGCGGTCTCGGTGGTGATCGTCCGGCCGTCGGCGAGGACGACGGCGGCGGAGTCGTACGGGTGGTCGAGGGCGGCGACCACGTAGCCGTGGCTGGCCAGTTCCTCCGCCCAGGCGGTGTTCTGGGTGCGCACCCCGCCCGACCCGGGGGAGAACAGCACGACCGGGAACCGTTCGCCACCGCCGGCCACCGGGGCGTCGAAGACCGAACGGCTGCGGGCCCGCGGAACACCGTCGATCAGGAAGCCCGGCAGGCCGACGCCGCGGGCGAGGGCCTCGGAGACGGTGCGCGCCTCGCGCTCGGTGCGTCCGAGGTACTGGGCCCGCCGCGTGCCCGCGGGGCTCTTCCGCGCGGGGTACCAGAGCTGGACCACGACGGTGCGCAGGTCGTTCGGATCGGCGGTGAAGGTCTCGGGGCGGTGCGGGTCGGTCCACTGCACCACGCGGGTGCCGACCGCGAAGGCGCCCGACGGTTCGGGGAACACGGGTACGGGAAAGGCCCAGGCGGCCACCGGGCCGGTGGCGATCAGGCCGGCGCAGGCCACCGATCCCGGCAGCGCCAGCCACCAGCGGGCCCGCCACGCCGGCCGGCCGGTACGGCGCCGCAGCAGGGGGGAGAGGGCGAACGGCGCCGCGAGGGCGGCGCCGGCCAGGACCGGCAGCAGCTGCCAGCGGATCCCCGTCACGGCCAGCGCGAGCGCGGACGGCACGAGGAGCGCCCCCGCCGCGATCGTCACGCGCGGGCGGGCGGCGGGGGGAAGCCAGCGTGCCACCACCAGCGCGACGGCACCCAGCAGGGCGAGGATTTCCAGGGGGGACATGGGCAGTCCCGCGATGTTCTCGGTCACCCGGCCATGCTCGGCGCCGGGCGTGCGCCGCCGCATCGATCACGGGTCGCCGCCGTGGCCGACCGGGGTCGCAAACCGCTGAACCTCCCCGTACGACCGCAGCAGTAGTCGAGCACGCCGGACCGGCGGCCGCACTGCGACCACGGGAGGTATCGGGACTCCTCCTGCGGGCGTATCCCGGCCCGGCGCGATCAGACGGTGGACTCATGTGCCGCGCGGGCCGGCGGCCTACCGTGAGCAGGGCCGCGGTACGTGCCGGGCAGCGGTCCGTGCCGGGGCGGCGGTGGTGCGTGCCGGGGCGGCGCGAGGCGTACGGCCCCGTGCCCGACCCGGAACCGGCTGTCCGCGGCGGTGGCCCCGGCCGGGGCCACCATGACGCCGAATCGACAGGGACGTGCGATGACCGAGGCGGCCGCGGAACCCGGCCAGGCCCACCGGAACCAGGTGCCTGTACGGGTGCGGGTGCGGGCGCGGTGGGCGAGGACCGCCCTACGACTGACGCAGTACGCCGACCTTGCCCGCGCACGAGCGGCGCGACCGGTGAAAGCCGCCGGGCGCTGGGGCTCCCGGCTGCCGCCCGCGGTACGGGACGCGCTGCTGCCGGCGCTCCTGCTCCTCAACGTCACGACCACGCGCCCGCCGCACGAGCTGCCGGTGGCCGTGGCCCTCACCGCCGCCCTCGCGCTGCCCCTGCTGTGGCGGCGCCGGGCCCCGCGCACGGTGTTCGGCGCGGTGGCGGCCGCGGCCCTCGTCCAGTGGCTGACGGGCGTCCAACTGCCCGCCGATGTAGCCCTGTTGGTGGCCCTCTACACGGTGGCCGCCACCTCGGGCCGGCGCGGCGCGCTCGTCGCCGGCGCCCTCGTGGAGGCGGGTGCCCTGCTGGCCTGCCTGCGCTGGGCGACGGAAGGCGCGTTCCTGACCCCGTTCGTCGCGGTCACCGCGATGGTCGTCGCCGCCGCCGTCCTCGGCGTGAACGTGCGCACCACGCGCGCCTACCTCGCGGCCCTGGAGGAACGGGCCGCCCGCCTGGAGCACGAACAGGAACAGCAGGCGCGACTGGCCGTCGCCGAGGAAAGGACGCGCATCACCCGGGAGATGCACGACATCGTCACCCACAACCTGTCCGTCATGGTCGCGCTCACCGACGCCGCCGTCTACGCCCAGCACCGGTCGCCCGACAAGGCCACCACCGCGATGCTCCAGATCTCCGAGACGGGCCGCCAGGCCCTGACCGACATGCGGCGCTCACTGGGCGTCCTGCGCATCGACGAACCGGACGCGCAGCGCCACCCGCTGCCCGGCATCGCCCAACTGGAGGCCCTCGCCGACCAGATGTGCGCCGCCGGACTGCCCACCCGCCTCGACGTCCACGGCGGCCACGCCCACATCCCCGCCACCGCCCAACTCACCGTCTACCGACTGGTACAGGAAGCCTTGACCAACACCCTCAAGCACACACCCGGCGGCACCCGCGCGACGGTCCGCATCCACTGCTCGACCGCGGCCGTCACCGTGGACGTCACCGACAGCGGCCCCCGCCCGCCGCATCCGCGTCCCGCCGCCGCACCGTCCGGCCACGGCATCCCCGGCATGCGCGAGCGCTCGGCCGCCTACGGGGGGACGCTGCGGGCCGGACCGCTCCCGGGCGGCGGCTGGGGAGTCCACACCCGTCTGCTGCTCGACAGCGGCGAAGCGGCGCGCGCATGACGATCCGCATCCTGATCGCCGACGACGAAGCGCTGCTCCGGATGGCCTTCAGCACCGTCCTGGAGGCCCAGCCCGACATGGCACCGGTCGGCGAGGCCGCCGACGGCGCCCAGGCCGTACGCCTCGCCCGGGAGCTGCGCCCCGACGTCGTCCTCATGGACGTCCGGATGCCCGGGACCGACGGGATCGAGGCGACCCGGCAGGTCGTCGGGACCTCCCCGCACAGCAGGGTGCTCATCCTCACCACCTTCGACCTGGACGAGTACGCCTTCGCCGGACTCAACGCCGGGGCCTCGGGCTTCCTGCTGAAGAACGCCCGGCCCGAGGAACTGCTCACCGCGATCCGCAACGTCGCCGCGGGCGACGCGGTGATCTCCCCGCGGATCACCCGCCGCCTGCTGGAGAACCTCCGCCCGCACATCCCCGACGGCCGCGGCCCCGAGCACGACGAGCGGCTGGGCCGGCTCAGCGCCCGCGAACGCGAGGTGCTCGTCCAGGTGGGCCGCGGCCTGTCCAACGCGGAGATCGCGGCCACCCTGTACCTCGCGGAGGCGACCGTGAAGTCCCACCTGGGACGCATCCTGCAGAAGCTCGAACTCCGCGACCGGATCCAGGCCGTGGTCCTCGCCTACGAAAGCCGCCTCGTCCACCCGGCCTGACACCACAGCCCCGCCGCCGCGTGGGCCCGCCCGCCCTCCACGCCCCTTCGCCCTGGTCCGCCCAACCCGCCGGGCCGCGCGCAGGAAGTCGGCCCCGCCGACTTCCTGCGCTCTGGCTCGGTGGGGTGGGGTGGGGCCGGGCTGTTGCGGCGGGGCCGCCCCGTCGATCCAGGCTTGAACCCGCGCCGCGCAGGAAGTCGGTCCCGTCGACTTCCTGCGCGGCCGGGGCCGGGGCGGCATCCGGGCGGCTCCGGGGACGGGGAGGTTCGACGCAGGGGCCGCGGCAGTGCCGGTGTGCGGGCCGTCGGATCGGACGTAGGAGGCGGGGCGGGGTCCACGGGCGTCCTTCCCGCCTCCCCGAAGCCGTCTTGGCGGTGCGACGAACGATTCCAACTCCGCTGAACTGACGCCGACTTGACGGGGTCGTGCCTACCATCGAGCTGCGCTGGCGCGATGGGGGAGCCAGGTGCGCCGGAATCCGGTGCCGGGGGCGGTCGGGGCCGCGGCCGTCCGGCAGGCGACGATCGTGGTGGTGGCGAAGGCACTGCCGCCGTTGGATCCTGGGTGGTTCCCGCAGTTGGGGCCGACCGTGGTCAACCTGGCCGGCGCGGTGGTGGTGCTGCTGCTGCTCCGGGCCCTTGCTGCTCCGGCGGCCGGCACCGTCGGCCCGCCGAAAGCCACCTGAAGGCACCTGAAGCCACCTGAAGGCACCGGCGGTGCGGCCGGTGCCGCTCTGCCCCCGGCGCCGGAGCGGTGCCGGGGGCGGCCGTGCTACCGGCGGCCGGTGGTGCGGGTGCGACGGGGGAGGGGACGACGGCCGGTAGGAACGCGCCGGTGTTGCCGTAGGCGTACCCGACCGGCAGTTCGCCGTTGTAGGCGAGGGCGAGTGCGAAGCCCGGTTCGGCGGCGTGCCGGTCGGGGCGCTCGGGGAACGGTGTCTCGGTGGTTCGACAGGTGCAGTAGGTCATCGGGGAGTTCCGGGTCGGCCGTGCCGCCATCGCAGGCACCTCTGGCAGGACGGCGCCGACCCGGCCCGAACCTTTCTGGCAGGAGGGCCTGCGGTTCGGACGCCGCCGGGCGGCCCGCCCGGTGGCGCCTTCGGGCAGGGTCAGCCACCAAGTGAGGTAGGACGCCGGCCATTGGCCAGCCCCCTGAGACAGGGCTGCGCTGCTGTGCGTCAGTTGACGGTTTTAGGTGAGCTTGCCGAATTGTTGTGAGGGCCACTTGCGTTCATTGTCGTGGCTAGGTGGTATGCAAGAAGATGGGTGGGCCCCGGCGGCTGATTCGCCAGGGCCCACCCATCCGTCATTCACCCGTTACAGCTGAACCGGGAACTCATGTGCTTTGACGGCGTCAAGGAACGCCTGGAACGCCGCGGGGGTGAACTCCAGGACAGGGCCGCGCCGGTGCTGCTTGGTGTCGCGAACCGGGATGATGCCGGCCGGGGTCCGGCCGACCTCGACGCAGTTGCCGTTCTCACCGGCCGAGTAGCTGGACTTGGCCCAGCTGTAGCCGCCCTGGTCGAGGGTGGTGCCGTCGTGCATGGTCATCCTCTCAGTTATCCCCAACTCGCACTGTTCGTCAGGGTTGCCTGCAAGTATGACCGCGACGCCTGCGGGTCGAGCGCCTGGGACATAAGGACCTCAAACTGGCGGTTTCGACGGGTGAGATTCGCTTAGGCGGTCCGCGAACGTCAGGTTCTGTTCGTTGTCGGCGGCGAGGTCTGTCAGCGGGGGCGGCCGTTGCGGAGCGTGGTGACGTCCGGTTCGCAGCCGTTCAGCACCACCCGGTGGGCGGACGGTGCTGGCTTCCGCTCCGGGCGGGGGCGGCGGGCCGGCGTGACGTCCGAGCCGGCACGGCGCAGGCCCGGACCGGGGAGCGGTCCGGGCCTGCGGGGGCCGGGCGGAGGCTCAGACCTCGCCGAACTCGCCGCTAAGAACAGCGGCAACGAACGACACCCAGGCCTCGGCCGGGAAGACGAGAGCCGGGCCCTGAGGATCCTTGGAGTCACGGACCGGCATCAATGCACGAGAGCCACGCGCAACCTCAAGGCAGTCGCCGCCTTGCTGGCTGTACGTCGACTTCACCCACGAAGCGGTAGTCAAGTCGAAATCAGCCATGAGAGTCCTTCCGAGCGTGGAGTATCAATTCGAGGGTCGCCGACTCGGCCAGCGCCCCTACCTGGAGGCGATCGTATCTCCTACGCCAGTCGCGGAGCCTGTCGTCATCACGTTCAACGTGCCCTCGCCCCTCAGACTCAGAGTAGCCAAACAGGGAGCCATCGGGGAGCGTCAGCAGCCGCATGGGCAGGGCGAACGGCCTGTGCTCTCCCATGCTGAACGGCGCTACCTGAAGTACCACACGCCCCTGTTCGTAGAGCTGTTCAAGTTGCTCAAGCTGTTCCCGCATGACCTCGGGGCCACCGATGATCCGCCGGAGGCAGCTCTCGTCCATGACGGCATGGATGAGCGGCGGATCACGTCGCGCCAGGGCCTCCTGTCGTGCGAACAGAAAGGTCAGCCTCTCTTCTGCTTGCTTGGGAGTGATGTCCCTTCGACGAACATCTGCCCTTGCAAGAGCCGCTGCATAGGACTTCGTTTGGAGCAAGCCGGGGATGATGCCGAGTTCGAAGATCCGGATCTCACTGGCCCGCGTCTCATTGGCCGCGTACTCGGGAAAGCCCTCCAGCAAGGCCGAGTGCTTGGCCTGGAGCCACATCAGCAGCAGGGTTCCGCCCGTCTCAAGCACCCGATCGGCATCACGTGCGAACTTCTCGCTTGGCGGGGTCCGGCCAGGAGGAGCAAGTTCAGCGTAGGAGACGTAGGAGGGATCGACCCCCAAGCGCCTGGCCAGCTGGGCTTGCGTGAGGCCAGCAGCCTTACGTGACCTGCGAAGTTGCACCCCGAAGGGTGCCCATGGACCTGATGTTGGATCAAGCTCTTTGATGTTCACTGATCTTCGCCTACTTGCCGAGCATCAACTTCAAGATTCAGATCGAGTTCCGATCGTAGCGGGAGAGGGGCCACTATGGCTACGCCCGGTGATGCACCGGGAGCACAGAGCAACCGGCGGAGGTCTCGTGTGTCACACGCGGAATCCCGAGAATCGGTTTCAACTCCACCAATTTGTAGCGGACTTCACCGGCTCTGAGGGCAGCGATCCGCCGAGCGCATCTTCGTGGAGGTCGCACCCGGGAAGGCCTACCGCCCGCCCGTCGACGGGTGGCCACTGCCGCCCGCCATCAATTCCTCTTACCTGGAGCAGAGTTGAGCAGGACCCGCATCATGAGCAAGCCCCCGGCCCGCCGGTCGGGTCAGCAGATCTTCGCCCTGCGCGAGGACCCCGACGGATCGGGCGAACTCTCCGCCCTCCTCGTCGATCCCGTCTACATGGACGGCCTCATCCTCCCCGGCGGCAGCGCCGAGCAGGACGAACTTCCCCACCTCGCGGCCCGCCGGCACCTCGAAACCGAAACCGGCCTCGTCCTGCCCCTGCGTACCGTCCTCACCATCGACTACATGCCGGCCGCCGAGTTCCCCGAGGGCCTCAACCTCGTCTACGCGGGCGGGAAGGTCACACCCCAACAGGCCAACACCGCCAGCCACCACCAGCCCCCGGAGGAACTGCGCGCCCTCCACTGGGTCCCCCGTCACCAGCTCCGCGACCTCATGGCCGACGACCAGTGCCGCCGCGTCGAGGACGCCTGGGACGCCTGGGAGCACGGCGACGGCCTCCCCCTCCTCGTGCGGGGCGTCCCGGTCCCGGTCGCCTGATCAAGCGCCCGGCCCGACGGCGACACCACGGGGCCGGACCTCCGTGAGTGCGGTCCGGCCCCTTCTCCAGCAGCACGCGTTCAACCCCTTGAGGTCCCCCATGCTCAAAACCCACCGCCGGCCCCGCATGTTCGTCGCGCGCCTCGACTCCCGGGCCGAATCCACGCCCCTGGCGCGCTACCTGCTCCGTGCCTACCTGTCCGGCCTCCCCTCCGGCGAGCGCTACGCCGACACCGCCGAGCTGCTGCTCGGCGAGCTGTTCGCCAACGCCGTCCAGCACTCCGACGCCCCCGACGACTGCCACATCGAGATCCGCTTCGCCCTCGTCAACTCCCGTCTGCGGCTGGAGGTCCACGACGCCGGAAGCGGCCGCCCGTCCCTCCGTGTCGCCTCGCCGGACGACGAGCGCGGGCGCGGGATGTTCCTCGTCGACGAGCTCGCCGAACGCTGGGGCAGCGCCAACCGCCCCGGCGGCATCGGCAAGTACGTCTGGGCCCTCGTCGCCCCCATCCCCTACGCCCCGGCCCTCGTCATCGCCTGAAAGTCCGAACCCCCATGCACCTCACCACCCTCGCCGGCCACGCCCTCTCCCGCGGCCGCACCCCCGCCGACACCTACGCCCTCCTCGCCCGCCGCACCCACAAACCGGTGCCCTCGGCCCGCGCGGTCTGCCTCGCCCTGACCATCCCCCTCGCCGAGACCGTCCGCCGCCTCGACGAGTGCCACGACGCCCTCCTCGCCAACCCCCGCCCCGGCACCGAGACCGACACCGGCGAACTCCTCGAAGCCCTCGGCGTCTTCGACGTCCCCGCCTCCCTCACCGACACCGAACTCGCCGCCGTCGACCACCTCCTGGCCGCCATCGACGCCCACGGCAGCCTCCGACCCGGCCACCACCACGGCCTCACCCGCTGGTTCACCACCGGCAACCTCACCGCCGCCTACCTCTCCCTCACCGCCGCCCGACCCCTGCCCCGCACCGGCGATCCCACCACCTACTGGACCGCCCTCGTCACCGCCGGCGAACTCCTCACCACCACCCCCAACCCCGACACCCGCCTCACCTACGCCCTCACCCACTGCCGCACCCAAGCCACCCGAACCTGAATTCCGCGCCGTGCGCAGGAAGTCGGACCCGCCGACTTCCTGTGCAGCGTGGCAGGAGCCGAGCGCGTTGGGTCTGTCCAGTGAACGGTGTAACTCGGTTGGGTTGAGTTAGCGGCGGCCGGCGGAGAGTCGGCCGTCGAAGGTGATCTCGAAGGCGTTCAGCG
>NZ_JBVJBI010000045.1:0-62582 GCF_055589745.1 Kitasatospora sp. NPDC041917 | reverse complement strand
CCGAAGGTCTCGGCCGCCCAGGCGAGGACCTCCTGCGCGGAGGCCTCCTCCAACGCGCGCCCGGCCCTCTCCGCCAACGACGCGTAGTCAGTCGCGGTCATGCAGTCGTCCCCCATTGTCGAAAGCTGTTCCTCGCCCGCCCGGTGCGGCGGGGCCCACGGCTCGGCGGATGCCCGAGGAGTCCGGGGAATCCCGGATCAAGCGGCCCCGTGGCCGGTGGCAGGAAATCCGAACGGGCCGTCTCCTGTGAAGTTCTGACGGCTCAGCGATCGCGCATTGTCATGCAATGTCCACGCCAACAGTTTCAAACTGTTCCCCCCACCCGGCCCGGCGGGTGGTCGGTGCGGCGACCTGGAATGTCGCGGAGTGCTGGAACTCGCACCCGAGCTCGGGCGGGAATGCGTCTGTGGACTTCCCGCCGAATCCCCGCGCGGGGTCCGTGGGCCGATCCGATTCGACCGGGCTCCCCGTGCCCACCTCCCCGTGTCGGGCAGCCCATTCGGTCATGCGGCCGAAACAGAGCATAGATCGCTTCGGTAGGGAGCGCCAGCCGTATCCGCCGGTTCTTTGATCTTGACGGAGCGTCTGATCCGCTGCCGTGGGGCTGGATTCGTGCAGCGTACGGGCGGTGCGACCCCGACCCGACGGTCGTGGCCGGGTCGGGCGGCGGGGGTCCGGGCCCCGGGGGCCGGCGGGGCCGTATGGCGGCAATGCCCGTTTTCTGCACGCTGGCCGTCCTTTCGCACTCTTTCTTCACAGGTGTCGGGGAAGGGGTGGTCTTGCATTTCGCTTGTGAGGAACTCCGACGATGCTTGACGCACCCCTGGCCGCTCATTACGGTGATCATCAATTCAATGGACTCCGGCAGGGTGGGGCGGCGGATCACGCGGCAGCCCGGGCCGGCCGGAGTGCGAAACGGGGGAGTGGTCGAGGGTGGTGTTGTCCATGCGAACGGATATGCCCGGCATCTGCTGAGGCCGCCTCGGGTCGGAGGGTTGAAGGCGCGTTGCCGCCTCCCCTTCCTTTTGTCTGCCCGAGTACTTTTCACTGCCGTTCCGGCAGGTTTCCAGTGGTTTCCTTCACGGCTTCAGGTGTGTCACTTCAGGCTGCTCCGAAAGCGGGATAAAGCGTGGCAACAAAGTCTCGTCCGGATTTCTCCGTGTCCATTGTCAATGATGTTCGTGCACGAGCTGACGAGTTTCCGGAGAAGCCGGCGATCATCATGCTGGCCGAGGGGGAGAGCGAGCTCGACCGGCTGTCGTTCGCCGAGTGCGACCGCCGCGCGCGGGCGTTCGCCGCGGGGCTCCAGGCCCGCGGCCTGGCCGGCGAGCGCGTGCTCATCCTGCTGCCCCAGGGCGTCGACTACGCCGTCGCCTTCCTGGGCTGCCTCTACGCGCAGGCGATCGCGGTGCCCGCCTTCCCGCCGACCCGGAGCCGCAAGGGGGCCCGGGTCGAAGGCATCGTCGACGACTGCGATCCGCGGCTCGCCGTGGTGGGGGCGGACCGGGTCCGGTCGATGGTCGGTGAACTCCCCTCCTCCTGCGCGGTGATGACGACAAGTGAGCTCACCGCCGCGGACCCGGACGACTGGCGCGAGCCCGAACTCCGCCCGGACGACGTCGGCTACCTCCAGTACACCTCCGGCTCGACGGGGCGCCCGCGCGGTGTGATGGTCACCCACCGGAACATCGTCCAGCAGCTCGACATGCTCGCCGACGGGCTGGAGCTGGGGCCGGACGAGGTGTCGCTGTCCTGGCTGCCGCTCTTCCACGACTTCGGCCTGGTGGCCGGCCTGCTGTTCCCGCTGCGGGCCGGTGCGACGAACGTGCTGCTGGCGCCGATCGACTTCGTCCAGGAGCCGTTGCGCTGGCTCGCCGCGGCCACCCGCTACCGGGCCGCGCTGACCTTCGGCCCCAACTTCGCGCTCGACCTGTGCTGCGACCGCATCCGCCCCGAGGACCGCGAGGGCCTGGATCTCTCCGCGCTCCGCACGCTGATGATCGGCGCCGAACCGATTCGCCCGCAGTCGATCGAGCGGTTCGCCGCCGAGTTCGCGCCGTTCCGATGTCGCGCCGACATCTTCACCCCGGCCTACGGAATGGCCGAATCCACGCTCGCCGTGACGGTGCGCCGGCGCGACGAGCCGCTGGGACTCGCCTCCTTCGACATCGAGGAGCTGGGGCGCGGACGGCTGCGGCGCGTGGCGGACGGCGCGCCGGGAAGCCGCCGCCTCCCGAGCAACGGCGACGTCCTGCCGGACACCGGGCTGCTGGTCGTCGACCCGGAGACCCGGACCCCCGTCCCCGACGGGCAGTGCGGTGAACTCTGGCTGAGCGGCGACACCGTGAGCCCCGGCTACTGGCGGAACGCCGAGGCGACCGAGGCCGCCTTCGGGGCCCGTCTGGCCGACGGCAGCGGCCCGTACCTGCGCACCGGGGACCTGGGCGGGCGGCTCGGCCCGCACACGTACATCACCGGACGGCGCAAGGACCTGATCGTGGTCCGCGGTGTCAACCACTACCCGCACGACATCGAGCTGACCGTCGCGGACTCCCACCCGGCCCTCGAACGCGACAAGGGCGTCGCCTTCCCGGTGGAGGACGCCGAGGGCGTCGAACAGCTGGTCGTGGTCAGCGAACTGACCCGGGAGGGATTCCGCGGCGCCGACCGCGACGAGGTCGTCCGCAGCATCCGGCTCGCCGTCGTCGAGGAGCACGGACTCGACCCGCGGACCGTGGTGCTGATCCGCCCGGCCCAGCTCCCGCTGACGTCGAGCGGCAAGGTCCGCCGGCAGGAGTGCAAGCGGCTCTTCCTGGAGGACGGGCTCAAGCCGGTCCACGTTTCCTCCGTGGCGGCCGTCCGCGACACCCCCGCGGACGCCGCGCCGGAGCGCTCCCGGCAGGCCGTGGCCGACTGGCTGACCGAGCGGATCGCCGGTCTGCGCCGGCTCACCCCCCGGGAGGTCCCGCAGGACGCCCCCTTCGGCTCCTTCGGGCTCGACTCCGCGGGGATCGCCGGACTCGCCGCCGACCTCCGGGCCTGGCTCGGCGCCCCGGTCGACGCCAAGGATCTCTACAACCACCCCACCGTCGCGGCGCTGGCCGCCGCGCTCACGGGCGACCGGACCGGGCCGACCGACGAGACCGACAAGACCGACAAGACCGAGCGGACCGACAGGACGGACCGGACCGAGCGGGCCGGATCCGCCGGGGCGGCCGACGACCGCGAGGCGATCGCCGTCGTCGGCATGGCCTGCCGGATGCCCGGTGCCCAGGACGTCGAGGCGTTCTGGCAGCTGCTGCTGGACGGCCGGGACGCGGTGACCGAGGTCCCGGCGCACCGCCGTCTGCTCGGCTACCGGCTGGAGCACGGGGAGCCGGGCCGGGGCGGATTCGTCGACGGGGCCGAGGAGTTCGACGCGGCCTTCTTCGGTGTCTCCCGCGACGAGGCCCGCCGGACGGACCCGCAGCAGCGGCTGCTGCTGACCACGGTGTGGCAGGCCCTGGAGGACGCCGGGGCGGACCCGCAGGCGCTGGCCGGGGGCCGTACGGGCGTCTTCGTCGGGATCAGCACCAACGACTACGGCCGGCTCCAGGCCCGGGCCGGCGTCCCGGTCACGGCCCACGACGGGACCGGCAACGCGTCGAGCATCGCGGCCAACCGGATCTCCTACCTGTGGGACCTGCGCGGCCCCAGCCAGGTGGTGGACACGGCCTGCTCGTCCTCCCTGGTGGCCCTCCACCAGGCGTGCACCAGCCTGCGGCTCGGCGAGTGCGACCTCGCCGTCGTGGCCGGCGTCAACCTGCTCCTGGACCCGGGGCCGACCACGGTCTTCACCGAGGCGGGCATGCTCGCGCCGGACGGCCGGTGCAAGACCTTCGACGCGGCGGCGGACGGCTACGTGCGCGGCGAGGGCTGCGGTGTCGTGGTGCTCCGGCGCGCGTCCGACGCGGTCGCCGCCGACGACCGGATCCGCGCCCTGGTCGAGGGTTCGGCCGTCTCCTCCGACGGGCGCAGCAGCACGCTGACCGCGCCGAACGGACCGTCCCAGGAGGCCGTGCTGCGGGCGGCCCTGCGGTCCGCCCGCCGGACCGCGGAGGAGGTCGGCTACGTCGAGGCCCACGGCACCGGCACCCGGCTCGGCGACCCGATCGAGATGGGCGCGCTGCGCGCCGTGTACGGGGAGTCGGCCGGCCCGGACCTCCACGTCGGCTCGGTGAAGAGCAACATCGGCCACCTGGAGGCCGCGGCGGGCATGGCCGGCCTGATCAAGGCGGTGCTCTGCCTGGAGCACCGGCGGATCCCGGCCTCCCTGCACGTCGACACGGTCAACCCGCTGATCGGGCTGGACGGTTCCCGGCTGCGGATCCCGCGCTCGACGACGGAGTGGCCCGAGGGCCCCGCCCGGGCGGCGGCGGTCAGCTCCTTCGGCTTCGGCGGCACCAACACCCATGTGATCCTCTCCGGCGCGCCGGCCCGGCGGGCCCGGGTGGAGGCCGCGGAGGGCGGCGAGTGGTCCTTCCTCCCGGTCTCGGCGAAGAGCGGGCCCGCCCTGCGCCGGCTGGCCGCCGACTACGCCGGGGTGCTGGCGGGGGAGAGCGGCGCCGCCCCGGCGTGGAGCGCGCTGGTCCACACGGCGGGCGCCCGGCGCCAGCACCACGACCACCGGCTCGCCGTGCTGGCCCGGTCGAACCGGGAGGCCGCGGAGGCCCTGGAGGCGTACCGCGACGGCCTGCCGTCCCCCGCGGTGGTGCACGGCGTCGCGCACGGCGGCGGTCCCGGGCCGGTGGCCTTCGTGTTCACCGGCCAGGGCGCGCAGTACCCCGGGATGGCCAGGGCGCTGTACTTCGGGCACGCGGCCTTCCGCACGGCGCTCGACGAGGTCGACGCGTTGGTGCGCGCGGAGCTCGGCGTCTCCCTGCTGCCGACGCTGTGCGACGCCCCGGGCCCGCGGCTGGACCTGGAACGGACCGAGTTCGCCCAGCCGGCCCTGTTCGCCGTGGACTACGCGCTGGCCGAGCTGTGGCGCGCCTGCGGGGTGCGGCCCGACGCCGTGGCCGGGCACAGCCTCGGCGAGTACGTGGCGGCCTGCGTCGCCGGCGTGCTGAGCCTGCCCGACGCCGTCCGGCTGGTGGTCGCCCGCGCCGGCCTGATGCAGGAGCTGGCGGAGGCCGGGTCGATGTACGCGGTCCACGCCGGCCGCGAGCTGATCGCGCAGCTGTGCGCGGACCTTCCCGAGGACCGTTCGGTGGTGCTCGCGGCCCTCAACGGGCCCGAGGACGTGGTGGTCTCGGGCGCGGAGCGGGCGGCCGCCGACCTGGCGGCCGACTGGGAGCGGCGGGGCGCGAAGGTCACCCGGCTGCACGGCACCCGGGCGTTCCACTCGCCGCTGATGGAGGGGCCGGTCGCGCGGTTCGAGCGGATCGCCGCGACGGTCGACTTCCGCACCCCCCGGATCCCCGTGGTGGCGAACCTGACCGGCGCCGTCGAGCGGGAGTTCTCGGCCGCCTACTTCGCCCGGCACGCGCTCGAACCGGTGCGGTTCGGTGACTGCCTGGCCGCCCTGGCCGCGCTCGGCTGCACCACCGTCGTCGAGTGCGGGCCGCACCCGGTGCTCGGTCCGCTCGTCGAGGCCGTGCTCACCGACGCCGTCGGCCTGCCGACCCTGCACCGGGACGACACCGACGACCACCGCTTCCGGCGCGGGCTGGCCGAGTGGTACGTCCGGGGCGGACGGGTCGACTGGGCCGGGGTCCTGCGGGACCGGGACGGGGAGCACGGCCGGCCGCCGCTGCCGGTCCCGCTGCCGGGCCACCCGCTCGCCCCGACCCGGCACTGGTTCACCGACGGCGGCGACGGACGGCACCCGCTGCTCGGCGCGCCGGTCGAGCTGGCCGGTGCCGGGAGCCACTGGTTCTCCCGCACGCTGACCGCCGGGCAGCCGTGGTACCTCGACGAGCACCGGGTGGCCGGGCGGCCGGTGCTGCCCGCCGCCGCGATGACGGAGTGGGCCGACGCGGCCGTCCGCGAGGTCGCCGGTGACGGGCCCCGGACGCTGCAGGGCGTGTCCTTCACCGCCTTCCTCGCCCTGCCGCAGGACGCGCCCGTCACCGCCCAGGCGGTCGTCGAGCCCCTGCCGGACGGTCACCGGGTCCGCGGCTTCGCGCGGGTGTCCGGGGCGGCCGCCTGGACGGGGCACGTCACGGTGGAGGCCGCCCGGCCCGCCGGGCCGGCCCCGGACACCCGGGTCGACCCCGGCCTCCTGCGGGCCGCCCTGGCCGAGCGGGACGTCGACGCCCTGTACGGGACGCTGCGCGCCCGGGGCCTCCAGTACGGCCCGGCCTTCCGCGCCCTCCGGGCGCTGTGGGCGGGCGAGAAGGAGGCCGTCGGGCTGGTGGAGGCGGACCTCCCGGCCGAGGACCGGGCGGCGTACCGGGCGCACCCCGTCCTGCTCGACGCGTGCTTCCACACGACCGCCGCGTTCCTCGGCGACACCGGGGAGCTGCTCCTGCCGGTGGGCATCGACCGGATCACCGTCCACCGTCCGCTGCCCTCGCGGCTGTGGTGCGTGGCCCGGGACGCCGGAACCGGCGCCGACGGCGAACGCTCCTTCGACCTGGAGCTGGTGTCCGAGGACGGCGAACGGCTGGCCACCGTCGAGGCGCTGCGGCTGCGGCCGGTCGCGCCGGAGCGGATCGCGGCGGCGGCCGGAGCGGCGGCCGGAGTGGCGGCCGGGGCCGCGGTGCGGGGCTACCGCACCGACTGGGTGCCGGCGCCGGAGGCGGGTACCGCCGGCCGGCCGGGCACCTGGCTGGTCTGCGGGACGGACGCGTCGCTGGTGGACGGCTGGTGCGCCGAGGCGGCCGTCCCGGCCCTGGGTCTGCTGGTCGCCCCGGACGCCTCGGACGAGGCGGTGGCCCGGTTGTTCGCCGAGGCCCGCGGCCGGGTGGACGGGGTCGCCGGACTGGTCCTCCAGAGCGCCGGGGACGACGCCGTCGTGCTCGCCGGCACGGCCTTCGCGATCCTGCGCGGGTTCCTGCGGGAGTTCGGCGCGGACCGGCCCGACCTGGTCGTCTGCTCGACCGGCGCGGTGCGGGTGCCGCAGGCGCCGACCCGCCCGGACGCCGGCCAGGCGCCGCTGACCGGACTGGCCAAGGCGGTCGTCGCCGAGTACCCCGACCTCACGTGCGTCCAGGTGGACCTCGAACCGCGCCGGACCCCGCCGACGCTGGCCGGACTGCTGGCGCGGGTCGCCGGCCTCGCGGGGCGCGGCCACCTGGCGGTGCGGGACGGCCGCTGGTACGCCGCCCGGCTGCGGGAGGCCGCGCTCGGCGGCTCGCCGACGGCACCCGTCCGGGCGGACGGCAGCTACCTGGTCACCGGCGGGCTCGGCGCGCTGGGCCTGGCCACCGCCCGTCGGCTCGCCGACCTGGGTGCGCGCTGCCTGGTGCTGACGGGCCGTTCCGTGCCGGCCGAACCCCCGCGGGAGGTCGCGGAGCTGCGGGCCGCCGGTGTGCGGGTCGAGCTCTGGCCCGCCGACGTGGCCGACCTGCCGGCGATGACCGGCCTGTTCGGGCGGATCGGCCGGGAGCTGCCCCCGCTGCGCGGCGTCGTCCACGCCGCCGGGACCACCGACGACGCCCCGCTGGTCGACCTCGACCGCGGCCGCTTCGCCGCGGTCCTGCGGCCGAAGGTCCGGGGCGCGCAGCACCTGCACACCCTGACCGCCGACGCCGGGCTCGACTTCCTGGTGCTCTACTCCTCGCTCGCCTCGCTGACCGGATCGGCCGGCCAGGCCAACTACGCCGCCGCCAACGCCTTCCTGGACACTCTCGCCGAACAGCGGTGCCACGACGGGCAGCCGGCCCTCAGCATCAACTGGGGCCCGTGGGCCGAGGCCGGCCTGGCCGCCCGCCCGGAGCTGCTCGCCCGGCTCGCCCGCGCCGGCATCACCGGGATCGGCACCGACGAGGCCCTGACGGCCTTCGGGCGCGTGCTGGGCGGCGACCTGCCGGTGGTGGGCCTGGCGGCGGTCGACTGGGCCGCGTTCACGGCCGCCGACGACCGGCGGCCGCCGTACACCCTGCTGAGCGGCCTGGCCCCGGCGCGGGCCGCGGAGCCGTCCCTCGACGGGCGGTCGCCGCAGGCGCCGGCGGAGCCGGCCGGGCACCGCACCGCCGAGCAGGCGGTCGAGCTCGCCCTGCGCGACCCGCGGGCCGGGCGGGCCGCCGTCACCGAGGAACTGCTGGCCGCCGCCGGCGAGCTGCTGGGCCTCACGGCGCGCCAGCGGGACGAGCTGCGCCCGACCTTCGGACACCGGCGGCTGAACGAGCTGGGTCTGGACTCGCTGACCGCGGTCCGGCTGCGCAACCGGCTGCTGGCGGACTTCTCCGCGGACGTCCCGCCCTCCTTCGTGTTCGGCGGCAACACCGTCGCCGACGTGGTCGACCTGATCCTGCGGCAGATCACGCTCCGGAGCCTGGTCGCCGCCGACGACGGCGGGGCCGACGAGGCCGGGGACGTCGAGGTCCTCACCTTCTGACCCGCCCGCGGGCCGTGCCGTCGGCCGCCCCGGGACGTCCCGCGGTCTCCGAGGACCGCGGGCCGCCCCGGCGGCCCCGCCCCCGCACCACCGGGCGCCGTCGCGCCCCGTTCCCCACCACCCGACTCGCCCAGCCTCCCCGCGGGGCCAGGCCCGCCAGGGCCCGCGCCCCCGACCGCCCGAACAGGAGTTCCCGGAATGACAGCACACGGACGGCACGGCGACCCGGCCGAGCTGCTCGGCCGGCTCGCCCAGCACGGCGTCCGGCTGCGGCTGGTCGACGGCGACCGCATCGAGGTGCGCGCCGCCGCCGGCTCGCTTCCCGACCACATCCGGCACGAACTCGCCGAGAACAAGGCCGAGTTGATCGCCCTCTTGAAGCAGGGCGACACCGCCCGGCAGGCCGGCGCGCTGCCGCGGGCGGTACCCGACCCCGAGCGGCGCCACGAACCGTTCCCCCCGTCCGACCTGCAGATGTCCTTCCTGGTCGGCAGCACCGCCCAGTTCGAGTACCACGTCCGGCCGCACCAGTACATGGAGTTCGACTTCGCGGAGCTCGACCCGGAGCGCTTCGAGGCCGCGCTCAACCGGATGCTGCACCGCCAGCGCGGCAGCCTGGTGGTGGTGCGGGAGGACCTCCAACTGGAGACCGTCCGCGACCCGGCGCCCGTACGGGTGCGGGTGGCGGACCTGCGGCAGGCCGGCGAGGCCGAGGCGATGACCGCCGTCGAGCGGACCCGCGACGAGATGCAGGCGGCCGAACTCCCGCTGGACACCTGGCCCTGGATGGACGTGCGGATCACCCGCTACGGCGACGGCCGGGCCCGGCTGCACTACAACAACAACAACTTCTTCAGCGACGGCCCGGGCACCGGCCGTTTCCTGGACAGCGTGCTGCGTGCCTACCACGACCCGTCCGAGGCCCTGGACGACCTCGAACTGGGCTACCGCGACTGCGTGCTGGCGCTGGCCGCGCTGGAGGAGTCGGAGCGCGGCGAGGCCTCCCGGGCGTACTGGTGCGACCGGATGGCCGACTGGCCCGAGGCGCCGAACCTGCCGCTGGTGAGCGGCGCGGACACCCGGACCCGGGCCCGGCTGACCCGGCGCGAGTTCACCCTGGACGCCGAGCAGTGGGCCCGCTTCAAGCGGCGCGCCACGGACCACGGCGTCACCCCCACCAACGCGGTGTACGCGGTCTACGCCGAGACGGTGGCGCACTGGAGCGGCTCGCGGCACTTCCTGCTCAACAACATGATGACCCACCGGCTGCCGATCCACCCCCAGATCACCGAGGTGGTCGGCAACTTCGCCTCGCTCTACCCGCTGGAGGTGGACTGGCGGCACGACGAGCCGTTCCACGACCGGGCGCGGCGGCTGCAGACCCGGGTCATGACCGACATGGAGCACACCTACTGGAGCGGGGTGAAGGTGCTCCAGACCCTCAACCAGGTGCGCCGCACCCCGGGCCGGGCGGCCTGCCCGTTCGTGGTCGGCAGCGGCCTGTTCATGGGGCACCTGGACCAGCCGGTCTTCAGCCACCTGGAGACGCCCCAGGTGCTGCTCGACAACCAGTTCTGGGAGCAGAGCGACGGCGGCCTGTGGGTGGTCTGGGACCTCATCGAGGCGATGTTCCCCGCCGGGCTGATCGACGCCATGCACGCCGCCTACCGCGACCTGCTCCTGCTGCTCGCCGACGACCCGGCCGCCTGGGAGCGCCGCTCCTTCGACCTGCTGCCGGCCGCCCAGCGCGAGCGCCGGGCCGCCGTCAACGACACGGCCGGCCCCGTGCCCACGGGCCTGCTCGACCGCGCGCTCGCCCGGCAGGCCGCGCAGCGGCCCGACACCGCGGCCGTGCTGACCGCGGACGGCGCCGTGGACTACCGGCGACTGCACGCCCGCGCCCAGGAGCTGGCCGCCCGGCTGGCCGCGGCCGGGGTGCGCCCCGGGGACAAGGTCGCCGTCGTCCTGCCGAAGGGCGACGAGCAGATCGCCGCCGTGTACGGCGTGCTCGCGGCCGGCGCCGCCTACGTGCCCATCGACCCCGCCTGGCCGCGGGAACGCGTGGGCGAACTGCTCGCCGACACCCCCGCGGCGGCCGTCGTCACCTCGGCCGGGGAACGGGAATCGATCGCCGCCGTCGCCGCCTGCCCGGTGCTGACGGCGGGGGAGCCCGCCGCCGAAGCCGGTCCCGCGCCGGCCCGGGCGGGCGATGCGGGCGACACCGCGTACGTCATCTACACCTCGGGGTCGAGCGGCAGGCCCAAGGGCGCGGTGCTCGACCACCGCGGGCCGCTGAACACCGTGGTCGACATCAACCGCCGGTTCGGCATCGGCCCCGGCGACGTGGTCCTCGGGGTGTCCTCGCTCTGCTTCGACCTGTCCGTCTACGACGTCTTCGGCACCGCCGAGGCCGGCGCGACCCTGCTGCTGCCGCCGCCCGGGTCGGCCGACCCGGGGCAGTGGGCCGACCTGGTGCGCGAGCACGGCGTCACGGTCTGGAACTCGGTACCGGCGATCATGCAGCTGTTCGCCGAGGCCGCCGAGCAGGCCGGGCTGACCTTCCCCGCGCTGCGCGTGGTCCTGCTCAGCGGCGACTGGATCCCCGTCCGGCTCCCGGCGCTGATCCGGCGGATCGCGCCCGGGGCGCGTGTGGTCAGCCTCGGCGGCGCCACCGAGGCGTCGATCTGGTCCATCCACCACCCGATCGACCGGGTGGACCCGAACTGGGCGAGCATCCCCTACGGCCGCCCCCTGGGCAACCAGACCTGGCGCGTGCTGGACCGGACCGGCCGCGACGCCCCCGACTGGGTCACCGGCGACCTGTACATCGGCGGCACCGGAGTCGCGCTCGGCTACCTCAACGACCCCGCCCGGACGGCCGCCTCCTTCGTCACCGACCCGGCCACCGGCGAGCGGCTCTACCGCACCGGCGACCTCGGCCGCTACCGCCCCGACGGCGACATCGAGTTCCTGGGCCGCGCCGACTTCCAGGTCAAGATCCAGGGCTTCCGGGTGGAACCGGGCGAGATCGAACACGCCCTGGCCCGGCACCCGGCCGTACGGAACGCCGTCGTCGTCGCCCGCACCGCCGGCTCGGGACGCCAGCTCGCCGGCTACGCCGTGGCCGAGCGGGGCGCACCGCGTCCGGAACCCGAGGAACTGCGCGGCTTCCTGGCCGAACGGCTGCCCGGCCACCTCGTGCCGAGTTTCGTCGTCGTGCTCGACGACCTGCCGCTCACCGCCAACGGCAAGCTGGACCGCCGCGCGCTGGAGGCCATGGGCCCGGCCTGCGACGGACAGGACCGGACGTACACCGCCCCCCGGACGGAGACCGAGAAGGTCCTCGTGGAGATCTGGGAGTCGGTCCTCGGCATCGAGTCGGTCGGTGTCCACGACGACTTCTTCGAGCTCGGCGGGCAGTCCTTCGCGGCGCTGCGCGTCATCGGCCTGGTCGGCCAGCGGCTCGGGCTGCGCGCCCCGCTCGGGGCGCTGCTGGAGCACCGGACGGTCGCCGAGCTCGCCGCCCTCCTGGAGGCCGGGCAGGAGGAGTGGTCCCCGCTGGTGGCGCTCGACGCCACCGGCGACGGAACGCCGTGGCTGCTCGTGCACCCGGCGGGCGGGAACGTGCTCTGCTACCGGGGCCTGGCGGAACTGCTCGACGGCCCCGCCCACGCCTTCCAGGCGCCCGGCCCGGGCGTGGGCCGGGATCCGCTGGACACGGTGGAGGAGCTGGCCGAGTGCTACGCGCGGGCGCTGCTCGCCGTCCGCCCGCACGGGCCGTACCGGGTGGCCGGCTGGTCCTCCGGATCGGTGATCGCCTTCGAACTGGTCCGGCTGCTGGAGCAGCGGGGCGAGACGGTGGAGCGCTTCGTGGTGATCGACTCCCCGGCCCCCGAGCGGGCCGCTGCCCCCGGGGCCCGGGAGACGGACGGGGCCCGGGAGACGGACGAGGCGGCCGTGCTGCTCTGGTTCCTGGAGGACCTGGACATCGGCTTCGACCCGGCGGCCGTGCGCCCCGGGGCGGCCGCCGAGGTGGCCGCGGCCCCGGCGGCGGAACGGCTCGCCCGGGCCGTGGCGCTGGCCCGCGAACAGGGGCTCGACCTCCCGGACGCCGCCGACCTGGCCCTCAGCTGGCCGGTGTTCCGGGGAATCATCACCGCCTGCCACCGCTACCGCGCCGGGACGATCACGGCCGACACCACCGTGATCCGGGCGGCGCACGGGAGGGTCAGCGAGTTCGCCGACCACCCCCACGCGGACTCCGCCGAGTGGGGCTGGGCCCCGCTCACCACCGGCCGGACCACCGCCGACCGGACCGACGGCACCCACCACACCCTGCTCACCGGCACCCACGTCGCGGCCGTCGCCGCACTCATGACCACGTGTCCGGCTCAGCACTGACCCCAGGGGGACGACCCGCGATGGACCACGACCTGATCTCGGAGCTCCAGCACCTGGGCATCAAGCTGAGGCTCTCCGGCGACAGCCTCGAAGTGATCGCGCCGCCCGGCGCGGTCACCGCCCGGATCCGCGACGAACTCCGGGCCCGGCGCGGCGAGCTGATCGACCTGCTCCGCGCGGCCGGGCAGGGCGCCGGCCCGGCGCCGCTCACCGCGCGGCCCGACCAGCGGCACGAGCCGTTCCCGCTCACCGACATCCAGCACGCCTACTGGATCGGCCACAACCGGGCGCTCGAACTGGGCGGGGTGGCCACCCACTTCTACTTCGAGCTCGACCGCGACGGCCTGGAGGTGGACCGTCTGGAGCGCAGCCTGCGCAAGGTCGTCGCCCGGCACGACATGCTGCGCGCGGTGATCGGCCCGGACGGCCGCCAGCGGGTGCTGCCCGAGGTCCCGGACTACGAGATCCGCCACTACGACCGGGCGGACGCCACCGAGGACGCCTTCGAGGAGCACCTGCGCTCGCTGCGGGCCGAACTGGACCACCAGGTCCTCGCCCCCGACACCTGGCCGCTGTTCGACATCCGCGCCACCCGGCACCGCGAGGGGCTGCGCCTGCACGTCAGCCTCGACCTGCTGATCATGGACGCCTACAGCTTCGACCTGTTCTTCCGCGACTGGCAGCGCCACTACGAGGACGAGCAGTGGGCGCCGGAGCCGTTCGCGATCGGCTACCGGGACTTCGTCCTCGCCGAGGAGGAGAAGCGCGGCGGCGCCCGGTACCGGGCCGCCGAGAAGTACTGGCTGGACCGCCTCGACGAACTGCCCCCGGCCCCGGACCTGCCGCTGGCGATCCAGCCCGGCTCGGCCGAGCGGACCGTCTTCACCCGCCGCCGGGCCTCGCTGCCCCGCGAGCAGTGGGAGCTGGTCAAGAAGACCGCCAGGGAGCGCGGCCTGACCCCCTCGTCGGTCCTGCTGGCGGCCTTCGCCGACGTGCTGCGCCAGTGGACGTCGCAGGGCGACTTCACCCTCAACCTGACCCTGTTCAACCGGCCCGCCGAGGCGCACCCGCAGATCGGCGGGATCATCGGCGACTTCACCTCGCTGACCCTGCTGCGGATCAGCGGCGGCCAGGACGAGAGCTTCGCCCGGCGCACCGCCGGCTTCCAGCAGCAGCTGATGCGGGACCTGGAGCACCTGGCGTACAGCGGCGTGCGCGTGCTGCGCGAGCGGGCCCGCCGGCTCGGCAGCGGCCTCGGCGCCGGCATGCCGATCGTCTTCACCAGCGCCCTCGGCTTCTCGGGCGACGCCGACACGATGGACGGCATGGCGTTCTTCGGCGACTACCGCCACGGGGTGAGCCAGACCCCGCAGGTCTGGCTCGACCACCAGGTGCTGGAGGAGAACGGCGAACTGGTCTTCAACTGGGACGCGGTGGAGGCGCTGTTCCCCGACGGCCTGCTCGACGACATGTTCGCCGCCTTCCGGACCCTGCTCGGCCGGCTGAGCGACGATCCGGCCCTCTGGGACGACCTGGCCCCCACGGTCGGGGCCCCGGCCGCGCAGCTGGAGGAGCGCGAGCGGGTCAACGCCACCGCCCTCGACCTGCCCGGCGGGACGCTGCTGAGCCTCGTGGCCGACCAGGCGCGGCGCACCCCGGACGCCACGGCCGTCGTCTCCGAGGGCGGCGCGCTCGCCTACGGCGACGTGCTGGCCTCGGCGCACCGGCTCGGCCACCGGCTCGCCGGCCTCGGCGCCTCCCGCGGCGAGCTGGTCGGCGTGGTGCTGGACAGGGGCCCGGAGCAGATCCCGGCGGTCCTCGGGGTGACGGCCTCCGGCGCGGCCTACCTGCCGATCGATCCGCAGTGGCCCGCGGCGCGCCGCCGGCAGCTGCTGGAGTCCGGCCGGGCCGCCCTGGTGGTCACCTCGACCCGCTACCGGGACGAGCTGGAGTGGCCCGCCGGGACGGTCCTGGTGACCCTGGACGACGAGGAGACGCTGGCACAGCCGGCCACCGAGCCGCCGACCGCGCCGGCCCCGGAGGACCTCGCCTACGTGATCTTCACCTCCGGCTCCACCGGCGTCCCCAAGGGCGTGATGATCGACCACCGGGGGGCCGTCAACACCGTTCGGGACATCAACCGCCGCTTCGCGGTCGGATCGGCCGACCGGGTGCTCGCCCTCTCGGCGCTGACCTTCGACCTGTCCGTCTACGACGTCTTCGGCACCCTCGCGGCCGGCGGCACCGTCGTCGTGCCGAGCCCCGAGCGCTCGCACGACCCGCTGCACTGGGCCGAGCTGGCCGAGCGCCACGGCGTCACGGTGTGGAACTCGGTGCCCGCCCTGATGCAGCTGTGGGCGGACTCCTCGGCCCGCCTGTCCGACGAGCGGGCCGGCGACCTGCGGCTCGTGCTGCTCAGCGGCGACTGGATCCCGGTGGCGCTGCCCGACGCCGTCCGCGCCCGGCACCCGCGCGCCGAGGTGGTCAGCCTGGGCGGGGCGACCGAGGCCTCCATCTGGTCGGTGCACTACCCGATCGGGGAGGTGCCGGCCGAGTGGGCCAGGATCCCCTACGGCAAGCCGCTGGCCAACCAGACCCTGCACGTCCTCGACGACCGGTTCCGGGCCCGCCCGCTCTGGGCCACCGGGGAGATCTGGATCGGCGGCACCGGCGTGGCGAAGGGCTACTGGGCGGACCCGCAGCGCACCGCGGAGCGCTTCGTGCGCCACCCGGAGACCGGCGAGACGCTCTACCGCACCGGGGACCTGGGCCGCTACCTGCCCGGCGGGGACATCGAGTTCCTCGGCCGCCGGGACTTCCAGGTGAAGCTCAACGGCTACCGGGTGGAACTCGGCGAGATCGCCGCCACCCTGGAACGGCTCCCGGGCGTCGGCCGGGCGATCGCCCGGGTCGACACCAACCCCGCCACCGGCCGCCGCCAGCTCGTGGCCTACGCCGTCCCGGCCGGACCCGGCTGCGACCCCGGGGCCGCGGCACCCGGCGGCCCGGTGCGCCCGGACCCGGCCGTACTGCTGGCGGAGCTGGCCGAGCGCCTCCCCGACTACATGGTCCCCAAGCACTGCCTGCTCGTCGACGCGATCCCGCTGAGCGCCAACGGGAAGGTCGACGCCGCCGCGCTGCCGGCGCCGTGGAGCGAACTGGACGAGCAGGAACTCGTCGCCCCCCGCGACGAGTTCGAGGCGGCCGTGCTCGCGATCTGGGCCGAGGTCATGGAGTTCGACGGCTTCGGGGTCGAGGACAACTTCTTCGAACTCGGCGGCGACTCCCTGTACGCCGTGCACATCCTCACCAAGGTGCGGGAGGCGTTCCAGTGGGAGGGCGACACCGAGGAAGGCCTCCAACTGCTCTTCGAGAACCCCACGGTGGCCGGACTGGCCGCCCTGGTCAAGGACCGGCGGGGGGCGTGAGCAGGTGAGCACGGAGAGCGGGATCCCGTACTGGGACGACGTGGTCGTCGGCGCGGGCTCGGCGGGGGCGGTGCTCGCCGCACGCCTGTCGCGACGGCCCGGGCGCCGGGTGCTGCTGATCGAGGCCGGCGAACTCCCGGACGGCGACGGCGCGTCCGACGAGCGGGCCGGGGTGCCCGTCCTGACCGGCCGCAACTGGGACTTCACCGCCAAGGCGTCCGAGGGCGCCAGGCGCGGGTTCCCGTACGGGGTCGGCAAGGTGGTCGGCGGCTCCTCCGCCGTCAACGGCGCGCTCGCGCTGCGCCCGCTGCCCGCGGACCTCGACGCCTGGGCGGCCGCCGGCAACCCGGAGTGGACCTGGGAACGGATGCTGCCGTACCTGGTCGCCCTGGAGACGGACCACGACGCCGAGGGGCCGGCGCACGGCACGCGGGGACCGGTACCGATCCGCCGGACCGGCGAGGGCGCGCTCGCCACCACGGCCCGGGCCTTCCTGAACGGCTGCGCCCGGCTCGGCGTGCCCGTCCTGGCGGACCTCAACTCCGGCGCCGCGCTCGGCGCCGGCGTCACGCCCGCCAACGCCGTCGACGAGCGCCGGATCTCGACGGCCGAGAGCCACCTGCGCCCTGCCCGGGAGCGGGGCGACGGCCCGACCCTGTGGACCGGCAGCACGGTGACCCGGGTCCTGCTGGACGCGCGGAACCGGGCCACCGGGGTCGAGGTGCGCCGCGACGGACGGCTCCGGCAGGTGGCGGCCGGCCGGGTGACCCTGGCCGCCGGGGCGGTCAACACCCCGGCGGTGCTCCAGCGTTCGGGCATCGGCGACCCGCGGCTGCTGGCCGCCCTGGGCATCACCCCCGCACTGGACCTGCCCGGCGTGGGACGCAACCTCGTCGACCACCCGGCGGTCGTGCTCTGGTCCGAGCCCCGCGCCGGGGTCTGCCGGGCCGGCGACAGCTGGCACCAGGTCACCGCCCGCTGCGCCGCCGACCCGGCCGGCGCCGCGGCGGACCTGGGGCTGTTCCTGCTGGACGCGGTGCCCGTCGCGGCGAACCCGCTGATCGCCGGCATGCTCCGCGCCGAACTGGCCGTCGGGCTGTCCGCCATGGTGCTGCGGCCCGCCTCCCGCGGCTCGGTGACGATCCGGGACGCGGACGCCGCCACCCCGCCGGAGATCCTGCTCGGCCTGGCGACCGACCCGGCCGACGTCGAACTGCTGATGGCCGCCGTCCGGCAGGCCTGGGAACTGCTGCGGTCGGCGCCGATGGCGGGGCTGCTGGAGCGGGTGCTGGTCTGGACCGACCGGATGGTCCGGGAGGACCGGCTGCTGCGCGGCGCCGTGACCAGGTTCGTCTCGCCGAGCTGGCACGCCGTCGGCACCGCCCGGATGGGGCCGGCCGACGACCCGGAGGCGGTGGTGGACCAGCGCTGCCGGGTGCACGGCGCCGAGGGACTGTACGTCGTCGACGCCTCGGTGCTCCCGGTGATGCCCAGCGCCCCGCCCAACCTGACCTGCCTCGCACTCGCCGAAAGGGTGGCCCGATGGATGGACTGACCGGGATCCCGGCCGCCCCCCGGGCCGGGGAGTGGGCCGTGCGCCGCCGGGGACGGCCCCCGGCCCGGCTCCGGCTCTTCTGCCTGCCGCACGCGGGCGGCGGCGCGGCCGCCTTCCGCTCCTGGGCCCCGCACCTGGGACCGGAGATCGAGGTCGTGCCGATCCGGCTGCCGGGGCGCGAGTCCCGCTTCCGGGAGCGCCCCCACGACCGGCTCGGCGACCTGCTGCCGCCGCTGCTGCGCGACGTCGCCCCGCTGCTCGACGGGCCGCACGCCTGGTTCGGCCACAGCATGGGCGCGGGCATCGCCTTCGAGGTCTGCCGGGCCCTGCACCGGCTCGGCCTGCCCGAACCGCGGCGGCTCCTGGTGGCCGGCCTGCCGGCGCCGCAGCTCCCGCGCCGGGCGACCCCGGTGCACGACGCGCCCGCGCCCGAACTCTTCGAGCGGATCGGAGCGTTGAACGGGCACGGCGCCGAGGCCCGGGCCGGCAACCCGCTGCTGAACGTCATGCTGCCCACCCTGCGGGCCGACTTCGCGGTGGCCGAGACCCATGTGCACCGGCCCGGCCCGCCGCTGGACTGCCCGATCACCGTCTACGGCGGCCGCTCGGACGCCTCCACGACCGAGGACGAGCTCCGGGCCTGGGGACCGCACTCCACCGCCGGCACCACCGTCCGCCTCTTCGACGGCGGGCACTTCTTCCCGCACGACGCCCCGGAGGCGTTCCTGCCGGTCCTGGCGCGGGACCTGCTCGACCTTCGGCCGGCGCACCGCGGCTGATCAGTCGTCGGCCGCCGCCGACGGAGCCCTCCGGCGGCGGCCGGCCGCACCCGGCAGCAGGATCCAGGAGAGCACCGCTCCGGCCGCCACCACCGCCGCGGCGACGCCGAGGGCGGCCGCGGCGGCTCCGGCGAAGGCGTGCTCGGCGACGGCGACGACCGCCGAGCCGGCCTCCGGGTCCTGTCGGCCCGCGTACTCGACGGCGCCGCCCAGGCTCCGACCGGCTTCGTCCGGCAGCGCCGCCGTACCGTCGGCGTAGCCGCGTGCGAGGACGGTGCCGACCACGGCCACCCCCAGGGCGTTCCCCAGTTCCTGCAGGGTGTCGTTGAGCGCCGCCGCGCTGCCGGACCGTTCGGCCGGCACCAGCCCGATCACCGTGTCCGTCGCCGGGGTCAGCGCCAGACCGCCGCCGACGCCGATCAGGACGCACCCGAGCAGGACCGGGGGATAGTCCCCGGACGCCCGGCCGAGACAGAGGATCCCGCCGGCGGCCAGGGCCAGTCCGCCGGCCACGCCGCCCCGCGGACCGCCCCGCCGCGCCACCGCCGGTGCGAACGCCGATCCCACGCCGACCGCCAGCGCCAGGGGTACCACCGCCGCCCCCGCGCGCAGCGCGCTGTAGCCGAACTCCAGCTGGAGGCGCTGGGTGAGGACGAAGAGCGTTCCGGCGATGCCGAGGAACAGCAGCATGTTGCCCGCGCTCGCGCCCAGGAACCTCCGGTCGCGCAGCAGTTCGAAGTCCACGACGGGGCTGGGATGCCGGCGTTCCCAGGCCACGAACGCGGCCGCCGCTCCGGCGGCCAGCGCCAGCGCGGCGACGACCGGCCGCGCCGTCCAGCCGTGCCCGGAGGCCTGGATCACGCCGTACACCAGGGCGGCCATCGCACCGGCGCCCAGCAGCGCCCCGACCGGGTCCGCGGGTCTGGGTACCGGTGCGGCGGACTCGGGCAGCAGGACGGCGCCCGCCAGCAGGGTCACCAGCACCGGAGCCAGGTTCACCAGGAAGACCGAGCCCCACCAGAAGTGGCTCACCAGCAGGCCGCCCAGCACCGGTCCCACGGCCACGCCCAGCGCGGAGACGCTGCCCCAGACCGCGATGGCGCGGGGACGTTCACGGGCCGGGAAGACCTGGTTCAGGATCGACAGCGTGCCGGGCATCACGAACGCGGCGCCCAGGCCCATCGCGGCCCTGGCGGCGACGAGTTGGGCCGGGCCGTCCGCCGCCGGGGCCAGCAGCGACGCGCCGCCGAACAGCGCCGCGCCCAGCAGCGTCGCGCGCTTGCGGCCGTACCGGTCGGAGAGGGCACCGGCGGTGAGCAGCAGGGCCGCGAAGGTCAGCGCGTAGGCGTCGACGATCCACTGGGTCCGGCCGAGGTCGATGCCGAGGTCCCGGACGAGTCCGGGGACCGCCACGTTGAGCAGCCCGTTGTTGAGCACGGTGGTGAACAGCGCGAGGGACAGCACCCCGAGGATCCACCAGCGTTTGGGGTGCCCGGAACCGTCCGGTGCTGGGGTCTGCATGGGGCGGCTCCTCCGCGCTTCTCGCCGCGCGGTGGTCCGCACGGCCCGGGCGCCCAGGGTCCGGCGGTGCTCTTTAGCCGAGCCAAAGCCGCTCCGCCGATCATGCGGGGAAGGTCCGTGCTGAGAGGGAGCGACCCATGCGCTTTGAAGACGTCTACGTGGCGGGAACCGGGGTGTGGCTGGCGGAGCCGGAGTCGGCCCGCACGGCCGTGGAGGACGGTCGCTACGACGCGGAGCAGGCCGAGCAGGACGACCTGCTCTCGGTCTGCGTGGCCGACGAGAGCACCGCCCCGCCGGACATGGCGGTCCAGGCCGCCACCACCGCCCTGAAGCGGTCCGGCCTGGACGCCTCGGAGGTCGGGCTGCTGATTCACTCCGGCGTCTGGTTCCAGGGTGTCGAGATGTGGCCGGCCGCGTCCTACGTCGCCGGCCACGCGCTGGGCCGGGACGCCATCGCCTTCGGCTTCCAGCAGGAGTGCAACGCCGCCCTCGGGGCCCTGGAACTGGCCGCCCGCCAGATCGCCGGTCAGCCGGAGAAGGCGGCCGTGGTCACCACCGCCGACCGGTTCGGCGCCCCGCTGATCAAGAGGTGGAGCAGCGAGCCCGGTTTCGTCTACGGCGACGGCGCGACCGCGATCGTGCTGTCCGGCCGGGGCGGGATCGCCCGGCTGCTGTCCACCGCCAGCGGCTCGGACAACGCCATGGAGGCGGTGGTCCGCGGCCCCGAGCTGAAGGCCGTCCCCACCGGTGAGCCGCTGGACCTGCTCGGCCGGGTGGGCCACTTCATGCGCACCGACGCCGGAGGCCTGCGCGAGGCGACCCAGCGGGTCGGCGCCGTGATGAACGCCGCCGTGGACACCGCCCTGGCGGACGCCGGCGTCGGCCGGGAGGACATCGCCCGGGTGGTGGTGCTCGCGAGCGGCCGCAGCCGGATGGAGTGGCAGGTGCCGCAGCTGCTGGGCATCCCGTTCGAGAAGTCCACCTGGGACTTCGCCCGCCGGGTGGGCCACCTGGGCGCGGGCGACCAGATCGCCGCCCTCAACCACCTGCTGGAGCACCGCCGGCTCGCCCCGGGCGACCGGGTCCTGATGGTCGGCGGCGGATCCGGCTTCAGCTGCACCTGCGCGGTCCTGGAGATCACCGGGCAGCCGGACTGGGAGCCGGCCGGTCTGCGGACGGCGGGCTGACCGGACGGGACCGGGCCCGGCCCCGTCCGGCCGTCCAACGGCAAACCGCCGTGGTACGAGCGATACTGACGATCAGTGCCCTGACGGAAGAGGCGCATGACACGGAAAGCGGAGACGACATGACCCCAGAGACCGCCGGCGTCCGTCCCACCCCCACCCCCGCGTCCGGAGCCGGACGCGCGGCCTGGGGCGGGCTCGGACTCCTCCTGCTCGTCTGGACGGTGTTCGAGGCGGCGAAGTACACCGGCCTCACGCTCGTGCTCGCAGTCGCCGGGCTCCTCGTCCCCCTCCTGGCCGGGCTCGCGCCCCGGGCGGCGGTCGTGCGGCACGCGCTGCTGCGGGTCTGGATACCGCTCGCCGTCATGCTCGTCTGCACGGCGATACCGGGCCCTCCCGAGGACACCTCCGCGCCCTTCACCTTCGGGATGGCCTGGCTGACCCACCTCGCGCTGGGACACGCCCTGCGCCGGGGGCCCGCCGCCTCCTGACGGACCTCGCGATGCCGGGCCCGCGTCCTCACGGCCGCGGGCCCGGGGCGTGTCCGGCCGGCCCCGCCCCGGTGTCCTTTACCGGGCCGCTAGCCCCGGCTGCGAGCGTGGGCGGCGACCGACCACCACCCAGCAGAAGGAGCATCCAGCCCATGGACAGCACCGCGTCCTCAGCCGGCCAGGACCAGCTTCAGTACCCGTTCCACCGTCCCTCGGCGGTGCAGGTTCCCACCGTCTACGCCGACCTGCGCGCCCAGTGCCCGGTCGCCAAGGTCCGGCTCCCCAGCGGCGACGAGGGCTACGTGGTCAGCCGCTACGAGGACGTCCGCACGGTCCTGTCCGACCTGCGCTTCAGCCGCGCCGCCACCGTGGAGCCGGACGCGCCGAAGCTGACCAACCTGCCGCCCATGCCCGCGAGCCTGTTCACCATGGACCCGCCCGAGCACACCCGGCTGCGCCGCCTGGTGTCGCGCGAGTTCACCGCCCGCCGGGTGCAGAACATGCGCCCGCGCATCCAGGAGCTGACCGACGAACTGCTCGACCGGATGGAGCAGTCGGAAGGGCCGGTCGACCTCAACACGGTCTTCGCCTTCCCGCTGCCGGTGATGGTGATCTGTGAGCTGCTCGGGGTGCCCTTCGAGGACCGCGAGAAGTTCCGGGGCTGGTCGGACGCGTTCGTCTCGCTGACCTCGATGTCGCCGGAGGAGATGAACGCCAAGCGCATGGAGCTGTTCGGCTACCTCGGCCGGCTCGTCCAGGCCAAGCGCGAGGAGCCCGGCGAGGACCTCATGAGCGCCCTGGTGAACGCCCACGACGAGGAGGGCAGCCTCAGCGAGATGGAGCTCATCGTCATGGGCATCACGCTGCTGGTCGCCGGCCACGAGACGACCGTCAGCATGATCGGCACCTGCGTGCTGACCCTGCTGCGCCACCCCGAGCACCTGGCCGCGCTGCGCGAGCGGCCGGAGCTCATGGAGCACGCGGTCGAGGAGCTGCTGCGGATCAACCCCATCGGCGACGGCGGCCCGTACCGGGTCACGCTGGAGGACGTCGAGATCGGCGGCACCGTGATCCCGAAGAACAGCGGCGTGATCGCGGCGACCAGCTCGGCCAACCGGGACGCCGACCGCTTCTCGGACGGCGACCCGGACGCCTTCGACCCGACCCGCGCCTCGGCGACCGGGCACCTCGCCCTCGGCCACGGTGCGCACTTCTGCCTCGGGGCCGCGCTGGCCCGGGCGGAGCTCCAGATCGCGCTGTCGACGCTGCTGCGCCGCTTCCCGACTCTCGCGCTCGCCGACGAGGTCGACAACCTGCGGATGACCACCGGGATGATGGTCCACGGCCTGGAGCGCCTGCCGGTCACCTGGTGACCGGCCACGGTCGCGGTACGCCGCTGCCCGGGTCCCGAACGGGACCCGGGCAGCGGCGTACCGGGTGGAGCGGTGCCGGGCCGTCAGGTCCCGGCCCGCATCCGCGCGGCGCGGTGCGCCGCACTGGGCTTCTGCAACTGGAAGTAGGCCCCGGCCAGGACGCGCTGCTTCAGCCGGGGGCTGAGGTCGAGCACCTGGTAGAGCGAACGCCGCAGCGTGCCGCCCAGCGGTCCGTGCAGCGCGAACAGCTTCTCCTGGCGCAGCTGAAGCCCCCGGGAGCGGCTCACCGGTTCCTCGCGCGAGCGCTGGAACTGTGCGGTGGCCCGGGTGACCGCCGCCCCGCCGCCGGCGGTGAACGCCCGCTCCAGCAGCGGGGCCAGGGTGACGGCGTCGATGATGGCGTGGTTGACGCCCTGCCCGAGGATCGGCGTCAGGGTGTGCGCGGCGTCCCCGACCAGCACCAGCCCGGGCATCGACCAGTTCGGCACCACGCTGGTGAAGATGTCCAGCATGGAGGTGTCCGACCAGCTGGTGATCTCCTGGCGCACGGCACCGGACAGCTCCGGGGCCAGCTGGTCCAGCCGTTCGTACAGGGCGTTCAGGCCCTCGGCGCGCAGTTCCTTCAGGCCGCCCTTGGGGATGTTGAAGCCCACCCGGACGCTGTCGGGGTGGGTGGGGATGAAGAGGCCGTGCTGGTCGCCCCGGATGCGGATGCGGTAGGTGCGGTCGTCCCACTCGGCGGGGAACGGCAGCTTCAGCCAGACCACGTCGCGGTCCAGCGGCACCTTCCGGTACGGCAGCCCGGCCATCTCGCGGACCTTGCTGAACCGCCCGTCGGCGCCGACGGTCAGAGCCGCCCGGACGGTGATCTCGCCGTCCGGGGTGCGGGCCCGCACCCCGGTGACGGTGCCGTGCCCGTCCTGCTCCAGCGCGACGGCGGTGGCGCGGCGCAGCAGCGTGAAGCCGGGCAGGCCCTCGCCCACCTCCGCCAGCGCGGACAGCAGCGCGGGCTGCGGCAGTTCCACGGGGTAGGGGTGGGGGTAGGGGAAGTCGTCGAAGTCGGCTCGCATGACGGTCCGCCCGCCGTCCACGATCTCCATGTGGTGCATCTGCTGGTAGGCCCCGTCGAGGGCGTCGAGCAGCCCCAGCCGCTCCAGCAGCCACACCGAGTCGGGCGACACGGACTCGCCCCGGAAGGAGCGGTTGAAGTGGCTGCTCTGTTCGAGCACCACCACGGAGACCGAGCGCTTGGCGAGCTCCACCGCGAGGGTGAGGCCGGCCGGTCCACCGCCCACCACGCACACCTGGGCGGTCAGCTCTGCTGTCATCGTCATCCTGCCTCTCCGGGGGTCACGGGTCGATCGATGGTCCAGCGGTGGGCTAAAGGCGCTCTTGCAGGGCCTGCTCCTCCACCCGGGCCTTCAAGGCGTCCGTCAGGGTGACGAAACCCCGGGCGCTCTGACGCACGATCGAGCCGGTCAGCGGGACCAGCAGCCCGCTGAACCGCTCGCTCTGCAGGACGTGGGTGCCGCCGTCCCGGGCGGTCAGCTCGAAGGCGTGCACCCCGTCGAAGATCCCCGGGACCCCGAGTCGGCCGCGCCACCGCAGCAGCCGTCCCGGCTCCGCGGCCAGCACGGTCGGCGTGAAGTCCATCTCGCGGCCGCCGGGCAGCCGGAAACGGAGCGCCAGCCGGGCCCCGGGCTCGGCCTTTCCCGCGGCGCGGACCAGGAACGGGTTCCACTCCTGGAACCGGGCGAAGTCGGTGAGCACGGCCCACACCTCGCCGGGAGTGGCGGCGATGTGGACCTCGGACGAGATGCGGCGCATGACAGGCGCGCTCCTTCGGTGCGGCGGCGTCGGACACTGATCCGGGCAGGGTGCCCCACCCGTACCGTGCCGCCCCGGGCTTCAGTCCCGCTTAACGCGCCCGATGGCGGGCCGCACCCGCCGTCGCGCCCCGCCCGGCCGGCGACGGCCACCGGCGCAGCGCAGCCCGTTCTTTAGGGCCCGCGCCAAAGCTGACGGACCGTCGGCCGGTGTCGCCCCCCACCGGCCGCACCCGCCGCTCCGCCCGCCCGGCCCGGCACCCCCGACCGGGGCCGGGCAGGCGGAGCGCCAGGCAGGACCGGCGGGCACCCGGGCGGCGGCGCGGGGCTCGGCCGCCGGGCGCCGCCCGGCCGAGAGGAGACCCAGCACCATGACGCGCTACCTCACCCGCACCCCGCCGCCCCCGGGACGACTGCGGGTGTTCTGCTTCCCGTACGCGGGCGGCGGGGCCTCGGCCTACGCGGGCTGGCAGCGCCGGATCACCGCGGACGCGGAGCTGCTCCCGGTCCAACTGCCCGGCCGGGAGGGGCGGATGGCGGAGCCGCGGTTCACCGACCTGCACGCCCTGGTCGCCGACCTCGACGCGGAGATCGGGCCGGAACTCGACCACCCGCACGTGCTCTACGGGCACAGCATGGGCGCCCTGATCGCCTTCGCGCTCGCCCAGCACCGCCACGCCCGCGGCGCCCGGCTGCCCGCGGCCCTGGTGCTCGGCGGCCACCGGGCGCCGCACCTGCCGGCGCCGCTGCCCGACGAGCCCGGCATCCCCGACGCCGACCTGGTGCGGACCCTGGACGCCTACGGCGGACTGCCCCGGATCCTGCTGGACCACCCGGAGTGGCTCGCCGCCCTGCTGCCGATCGTCCGCGACGACCTGCGGCTGTGCGCCGCCGCCGGCACCGTCGCCCGCACGCCGCTGCCGGTGGCGCTGCACGCCTTCGGCGGGGCCGAGGACCGGCTGGTCACGGTGCCCGAGGTCCGGGAGTGGGCGCGCTACTCCACCCGGGAGAGCGAGATCGCCGTGGTGCCCGGCGGCCACTTCTTCCCCCGGGAGGCGCCCGGGTTCCCGGAGCTCCTCTCCGCCGTGCTGCGCCGCTACGAGGCGGCCCCCGGCGCGATTCCCGGCACGGCCCCCGGGCCGGCCGGGGCCGGGCAGGGCTGACCGGAGCCGGGACGGCGCGCTTTTAGCGGTGCCAAAGCCCCCTCTCGGACGATGCGGAACGAGGCCGGGGCCGCGGCACCGCCGGATGCCCGACCACCCGTCACCGTCACCGACCAGGGGGAGCATTGACCACGCGCACGTTCGAGACCGTACCCGTACCCGGGGTCGCCACCGCCGCCGGCTCGGAGCACGCCGCCCGGATCGCCAACGCGGCCGAGGAGTTCCTCGGCGCCGCTGCCGCCGCCCGCCCGGACGCACCCGCCGTACGGGACCGCTACGGCGCCTGGACGTACGCCGAGCTGGACGCCGCCGCCGACTCCTTCGCCCGGATCCTGGCCGGCCACGGCATCCGGCCGGGCGACCGGGTGCTGGCCCGGGTGGGCAGCGGCCGCGAGTTCACCGCCCTGCTCTTCGGGGCCTGGCGGCGCGGCGCCGTGCTGGTTCCCGTCAACCCGGCGATGCGGGCCTTCCACCTGGGGCCGGTGCTGGCCGACTCGGCGCCGTCGCTGATCGTGGCGGAGGCGGCGGAGCGGGAGCAGGCCGACGGGCTGCGCTGGCCCGCCGGGGTGCCCGTCGCCGTGGTCTCCGAGCTGGACCTCTCCGGGCCCGCCGACCCGGCCGGCCGCGGAGAGGCGCAGGTGCCCGCCGACCGGCTGGCGCTGCTGATCTACACCTCCGGCAGCACCGCCGCGCCCAAGGCCGTGGCCTGCCCGCACGCCCAGGTGGTGTTCGCCGCGCGGGCGATCGCGCGGCGGCTGAACTACCGCCCGGACGACGTCGTGCTGACCGCCGTGCCGCTCTCCTTCGACTACGGCCTCTACCAGGTGCTGCTCTCGGCGCTGGCCGGGGCCGAACTGCTGCTGTCCGGCCCGGAGGGCCACGCCCGGCTGCTCGGGTTCGCCCGCGACCACGGCGCCACCGTGGTGCCGCTGGTGCCCTCGCTCGGCGAACTGCTGGTGCGCCTGGCCTCCCGGGACCCGCGGCCCACCGGGGTCCGGCTGTTCACCAACACCGGTGCCGCGCTCAACCCGCCGCTGATCGCCTCGCTGCGGGAGGCCTTCCCCGGCGCGGCGGTGGCCCCGATGTACGGCACCACCGAGTGCAAGCGGATCACCGTCCTGGAGCCCGACGGCGACCTGGCCCGGCCCGGATCGGTGGGGCGCGCGCTGCCCGGCACCGAGGTGCTGACGCTGGACGACGACGGCCGGCCGCTGCCGCCGCACGAGGTCGGCGAGATCGCCGTCCGCGGCCCGCACGTGATGGCCGGCTACTGGCAGGCACCGGAGCCCACCGCGCAGCGGTTCCGGGTGAGCCCGGAGGACGGCCGGGTCACGCTCCGCACCGGCGACTACGGCTGGCTGGACGAGGACGGCCACCTGTACTTCCAGGGCCGGCGCGACGACCTGTTCAAGCGGCGCGGCTCGCGGATGAGCACGGTGGAGATCGAGGCCGCCGTCCTGGACATCGACGGGGTCCGCGAGGCGGCCCTGCTCGCCCCGGAGGAGGACCGGGACATGGTGCTGTTCGTGGTCGGCGAGGTCACCGCCGAGCAGGTGCTGGGCAGGCTGGCCGACCGGCTGGAGGCGGCCAAGGTCCCGGACCTCTGCCGGGTGCTGCCCGCGCTGCCGCTCACCGCCAACGGCAAGACGGACGGCAAGGCGCTGCGCGCCCTGCTGGCGGGGGAGCCGGCCTGACCGTCCGGCCGGAGTGCGGCGCGCATCGGTGACGTGCAGTCAGCGGACGGGCACGCCCCGCTCAAGCGAGAGCCAAGGGCCTTCGCCGAGGGTGGGGCGGCCGTGTCCGCCTCTGCGCCCGCGCTGCCGCACCACGGCCGCGCGACGGAAGGAATACCGATGTTCACCGCTCTGGGCTCCGCTCTGCACGGGCGACGGAGAGCCTCCCTGCTGTTGACCCTGCTGATCACCGTGCTGGCCGCGGTCTTCGGCGGCTCCGTCGGGGACAGGCTCACCAACGGGCTGTCCGACTACGACGACCCGGGCGGCGGCAACGTCGTCGCCCGGGAGACGATCACCCGCGCCACCGGCATCGACTCCCAGCAGGGCTACCTGCTGCTGGTCCGCACCGACGAGCAGCTGCGCGGTGCCGGCGCACCCCCGGCCGCCGTGACCGCGGCCGTCCGGCTGCTGAAGGACCGGCCCGAGGTCGAGCAGGTCGTCGACTACTCGGCCGACCCCGCGCTGATCTCCCGGGACGGGCACAGCACGGTGGTCGTCGGCGCCGTGCGCCCGATGGCCGAACCGGAGACCAAGGCCGCCGAGCAGGAGCTCCAGCGGGCCGTCAAGGACGACCCGGCGCTGAACGGCCGGGCCTGGCTCGGCGGCGCCACGCCCGGCCACGTCCAGGTGGCCCAGGTCTCCGACACCGACCTGGCCGAGGCCGAGGGCCTGGCCACGCCGGTCATCCTGATCGCGCTGTTCCTGGTCTTCCGCGGCCTGGTGGCCGCCCTCGTCCCCCTGCTGGGCGCCGTCGTCTCGCTGCTGCTCACCATGGCCGGCCTGCGGATCGCCACCACCGCGATGGACGTCTCCACCGGGGCGATGAGCCTGGCCTTCGCCCTGGGGCTGGGGCTGTCCATCGACTTCGGCCTGCTGATCGTCACCCGCTACCGGGAGGAGCTGGCCGAGCACGGCCCCGGCGCCGAGGCGCTGCGGCGGACGGCCGCCACCGCCGGGCGCACCGTGCTGTTCAGCGCGCTCACGGTGGCGGCCGCGCTGCTCGCGATCATGGTGTTCCCGCACCCGTACCTGCGGTCCATGGGCCTGGCCGGCGTCATCACCGTCGTCTCGGCGGCCCTGTTCGCCCTGCTCGGACTGCCCGCGCTGCTCGCCGTGCTGGGTCACCGGATCAACGCGCTGGCGCCGCGCCGCTGGCAGCGGTCCGCGGCGGCCGGGCAGGCCACCGCCGGGCGCTGGCACCGGCTGGCCTCGGCGGTGATGCGCAGGCCCGCGGTCTTCACGCTGGTCGCCACCGCCGTCCTGCTGCTCGTCGCCTCCCCGCTCACCGGGGTGCGGTTCACCGGCGTCGACCCGACCTCGCTCCCCAAGGACATCAGCGCCGGGCAGGTCGCCGCGCGGCTCGGCGGCGACTTCGACGAAATCGCCACCAGCCCGTTCCAGATCGTCCTCGACACCGCCGACGACACCGGGCTCCAGGAGTACGCCCGGCGGGTCGCCGCGGTGCCCGGGGTGGAGTCGGTGGGCGAGCCGCAGCGGCTGGACGCCGGGCACTGGGAGATCGACGCCGTCCTCGCCGACAACCCGCTGGACGGTCCGGCGCTGCGGGCCGGCGAGCAGGTCCAGGACGTGGCGGCGCCCGTCACCGCCCGCTTCACCGGGACGACGGCGGACTTCCTCGCCCAGCGGGGCAGCATCGCCGACCGCCTGCCCCTGGCGTTCGGCGTGCTGGCCGGCGTGACGGTGCTGCTGCTGTTCGCCTTCTCCGGATCGGTGCTGCTGCCGCTGCTGGCCCTGGTGATGAACCTGCTCTCCACCGGCGCCGCGTTCGGCTTCCTGGTGTGGGTCTTCCAGGACGGCAACCTCGGCTTCGCCGCCCACAGCGGGCTGGAGACCACCACGCCCGTGCTGGTCTTCGCGCTCGCCTTCGGCCTCTCCACCGACTACAACGTCTTCCTGCTGGGGCGGATCAAGGAGGCCCGGGCCGCGGGCCGCGGCGACCGGGAGGCGGTCGCCGACGGCCTGGCGCAGATCGGCTCCACCGTCACCAGCGCCGCCGCGCTGTTCTGCGTCGCGGTGGGCGCGCTCGCCATGTCCCGGCTGGTGTTCGTCCAGGAGCTGGGCCTCGGCGCCGCGTTCTCCGTCCTGCTGGACGCCACGGTGGTGCGGGCGCTGCTGGTGCCCGCGCTGATGGCGCTGCTCGGCTCCGCCACCTGGTGGGCCCCCGGTCCGCTGCGCAGGCTGCACGCGGCGCTGCGGCTGGACCGCATGGAGGGCCCGGCCGCCCCGGAGCCGGCCGCCGCGCCGGCCGCCGAGAGGGTGCGCCGGCCGGTCGCCTGATCCGGGAGCCCCGGGCCCGCACGGCGGGACGCGGGGCCGGATCGCTTTTAGCGGCGCCCAAGTCCACGCTCGCAAGATGGTGGTGGCGGTGCGTCAGGAGACGCTCGCGCGCTCCCGGCGCGCCGCCACCAGGCAGGCGACCGGCCGCGCGCCGGCGGGGCACCGACCGCGAGGCGCCGCGCACGCCGCTACGAAAGGACCGCGATGACCACCGATCCTGAACTCGTCTCGGCGTACGGGAGTCCGCTGTACGTCTACGACGCGGCCCGGGTCCGGGCCGCCGCCCGGGACCTGCGCGAGGCCGTCCCGCAGCCCTCCCGGATCTACTACTCCCTGAAGGCCAACCCCCACCCCGCCCTGGTCGCCGAACTGCGCCGCAGCGGCGTGCACGCCGAGGTCACCTCGCGCGGCGAGCTGGCCGCGGCGCTGGAGGCGGGGCACCCGGCCGGGGAACTGCTGTACTCCGGGCCGGGCAAGGTGGCGGCCGAGCTGGACGAGGCGGTGCGCGCCGGGGTGCGCGCCTTCTCCGTCGAGTCCTTCGGGGACCTGGAGCGGGTCGGCGCGGCCGCCGCCGCCCATGACGCGGTGGCCGACTGCGTGCTGCGGATCAACGCCGCCGGCGCGCCGGGCACCGCGGGGCTGCGGATGACCGGCGGCCCCTCCCAGTTCGGCTTCGACCTGGACTGGCTCGCGGAGGAGGCCGACCGGCTGCGGGTCGCCGGCACCCGGGTCGTCGGGCTGCACTTCTTCCCGCTGACCAACTCCGCGGACGAGGACGGCCTGATCGCCGAACTGGCCCAGAGCGTGCGCACCGCCGCCCACCTGCGCGACCGACTCGGCATCGAGCTGGAGCTGCTGGACCTCGGCGGCGGCTTCGCCTGCCCGTACGCGACGGCCGGCGAACGGCCGGTGTACCGGCGGCTGCGGGAGGCCCTGGCCGAGGTGCTGGACGAGAACCTGCCCGGCTGGCGCGAGGGGCGGCCGGTGGTCGCCTTCGAGTCCGGCCGCTACCTGGTCGGCGACAGCGGGCGGCTGCTGACCACCGTGACCGACGTCAAGCCGAGCCGGGGCAGCACCTACGCGGTGCTCGACGCCGGGATCAACCACCTCGGGGGGCTGTCCGGTCTGGGCCGGCTGCTGCCCCTGCGGGCCCAGCCGACCGGGCCGGCCCGGACCCCGGCCGCCGGGGAGCCGGCCGAGCCGGTGACCCTGGCCGGTCCGCTCTGCACCCCGGCGGACATCCTGGCCCGGGCCGTGGAGCTGCCCGGGGTCCGTTCCGGCGACCTGCTCGCCGTCCCCAACGTGGGCGCGTACGGCCTCACCGCCAGCCTGCTCGGCTTCCTCGGCCACCGGGCCCCGGCCGAGGTGCTGGTCGACGGCGACCGCGTGGTCTCCGCGACCCGGCTGGCGCTGCAGCGCCGGGCCCTGGAGCCCGGCGACGGCGCCGCCCGCACCACCGACCCATCCACCGCACGGAGGTAGCACCCATGACCGACGAGACCCGCCAGGACCGGCCGTGGGACACGGCCTTCGAGGAACTGCTGCTCCAGACCCTGCCCCGGCTCGCCGCCCGCGGCCCGCTGACGGGTGACGCCAGCCTGCGCGCCGCGGGCCTGGACTCGCTCGCCATGGTCGAGCTCCTCGTCCAGGTGGAGCAGTTGTACGGGATCGGCATCCCCGACGGGGAGCTGGTGAGCGACACCTTCTCCACCCCGGACCGCCTGTGGAACGTCGTCTCCGCCCTGCGCGCGGGGCGGACGACCGACCCGGCCTGAGGCCCGACCCGTCCCCCGTCCCAGCAGCAGAGCGGGAGTTGCCATGCGTCACGTCCAGCCCCGGGGCATCCGGTGATCTCCGCGGCGATCATCGCCGTCGTGGTCCGCGCGGCCTTCTGGGTGCGGTCCCGCCTGCGCCGCCGCCGGGCCGCCGAGGAACCGGCCGTCGTGGAACAGGCCGCGGAACAGGCCGGGACGGCCGGGAACGCCCCCGGTCCCGGACAGGCGCCGGAGCGCGACGGAGCGCCGGCCGGCCGCTGAACACCACCGTCACCACCAGCTCCCGGGCCGGCGACACGACGTCGCGGGCCCGGGAGCGGCCGTTGCGCCCCGGCCCGCGCGCAAGGACGCCTTAAGAGGGTCCGCGCAGGCTCGGCGCGTCCATCAGAGGCAGCGAAGGAGAGACCGTGACCGCGGTTGTGAACACGGCCACCGGCGAGCGGACCGGCCCGCTGGACCGGCTGCGCGCCCTGCACGGCGAGGGGCGGCTGGCCGAGGAGTACCCGCAGGTGCCCGGCCTGCTGGCCGAACTGGCGGCGGGCGCGCCGGCCGGGACGTCCGGGCGGGACCTGGCCCGGGCCGGGCAGTTGCTGGCCCGGCTCGACCCGGCCGAGGTGCTGGCCCGCCACGAGGGGCTGGAGGCGGTCGGCGTGGCCGTCACCGGCCACTCCACGCTCGGCGCCCTCACCGCCCCGCTCACCGCCGAGCTCGCCCGCCACGGCTTCGTGGCGAAGGCGACGACCGCCGACTACGGCTCCTGGCTGCGGGACCTGCAGGACACCGGCAGCGAGCTGTACGCGGCGGGCGTGGACCTCGCCCTGTGCGTGCTGGACGCCCAGCTGGTGTTCGACGAACTGCCGCACCCCTGGCGGGCGGAGGACCTGGAGGACGCGGTCGCGGCCAAGCTGCGCCTGCTGACCGCGCTGGCCGCCCGCTACGTCGGGCACGGCACCGGCACCCTGGTGCTCAACACCGTGCCGCTGCTGCCCGTCCACACCCGTCAGCTGGTCGACGCGCGCTCCCGGGCGCGGATCGGCATCGCGTGGCGGGAGTTCAACGCGGGGCTGCTGCGCATCGCCCTGGACCACGAGCGGGTGCGCGTGGTCGACCTGGACCCGCTGGTCGCCGCGGGCGGGCCGGTGAACGAGCCCCGGCTGGCCGCCTACGCCAAGGCGCAGCTCGGCGAGGAGCTGCTCGCGGCGTACGCCCGCGAGGTCGGCCACCTGGTGCGCGGCCTGCGCGGCCGGGCCAGGAAGGTGCTGGTGGTCGACCTCGACAACACCCTGTGGGACGGCATCCTGGGCGACGACGGTCCGGAGGGCATCGCCGCGGCCACCACCTACCGGGGCGAGGCGTTCGGCCGCTTCCAGCGGGTGGTGGCCCAACTAGGCGCCCAGGGCGTCCTGTTGGCGGTGTCCAGCAAGAACGACCAGGAGGCGGTGCTCGGGGTGCTGCGCGACCACCCCGACATGGTGCTCCGGGAGGGCGACTTCGTCCGGGTGAACGCCAACTGGGAGCCCAAGGACGGCAATCTGCTGGACATCGCCCGCCGGCTCAACCTGGGCGTGGACAGCTTCGTCTTCGTCGACGACTCGCCGTTCGAGTGCGGGCTGGTCGCGAGCAGCCTGCCCCAGGTGGCCGTCGTCCGCCTGGACGAGGAGCCGGCCCTGCACGTGGAGCGGCTGCTCGCGGACGGCTGGTTCGACGTGGCCGCGCTCACCGCGGAGGACCGGGTCCGCGCGGACCAGTACCGCTCCGAGGCCGCCCGGCAGGACCTGCTGGACGGCGCCGGCTCGATGGAGGACTACCTGGCCCGGCTCGACGTGCGGGTCTCGCTCTCGCCGGTGCGGGAGCACGAGGTGGCCAGGGCCTCCCAGATCACCCTGCGCACCAACCAGTTCAACCTCACCACCGAGCGGCTCCAGGCGGCCGACGTCCGGGCCCGGATGGACGCGGACGAGCACCTGGTGCTCGCGGTCCGCGCCACCGACCGGTTCGGCGACAACGGGCTGGTGGGCCTGGTCCTGGTGCGCACGGCCCAGGACGGCTGGCACATCGACAACGCCCTGCTGAGCTGCCGGGTCTTCGCCCGGGGCATCGAACAGGCCGCGCTGGCCGCCGTGCTGGAGCGCGCCCGGCGGGCCGGGGCGCCGGCCGTGCACGCCCGCTTCCGGCCCACCGCCAAGAACGGCAAGGTGCGCGGGCTCTACCCGTCGCTGGGTTTCGTGCCCACCGGCGAGGACGCGGCCGGGGAGGTGTCCTTCCGGCACGACCTGGGGGTCCTGCCCGAGGTGCCGGGGCACGTCGCCCTGACCGCGGACTTCGACCGGGCCCCGGACCGGGGGGCGTAGCGGTGGGGCCGGGGGAGCGGCGGCGTGCGGTGCTGCGGCGGATGGCCGTCGGCTGGGTCCGGGCGCTGGCCAACCTGGGCGCGATGTTCGGGGCGGTGACGGTCGAGTACCACCTGACCGTCGGCCGGGAGCCGGCGCCCGCGCCGTTGGAGGAACCGCCGGCGGACCATCCCGAGCGCCTGCTGCGCGGGGTCCCGCTGTCGGAGCGGGAGCAGGAGCTGTGGGCCCAACTGGAGGGCCTGCGCAGGCGCGTGTAGCGCAACGGCGGCTTTAGTGCTCGAACTGATGATCGGTCCGGACGTGTCGACCGAACGAGGGGGATTGACGGTGGCGGGTTTCCGATCGTTCGCGGAGCTGGTGCTCGCGCGGGCGGCAGAGCGTGGGGATGCGGACGCCTACCTGTTCCTGGAGAACGGGGTGCGGGGGGTGGAACCGGAACGGCTCACGTACGCGGGCCTGGACCGGTCGGCGAAGGAGCTGGCGGCCTGGCTGCAGGACCGGGGGATGACCGGCCGGCAGGTGCTGCTGCTGTACCCGTCGGGACTGGAGTTCCTGACGGCGTTCATCGGCTGCCTGTACGCGGGCGCGGTGGCCGTCCCGGCGCCCCTGCCCACGGAGCAGGGCCAGCACTTCCAGCGGGTGTCCGGGATCGTCCGGGACGCCCGGGTCGGCGCCGTGCTGACCATCGGCAAGCACGCGCCGGACGTCGGGGCGTGGCTGGCGGACGAGGGCTTCTCCGACGTGCTCTGCCTCGCCACGGACGGGCCGGTGGGCGACGCCGCCGCCTGGCGCGACCCGGGGCTGCGCCCCGAGGACCTGGCCTTCCTCCAGTACACCTCCGGCTCGACCAGCGAGCCCAAGGGGGTGATGGTCTCGCACGCCAACCTGCTGGCCAACGAGGCCGCCATCCAGCGCTCCACCGGCAGCGGCCCGGACACCGTGCTGGGCGGCTGGCTGCCCTTCTACCACGACATGGGCCTGATCGGGCACGTGCTCCAGCCGCTGTGGCTGGGCACCAGCGCGGTGCTGATGTCCCCGACCTCCTTCCTGCGCCGTCCGGTGCGCTGGCTGGAACTGATCGGCGAGCACCGGGTGACCATCTCCGCCGCCCCCAACTTCGCCTACGACCTCTGCCTGCGGCGGGTGACCGACGCCCACCTGGAGGGCGTCGACCTGTCCAGCTGGCAGGTCGCCTGCAACGGCGCGGAGCCGGTCCGGGCCGACACCCTGCGGGCCTTCGCCGAGCGCTTCGGGCCGTACGGCTTCCGGGCCGACACGTTCTTCCCCTGCTACGGCATGGCCGAGACCACGCTGCTGGTCTCCGGCAAGCGGCACGGCCGGCCGGCCGTGCTGCGCGAGGTGGACGCCGCGGGCCTGGAGGCGGGCCGGCTGGAGGGGCCGTTCCTCCGGGAGCCGACGCGGGCCCTGGCCTCCAGCGGCGTCGTGGGCTCCGAGGACTTCGAGGTGCGCATCGTCGACCCGCAGACCCGTGCGGAACGCCCCGAGCGCGAGGTCGGCGAGATCTGGGTGCGCGGCGCCAGCGTCTCCTCCGGCTACTGGGACCGCCCCGAGGTCAACGCGGAGGTGTTCGGCGCCCGGATCGCCGGCGCGGAGGAGCTCGGCCGCTGGCTGCGGACCGGCGACCTGGGCGCGGTGGAGCGCGGCGAGCTGTTCGTGACCGGCCGGCTGAAGGAGATGATCCTGATCAACGGCCGCAACATCTACCCGTACGACGTGGAGAACGCGGTGCGCGCCCTGGAGCCGACGGCCTTCGGCGCCGGAGCGGTCTTCGCCGTCGACACCGGCCAGGAGCACCTGGTGGTGATCCACGAGGTCCGCCCGAGCGCCCTGGCGGACCAGGACCTCAAGAAGCTCACCGCCACCGTCCAGGCCCTGGTCAGCCGGGAGTTCGCGGTGCCCGCGGGCAACGTCCTGCTGGTGCGCCCGGGCACCGTCCGCCGCACCACCAGCGGCAAGATCCAGCGGACCCTGATGCGCAAGCTGTTCCTGGAGGGCGCCGTCACCCCGCTGCACGCCGTGCTCGACCCGGCGGTGCGCGAGCTCGTCGGCACCCGCGACCCGGAACCGGTGGGCTGACATGGACCACGCGCCGTACCGCGTCGCCGAGGAGCTCGAACAGTTCCTCGGCGACCCGGACGCCCCCGGCACCGTGTTCTCGTACGCCCGCAGCCTGGAGCTGGACGAGAGCGAGACCTTCCCGGCCGACATCTGCCGGGTCCTGGAGGACTGGCGCCTCCAGGACCACTACGTGCCCGCCGAGCACGGCGGCCGGCTCACCGACTACGAGACCGTCATGCAGGTCATGCGGACCGTCGCCCGCCGCGACCTCACCGTGGCGATCGGCCACGGCAAGACCTACCTGGGCGGCGTCTGCGTCTGGGTGTCGGGCAGCCCCGAGCAGGCCGCCCGGCTGGCCGCGGACATCCGCGCCGGCGTCCCGGTGTCGCTGGGCCTCACCGAGCGGGCGCACGGCAGCGACCTGCTCGCCGACGAGGTGCACGGCGAACCGGACGGCGCCGGGGGCTGGCTGGTCAGCGGCGAGAAGTGGCTGATCAACAACGCCACCCGGGGCAGCGTCCTGTCCGCGCTCGTACGCACCGACCCGGCCGGCGGCCCGCGCGGGTTCAGCGTGCTGCTGATGGACAAGCGCGGCCTCGGCCCGGAGCACTACCGCTGCCTCGACAAGATCCGCACCCACGGCATCCACGGCGCCGACATCAGCGGCATCGCCTACGACCGGGCCCCGGTGCCGGCCGCCGCCCTCGTCGGCACCGAGGGCGGCGGCCTGGAGACGGTGCTCAAGGCGCTCCAGCTGACCCGGACGATGTGCGCCGCGCTGTCGCTGGGCGCCGCCGACCACGCCCTCGCGCTGGCCCTGGACTTCGCCGAGCGGCGGGAGCTGTACGGCCGCCGCCTGGTGGACCTGCCGCAGGCGCGGCAGGTGCTCGCCTCGGCCGCCGCCGACGTGCTGGTCGGCGAAGCGCTGGCGACGGTCGCGATCCGCTCGGTCCACACCCTCACCGGCGAACTCGGCGTGGCCGCCGCCGCCACCAAGTACCTGGTGCCCACCGGCACCGAGCAGGTCGTCGCCGAACTGACCCGGCTGCTGGGCGCCCGCGCCTTCCTCAAGGGGGAGCACGCCGGAGGCATGTTCCAGAAGGTCGACCGGGACCACCGGATCGTCGGACTGTTCGACGGCAACACCCTGGTCAACCTCAACTCCCTGGTCAACCAGTTCCGTTCACTGTCCCGCGGCTGGGAGCGGGGCACCGGGGACACCGCCGGGGCCGCCACCGCCTTCGACCTGGCCGCGCCGCTGCCGGCCCTGGACCCGTCCCGGCTCTCCCTGGTCGCCAAGGGCGGCAGCGGCATCGTCGCGTCGCTGCCGGCCTCCGTGGCCTCCCTGCGTGCCGAGGCCGGGCACGACCCCGCGCTCGACGGCGCCCTGGAGGCCGCCGAACTGCTGCTCGCCGCGACCGGCCGCGTCCACGCCGAGATGGCCGCCCACCGCTCCCCGGTCTCCGACGTGCCGACCGCCGCCTTCGAGGTCGCCCGGCGCTACAGCCTCTGCCTGGCGGGCGCCGCCTGCCTGGGCCTGTGGGCGCACAACCACCGGGCCGCCGCCCGGGGACGCACCGGCGCGCTCTGGCGCGACGGCGTCTGGCTGTGGCCCGCCCTGGACCGGCTGCTGGTCCGGCTCGGCGAGCAGGACGGCCCCCGGCCGGAGGCCTACCCCGCGCTGCTGGCACGGCTGCGCGACACCCGGGCGGCCGGCGAGCTGCACTCCCTGCTCCCGCTGCGGCTGCACCGCCCCGCACCCACCGACGACCGTCCTGCCGAGGGGGCGCCATGCTGACCGACTCCGCGGCCCCCGGACTCCCCCGTCCGGAGGCCCCCGCCGACCGCCCCCGGGAGGGGGCCCAGGAGACCGCGGCCCGGGACCGGGTCGCCGAACTCGAACGCCGCTTCGGCGACCCGGGCGACCCGGCCAACCCCGTCGGCACCGAACGGCTGCTGGCCGCCGACGAGGCCGGCGAGCTGTCCGGGGCCGGCGAACACCTGCTGGACGACCTCGGCCTGACCGCCGAATTCGTCCCCGCCGAACTCGGCGGGCGGCTCACCCGGATCGACACCCTGGCCCGCACCCTGCGGCCGGTCTTCCGGCGCGACGTCGCACTCGGCCTCGGCTACGGCGTCACCTCGTTCATGGCGGCCGTCAACGTCTGGACCGCGGGCAGCGCGCAGCAGCGCGCCCGGCTGGCCGACCTGCTGCTCGGCGGCGCCAAGGTCTCGGTCGCCTACCACGAGCTGGCGCACGGCAACGACTTCCTGCGCAACGACTTCCGGGCCCGGCCCGAGCCCGGCGGCTACCGGCTGCACGGCCGCAAACAGGTCATCAACAACGCCGACCGGGCCGCCGCCTTCGCGCTGTTCGCCCGCACCGACGACGCGCCCGGCGCCCGCAGCCACTCGGTCCTGCTGGCGGAGCGCGACCAGCTCGACCCGGCCCGCTTCGCCACCCTGCCCCGCTACCCCACCGCCGGGGTGCGCGGCTGCCGGATCTCCGGCCTGGACTTCGACGACTGCCCCGTCCCGGCCGCCGCCCTGGTCGGCGAGCAGGGCCAGGGCGCGGAACTGGCGCTGCGCTCCTTCCAGATCACCCGCAGCGTCCTGCCCGGGATGGCGCTCGGAGCCGCCGACACCGGCCTGCGCACCGTCGTCGGGTTCGCCCTGGGCCGGCGCCTCTACCGGCGCCCGGTCGCGGAGATCCCGCACGCCCGCTCCACCCTCACCGGCGCCTTCCTGGACCTGCTGGTCTGCGACAGCCTCTCGCTGGTCGGAACCCGCGCCGTGCACCTCCTGCCGGAGGAGACCAGCGTGTCCGCCGCCGTCGTCAAGTACCTGGTGCCCAAGGTGCTGACGGAGGTCATGCACGACCTGTCGATCGTGCTCGGCGCCCGCTTCTACCTCCGCGACGGCGAGTTCGGCGCCTTCCAGAAGCACCTGCGCGACCTCCCGGTGCTCAGCCTCGGCCACGCCGGCTCGGCGGCCTGCCAGGCCACCGTCGTCCCGCAGCTGGCCAGGCTCGCCCGGCGGGCCTGGTTCACCGGCGACGAGGCGCCCGCGGCGCTCTTCGAGACCCGCACGGACCTGCCCGGGATCCCCTTCGACCGGCTCACCCTCGCCGCCGGACGGGACAGCCTCAGCGCCTCGCTGGTCGCCTCCCGCGACGACCGGCCCGACGCGACGCCCGAGGAGCGGTCCCTCCGGACCCTCACGCTCGCCATGGTCGACGAGCTGCGGCGGATCCAGCAGGACAGCCTCGCCCTCGCCCCCCAGGACCGCACCGCCCTGGCCGGCCCCGGCGCCTTCGCCCTGGCCGACCGCTACGCGGTGGTCCTCGCCGCGGCCGCCGTCCTCGGCGTCCGGCGCGCGGCCCGGGCCGACGGCACCGACCCCTTCCTCGCCGACCCCTCCTGGGCCGCGGCCGCCCTGCACCGGCTCGCCCGGCGCCTCGGACGCCGCCCGGCCGACCTGCCGGCCGGCTGCGAGGAGACGGTCCACCAGGAACTGCTGCGCCGCTTCCACGAGCGCCGCGGCTACGACCTCTACGACACCCCGCTGGCCGGCTGACCGGCCGCCCCGTCCTTTCCCACGCAGCGAGGAGCACCTCATGACCGTCCCCACCACCGGCCTTCCGGCCACCCTCGGCGAGCACACCGTCGAGACCCTGACCGGCTGGCTCGCCGACCGGATCTCCCTCTACCTGAAGCGCCCGGCCGACGAGATCGCCCCCGGCGTCCCGCTCGCCGAGTACGGCCTGGACTCGGTCGCCGCGCTGAGCCTGTGCGGCGACATCGAGGAGGACTTCGACCTCGTCCTGGAGCCCACCGTGGCCTGGGACTACCCGACCGTCGACGCGCTCGCCGGATACCTGGTGGAGGAGCTGCGCGCCACCGTGGGAGAGGCATGATGCAGCCCGTCGCCATCGTCGGCATCGACTGCCGCTTCCCCGGCGCACCGGACCCCGCCGCGTACTGGGACCTGCTGATGCGCTCCGGTGACGGCGTCGGGCGGGTGCCCGAACAGCGGTGGAATGCCGACGACTTCTACTCGCCCGAAGGCGCCGAGGGGCACTCCAACACCACCAGCGGCGGCTTCATCACCGACCCGGACGCCTTCGACCACGAGTTCTTCGCGATCTCGCCGCGCGAGGCCGCCGCGATGGACCCCCAGCAGCGGCTGGTCCTGCAGTGCGCCTGGCGCGCGGTCGAGGACGCCGGAATCGCGCCGCAGAGCCTGGCCGGGACCGACACCGGGGTCTTCGTCGGCATCATGGGCAACGAGTGGGCCCACCTCCACCTCACCGACTACGCGCGGGTCACCGCGCAGGTCGGATCCGGCAACGGCTACTGCATGACCGCCAACCGGATCTCCTACCACCTCGACCTCAAGGGCCCGAGCCTGGCCGTGGACACGGCCTGCTCCTCCTCGCTGGTCGCCGTCCACCTGGCGTGCAACGCCCTGCTGGCCGGGGAGTGCGACACCGCCGTCGCGGCCGGGGTGAACATCGCCCTCACGCCGGCCCTCGGCATCTTCTACACCCAGGCCGGGCTCTCCGCGCCCGACGGCCGCTGCAAGCCCTTCAGCGCCGACGCCGACGGCATCGGCCGCGGCGAGGGCGTCGGCGCGGTGGTGCTGCGCCGCCTGGAGGACGCGATCGCCGACGGGCAGCCGGTGTACGCGGTGATCCGCGGCACCGCCGTCAACCAGGACGGGCGCAGCAACGGCCTCACCGCGCCCAACCGCTGGTCGCAGCAGGAGGTGCTGGCCTCCGCCTACCGCCGGGCCGGGGTCGAGCCGTCCGACGTCGCCTTCACCGAGGGCCACGGCACCGGCACCGTGCTCGGCGACATGATCGAGGTCAAGGCGCTCGGCGACCTGCACGCCGACCGCGCCGGCAAGCCGCTGGCACTTGGCTCGGTCAAGGGCAACCTCGGCCACACCGAGGGCGCCGCCGGGATCGCCGGACTCATCAAGGTGGCGCTCTCCCTGCACCACCGGGTGGTGCCCGCCAGCCGGTTCGCCGCCAGGGAGAACCCGGCGCTGAAACTCTCCAAGTACGGCCTGCGGCTGCTCAAGGCACCCCTGCGGCTGGCGGCCGGAACCACCGTCGGCGGCCTCAGCAGCTTCGGCATGGGCGGCACCAACGCCCACGCGGTGCTGGAGTCCGCGCCCGGCGGCGCCGCCCGGCCCACGGCCGGATCCGCCGCCCGGCCCACCGGCCTCGGGGCGGCGGTGTTCACCCTGACCGCGCCCACCGCGCAGGCGCTGCGCCGCAACCTGGTGGCGCAGGCCGACGCCCTCCAGCGCCACCGGGTGACCCCGGTCGGCGCCGTGGGCTGGAGCAGCACCCGGCTCAAGACCGGCCACCGGCACCGCTTCGCCGTACCGGCCACCGACACCGCCGACCTGGCGGCCGTCCTGCGCCGGGCGGCCGACGACGAGGACCTGCTGACCCGCCTCACCGGCGGGCCGGGCGGGCGGCCGCGGGTGGCCCTGCTCTTCACCGGGCAGGGCTCGCAGTACCCGGGCATGGCGGCCGGCCTCTACCGCGACGCCCCGCTGTTCCGCCGCCACCTCGACCGGGCGGACGAGGCGCTCCGGCCGCACACCGAGGGCTCGGTGCGCGACCTGCTGCTCGCCGCGGACCCCGCCGTCCACCGCACCGGCTGGGCGCAGCCGGCCCTGTTCGCGGTCGGCTACGCGCTGGCCGCCACCCTGACCGAACTCGGGGTGCGCCCCGGGATGCTGCTCGGCCACAGCATCGGCGAGTACGCGGCCGCGGTGCTCGCCGACGCGCTGCCGCTGGAGCAGGCGGCCCGGCTGGTCTCCGCGCGCGGCCGGCTGATGCAGGAACTCCCCGCCGGCGGCGGGATGCTGGCGGTGCGCGCGGAGGCCGCCGTGCTGGCCGAGCGGATCGCCGGCGAACCGCTGATCGGGATCGCCGCCGTCAACGGGCCCACGGCCACCGTGCTCTCCGGAGACCTCGCGGCGCTGGCCCGGATCGAGGAGGAGCTGACCCGCGCCGGGGTGCGCTCGCGCCGCCTGGAGGTCTCGCACGCCTTCCACTCGCCGCTGATGGAGCCCGTGCTGGAACGCTTCGCCGCGATCGCGGAGGAGGCCGGCGGGAGCGTCCCGGCCCTGCCGGTGTACTCCACGCTGCGCGGCAGACTGCTGGAGGCCGAGCCGATGGACGCGGCCTACTGGGTCGAGCACATCGGCGCCCCGGTGCTGTTCGCGGACGCCGCACGGCAGTTGCTCGCGGACGCGCCGACCCACCTGCTGGAGGTCGGCCCGCGGCCGGTGCTCGTCCCGATGGCCCGCCGGCTGGGCGGTGCCCCCGCCGGGGCGGGCCCGCGCGGCGTCCTGCCGGTGCCGGGCGAGCAGGCCGGCGGGCGGGAGCTGGCCGAGGCCGTCGCCGAGCTGTTCCGCGGCGGGGCCGACCCGGACTGGCACGCGGTGTACGCCGAGGAGGACCGCAGGGCGCACCGGCTGGCCCCGTACGCCTTCGCCGACGACCGCCGGTTCTGGGCCCGCCCGCCCGTTCGGTCCACGTCCGCTCCGTCCGCGCTCGACCCGTCCGCGACCGTCCCGTCCGCCGCCGACCCGCGGCCGGCCGGGTCCGACCCGGGCCTCCGGGCCCCGGACCCGGTGGCCGGCGCCGTCCTGGCCGCCGTGGCGCAGGTGGGCAGCTACGCGCCCGAGGAGATCACCCCGCACGCACGGCTCTTCGAGGACCTCGGCTTCGACTCGGTGATGGTCATGGAGCTCAAGAAGCGCATCGAGGAGCGGCTGACCGGCCTCGAACCGCTGAGCGTGGAGGACCTGTTGCCCCGGCTGTCCTCGGTCGGCGACCTCATCGGCTTCCTGGGCGAACGGCACACCGCCGCCGCCTGAACCCGTCCCGCAGAAAGGACCGCACACCATGCAGCCGCCACCCGAGCGCGATCCCGTCCAGGCGTACCTCGCCTCGGTCGGGACCGCCCTGCCCGGCGACCCGGTGGACAACGCCGCGCTCGCCAAGGTGCTGGGGGTCAACGAGGAGTGGATCGACCTCTTCATCGGCACCCGCACCCGCCACTTCGCCCGCGACCTCGCCACCGGCACGGTGCGCTGGTCGCTCGCCGACCTGTGCGCCCAGGCCGGCGCCCGGGCCGTCGCCGCCGCCGGGATCGACCCGGCGGAGATCGGTTTCGTGGTGCTCGGCACCGCGACCCCGGACCACCTGATGCCCGCCACCGTCAACCACATCGCCGACCAGCTCGGCCTGGACCAGGTGCCCACGTACCAGCTCCAGTCCGGCTGCGCCGGTGCCGTCCAGGCGCTCGGGCTCGGCCGGACCCTGATCGCCGGCGAGGGCCACCGGGCCGGCCTGGTGATCGGCGGCGACGTCTGCAGCAAGCACCTCGACCTCGACCGGGACCTGGCCGGCGCCGCGCCGAGCGACCTGGTCAACTACGTGCTCTTCGGCGACGGCGCCGGCGCCGCGGTGCTCACCGCCGAGCCCAGGGGCGAGGCGGTGGCGCTGCGCCGGGTGCTCAACCGGTTCACCGGCCTCGGCCGGGAACCCGGCCAGGTCATCGACTGGTTCGGCCTGGCCGACCGGTACGACGACCGGCAGGCCGTCCGGGAGGACTACAAGGCCATCGAGGAGTTCGTCCCGGTGATGGCGGTGGAGATCCTCTGGGAGCTGCTCGACGACCTGGACTGGTCCGCCGAGGAGCTCGACTACCTGCTGCCCCCGCAGCTCTCCGGCCGGATGACCCGCCGCATCCACGAGCAGCTCGACGTGCCCGGTGCCACCGAGGTGTCCTGCGTCGCGGACACCGGCAACAACGGCAACGCGCTGCCCTTCCTCCAACTGGAGCGGCTGCTGGGGCGGATGTCCCGCGGCGAGAAGGCCCTCGCGGTGGCCGTGGAGTCCAGCAAGTGGATCAAGGCGGGCTTCGCCCTGGAGAAGATGTGACACTCCGTCACCGATTGGACGCATGATGCAGACCGTCGACGAGTTCGCCCGCCTGGTCCGCGAGGAACTGGGCATCCCGCTGGCGGACGGGGACATCGCCGCCGACCTCGACCGGATCCCCGAGTGGGACTCCCTCTACCTGCTCAAGCTGGTCACCGCGCTGGAGCGGAGCACCGGCCGGCCGCTGCCGGTCGCACGGGTGATGGAGGCCCGCAGCCTGGAGGAGATCTACCGGCTGGCGGTCGACCGGTGACCGCCGCCCGCCCGCACCCCGAGCGCCGCCGGCGGCACACCCTCTACTTCCTGGAGCACGCCGCCCGGCAGCGCCCGGTGCACCTGGACACCGAGGTCGACATGACCCGCGTCCAGCGCCACCGCGCCGAGGCCGGGGCGGCCGGGAGCCGCTACTCAGTGGTCGCCTACCTGCTGCACGCCACCGGCCGCGTGCTGGACCGCCACCCCGAGGCCAACGCCGTCCTGGCCCCGGGCTGGCCCGGCCTGCGGGGCCCCCGGACGGTCCGCTTCACCGGCGTCACCGCCAAGCTCGCCCTCGACCGCCCGGTGGACGGCGAGCGCACCGTGCTCTCCGCACTGCTGCCGGGCCTGGAGAGCGCCGACCTGCCCGCCATCCAGGCGCGGATCGACCGCTACCGGGACATCGCCGCCGCCGACCTCCCGGAGTTCCGCGGCGTGCGGATGCTGGGCCGGCTGCCGGTCCCGCTCGGCCGGCTGGCCTTCGCCGCCGCGCTGCGCAGCCCCCGGCGCCGCCCCGGCGTCCTCGGCACCGTCGCGGTCAGCTCGCTCGGGCACCGCCCGGTGGACGGCTTCCACGCCAGCGGCGGCACCGCGGTGACGCTGAACGCCGGCCGGGTGCTCGACCGGCCCGTGGTGCGGGACGGCCGGGTCGCGGTGGCCCCGCTGATGCGGCTCGGCCTCACCTTCGACCACCGGGTCATCGACGGCGCCCTCGCCGCCGACGTCCTCGCCGACCTCAAGCAGGCCCTGGAGGGCTTCGAGGACGGCGCGGGTCCGGACCGCCCCGCCGGTGCCGCAGGGACGGCCTGAGCCGCCACCCGCACTGTCCTTCCGGGCGGGGCCGGGCCGGGGCCGCCCCCGGCCCGGCCCGTTCCGACCACCCCGCCCCCCGCCGACCGCCCACCCGAGGACGCACCATGGACCATCTGGCAGAGCTCAAGGAGTTCGCCCGGCTGCACGGACGCGGCCAGGGCCTGACGGAGCAGTACGTCCGGTCCGTACTGTCCCGGATCACCGGGGACGAACCCGGCGACCCCGGCTCCTGGGCGCGGGTGTGGACCGCCGAGGGCGACCGGCTGCGGGCCGGCCGCCCGCTCGACGCCTGCCGGCGCTACGCGCTCGCCCGCTTCCCGTACCACGGCGACGAGGACCGGCTGGAGGCCCAGCGCCGCTGCGTCGACGCCTTCGACACCTGGCGGCGCACCGGTCGCAACGGCATCGAGCGGCTGGAGTTCGAGCACCCGGACGGCAACCTGGCGGCCTGGGCGTCCGGCCTGTCGGCCGACCGGCCGCGGCCGCTGCTGCTGATCATGGGAGGCATCGTCAGCGTCAAGGAGCAGTGGGCTCCGACGCTTCCGCTGTTCGCCCGGCTCGGCTTCGCCGCCGTCGCCACCGAACTGCCCGGGGTCGGCGAGAACACGCTTCCGTACCGGGCCGACTCCTGGCGCCTGCTGCCGTACCTGCTGGACCGGCTGGCCGACCGCGCGCGGGTCGCCGAGACGGCGGCGCTCGCCCTCAGCTTCAGCGGGCACCTGGCGCTGCGGGCCGCCGCCGAGGACCCCCGCATCCGCAGCATCCACACCGTCGGGGCGCCCGTCGCCGGGTTCTTCACCGACTCCGCCTGGTGGCCCGAGGTCCCCGGCATCACCGTGGAGACCCTGCGCCGGCTCACCCGGACCGCGGACCGGGACGAACTCCGGGACGTCCTGGCCGGCTTCCCGCTCACCCCGGCCCAGCTCGGATCCGTGGACATCCCGGTCGACTACGTGGCCAGTTCCCGCGACGAGATCATTCCGCAGGGCGAGCACCGCCGGCTGGCGCTGCTGGCACCGCGGGCCCGGTTCAAGGTCTTCGACGACGTCCACGGCTCCCCGGGACACGTCGGGGCGATGCGCCGGTGGCTGATCCTCTCCCTGCTGCGCGCCCGCCTGAGCGAGGGGCGGCGCCGGCCGCCGGCCGGCGCCGCCCGGGCAGGGACGGTCGGGTCCCGCTGAGGGCCGGCCCGCGCGGGCCGGCCCTCAGCGGGACTCAGAGCCGCTGGGGGAGCTGCCGGGCGAGCGGCCCGCCGGTCCGCCCGGCGCCGGCCGGGGCGAACGACGGCCGGCCCGGGTCGAGCAGCCACATGCCCGGGCGGACCTCCACGGCGGCCGCCCGCCCGTCCGGACCGGCGATCCGCTCCGCGGTGCGGCGGGCGTAGGTGGCCCAGCGGCGGTCGCCGAGCCGTTCGGCGGCCCTCCCGCACTCGTCGAGGAGCCGGAGGGCGCCGAGCGGGAGCCCCTGGTGCAGGTTCACCATCGCCAGACCGCCCAGCGCGGCCACGACCCCCCGCAGGTCGTGGCCGGCCGAGCAGAGGGCCAGCGCCCGGCCGTACCGCCGGGCGGCGGTCGTCAGGCGGCCCCGGCCGAGCAGGACGTCGGCCTCGCCGATCCGGCAGCGCGCGGCCCCGAGCCGGTCTCCGGCCAGGCCGAACAGCCGGCGGGCCTCGCCGTACCGGCCGAGCGCCCGGTCCGCCTCGCGCCGCTGCCAGGCGAGGTCGCCCAGGGAGTGGAGCACCGCCGCCTCGGCGGCCGGGGAACCCGCCCGGCGCGCGGCGTCGAGCGCGAGCCGGTGGGAGGTCTCCCACTGGTCCCAGACCGCGCAGGTCTGGAAGTACCCGGCGGTACTGCCCGCCAGGTCCCACACCAGGGACCACAGCCCGGCCGCGTGCGCCAGCCGCACCGACTGCACCAGCCCGGCGGCCTCCTGCCGGAACCAGGCCAGCGGCGCGCACGGCGCCGGTGCCCGGTCGCCCGCGCCGGACGGCGGCGCCGGGGCCGGCTCCTCGGGCTGCCGGCTGCGGCCGGGCGTGAGCAGTGCGTCGGCCCGGCGGGCGAGGGACAGGTAGGCGGCGCACAGCCGCGCCGTCGCCGCGCGCAGCGAGTCCGTGCGCTCCTGCTGGCGCAGTTCCCCGGAGAGCACCCGCAGCAGCTCGTGGAAGCCGTAGCGGACCTGCCCGTCCGGCTGCGGCCTGGTCTCCAGCAGCTGGGCGCGGACCAGGCCCTCCACCAGCTCCTCGGCGACGGGCGCCTCGACGTCGAGCAGCGCCGCCACCGTCCACAGCGCGAAGTCGGGCACGGGGGCCAGCCCCAGCAGCCGGAACGCCCGCTGCTGCTCGGGCCGCGCCTCCTGGTACGCCGTCATCAGGCAGGCCCGCAGGTCGAGGTCGCCCTCGCGCAGCCGCTCCAGCCGGGTCCGTTCGTCGCGCAGCCGGGCCGCCAGGCCCTCGGCGGTGGTGTGCGGACGGGCGACCAGCGAGGCCGCCGCGACCCGCAGGGCGAGCGGCAGGTGACCGCAGAGCCCGGCGATCTCCGCCACCGCCACCGGGTCGGCCGCCATCAGCTCCCCTCCGGCGACGTGGAGCATCTCCATCGCCTCGTCCGGGCGCAGCGGCTGGAGGACGAGGTGCCGGGCGCCGTCGAGGGCGGAGAGCATCCGCCGGCCGGTGACGATCACCGAGCAGTCGCCGACCGCCGCCAGCAGGGGGCGGATCTGCTCCTCCGAGCCGGCGTCGTCGAGCACCAGCAGCGGCCGGCGCCCCCGTAAGGCGCGCTGCAGTGCCGCGGTGAGCTGCCCGCGGTCCGCCGGGACCTGGTCCGCCGCGCCGTGGTCGCCCCCACCGAGCCCGCGCAGCAGGGCGGTTGCCGCCTCGTCGGCGGTCAGCGGCCGGCCGAGCGGCCCGCGCAGCCGGACCAGGACCTGGCCGTCCGGGAACGCGTCCGCGACCTGCCGGGCCAGCCGCACCGCGAACGCCGTCTTGCCCACGCCGGCCCGTCCGGCCACCGCCACCAGCCGCACCGGCGGCCGGCCGGCGTCGCCGCGCAGCATCCGCTCGGCCGAGGCGGTCTCCTCGTGGCGTCCGATGAGCCTCTCCGTCCCGCCGGGCAGCCCCCGCAGCGGCCCGGCGGTCGGGGAGGCGGCCCGGGCGGCGGACCCGCCGGCCGGCTCGGGAGGTCTCCAGTCGAGGGACGGGTCCGAGCGCAGGATCCGCTCCTGGAGGCGCTTGAGCGAGCGCCCGGGTTCCACGCCGAGCTCCTCGACCAGCGAGCGCCGCAGCCTGGCGTAGACCCGCAGGGCGTCCGACTGGCGGTCGGTGCGGTACAGCACCACCATCAGGTGGCCGTGCAGCGCCTCCCGCAGCGGGTGCTCGGTGGCCAGCGCCATCAGTTCCCCGGCGAGCTTGCGGTGGTGGCCGAGCCGCAGGTCCGCCCGGATCCGCTGGTCGAGCGACTCCATCCGCAGCTCGTCCAGCCGGATGGCGGTGCTCTCCAGGCGCACCCCGTGCGGCACGCCGGACAGCGCCGGGCCGGTCCACACCGCCAGCGCGTCGTGCAGCAGCCGGGAGGCGGCGGCGAAGTCGCCCTGCTCGTAGGCGGTACGGCCGGCCACCCGCAGCGTCTCGAAGCGGGCCAGGTCGAAGTCCTCCTCGGGCACCCGCAGCAGGTACCCCGGGGACCGGGTGAGCAGCAGTTCCTCGGTCTCCAGTCCGGGGGGTCTGCCCTCGGCCAGCAGCTTGCGCAGCTGGGAGATGTACACCTGGAGGGTGGTGGTCGCGGTGCGGGGCGGTTCGGTCCCCCAGAGCTCGTCGATCAGGCTGTCCGAGGAGATGACCTCCCCGGCGCGCACCAGCAGGGTCGCGAGCAGCGCGCGCGGTTTGGCGGCGGACGGCGTGCGGGGGGACAGCGAGACCGGCCCCAGGATCCGGAAGCGCATCACATGGTCCTTTCGATCGGCCGGGTTCAGCAGTCCTGCAGGAGGGAGGCGGAGGCACTGGCGACGACCCGGCTGCCCTGGCTGAAGACGACCCGCATCCGGGCGACCGGCCGGCCGGCCGCGTCCCGGGTGGGGCGGCGGGAGGAGACCGTGCAGGCGAGCGGCAGGTCGGTGTCCCCGAGGCCCCGGTAGGAGGTCCGCCAGTGGGTCAGGACGGCGTGGCCGGGCTCGAAGCCGTGCAGCTCCGCGGCCACCAGCAGGGACGCCTGCCGGGAGGCCTCCAGGAACAGCGACCCGGGGATCGGGCCGTCGGCCGCCGCGCGGAAGAGTCCGTGCTCCGGGGCCGGGTCGACCGGCAGCAGGAACTCCCCGTCGAGGACCCTGAGCGGCGGACCGACCAGCACGTTGCGCGGGTCGCTCCGTCCGACGCGGGCCGGGCGCAGCGCCCCGTCCGCGCCGGGCGCGGACACCGCGCAGGAGTCGTTCAGGCTCTCGCGCCTGCCCCGGGCGCGGTGGCTGCGGTGCACCCCGGGCATGACGAACACCAGCCTGGTCCGGTTGAGTCCGCAGTTCACTCCGTCGATGGCCACCCGGGCCACGCACTCCAGGCCGCGCGGGACGCCGTTGACCACGTCGCCCGGGGTCAGGGTGAGCTCCATGGCGAGGTGGGCGGCCCGCCCGGTGCGGCGCCACGGCGAGAGGTCCAGGACGTCGACGCTGCTGGAGGCGAAGGCCTCGGGCCGGTCGGCCGGGACCCGGAAGTACTGCTGGGCGATGAAGTGCGCCGCCTGGTGCATCGTCTCCGCCGGGAACAGGACGTCGTGGAAGGTGCCCGGACCGTCGGTGAACAGCTCGTGGTCGTCCGGCAGTTCGGCCGACAGCACGAAGTGCTGCTCCTCCGGGGCGGTGGTGTCCAGGGCGAAGCCCTCGGCGGTGGAGGGGCGGCGCAGCAGGTGCAGCGGCGCGGCGGGCCGGCCGCCGGTGGGGAAGGGCCCGTCCGGTCGGGCGGGCGGGTAGGGGAACGGGAGCGCTGTATCCATGGCAGTGGTCCTCGGGTCGGTGGCGCCCGGAGCGTCGGGTCGGGTGGGGGCCGGGGCCCCCGGGGCTACCCGTGCGGCGCGGAGACCGTCCGCAACGGCGCGGAGGTGACCACGCGCAGGGACCGCGCGGCCTCGACCGAGTCGCAGCCGGCCAGTCCGAGCGCGTCCCGCAGCTCCTCGGTCAGCATGCGCAGGACGCCGCCGACCCCGGCCTGGCCGCCGGTGGCGAGGCCCCAGAACACCGGGCGGCCGACCAGGACGCCGTCGGCGCCGAGCGCCAGGGCCTTGACGATGTCGCTGCCGGTGCGCACCGCGCCGTCGACCAGGACCTCGCAGCGGCCGTCCACGGCTTCCCGGATCTCCGGGAGCACCGCCATCGGCGGTACGGCGCCGTCGAGTTGGCGCCCGCCGTGGTTGGAGACGACGATCGCGTCGACCCCCTGGTCCGCCGCCTGCCGGGCGTCCCGGGGATCGAGGAGGCCCTTGAGGACCAGCCGGAGTCCGGTGCGCTCGCGGAGCCGTTCGATGTGCCGCCAGGAGAGCGAGGCGGTCATGAAGGCCTTGGTGTGCTCCGCCACCGCGGACGTCCGGGACCCCTGGGCGTGGGCCCGGGAGGCCGAGCCGTCACCGAGGTGGGCGGCCTGGACGTCCAGCGGCAGGGTGAACTGGTTGCGCACGTCGCGCAGCCGGCGTCCCATCCAGGGCAGGTCCACGGTCAGCATCAGCGCCTCGCAGCCGGCCTGCTCGGCCCGGTCGACGAGGTCGAACAGCCTGGCCTCGTCGTTGAGCCAGTACAGCTGGAGCCAGAGCCGGCCGCCCTGGGCGGCGATCTCCTCCAGCGGGTAGCTGCTCAGGGTCCCGGTGACGAAGGGGACGCCGGCGTCCCGGGCCGCGCGGGCCACGGCGAGTTCGCCGTCCGGGTGCACCAGCCGGTGGTAGGCCATCGGGGCGACGGCGATCGGCGCCGCGGCGTCCCGGCCCAGCAGCGGGGACGCGGTGGCGCAGTCGGCGACGTCCCGCAGGACCCGCGGCACCAGGTGGAGCCGGTCGAAGGCGTCGCGGTTGGCGTGCACCGAGGACTCCGTGCCGCTGCCGCCGGCGACGAAGTCCCAGATGTCCGGCGGCAGGACCGCGGCGGCTGCCCGCTCCAGGTCCTGGAGGCAGGCGGGTTCGCGCTGCCACCGGGCGGCGGGCTCGTCGCGGACCGCCGGGGTGGGGAAGGAGGGGGCGGTCACCGCGCGGCACCGCCCTGCTTCGCCCGGTCCAGCTCGACGGCCTCGTACAGCGCCTTGATGTTGGAGCTCCCGAAGGTCTCCGCGCCCAGGCGCTCGATGACCTCGAAGAAGAGGGTGCGGCGGGGGTGGGCGGAGCGGGTGAAGATCTGGAACAGCTGGCCGGCGTGGTCCTCGTCCACCAGCAGGTTCCACCGGCGCAGGTCCTCCAGCGGGTGGTTCTTCGGGGTCAGCCGCCGGCCGAGGAGGTCGTAGTAGGAGCCGGGGGCGGTCAGGAACCGCACTCCGCGCTCGGACAGGGCGGTGACGGAGCGCACGGCGTCCTCCACCGAGAAGGCGATGTGCTGCACGCCCGCGCCGCCGTGGCGGGCGAGGAACTCGTCGATCTGCCCGGGGTCGGCGGTGGTGTCGGGTTCGATGACGGTGAAGGTCACCGTTCCCGAGGGGCTCTGGACGACCTTGGAGTCCATCCCCTGGGAACCGGTGACGATGCGTTCCTCGAAGATGGTGTCGAAGCCCAGGACCCGGCCGTAGTGGTCGACGGTCGCCTGGAGCTCGCCGGCGTCGACGCACACGGCGAAGTGGTCGATCCGCCGGAGGCCGACGGGCGGCGCGACCTCGCGCGCGGCGGCGAGGGCGGACGGGTCGACGACCAGTCCGTGGGGCAGCGCGGGCGGTGCGGCGCCGTCGTCCGGGACGAAGGTGTGCACGACGTCGCCGAAGCCGCCGACGGTCGCCGTGGTGCCGCCCGCCGGGTGCGGCGCCGGGGCGGCCACGGGCCGCGCGCCGCGCCGGGTGGCCTCGGCGAAGGCCGCGGTCACGTCGGGGACCCGCAGGGCGATGTCGGAGACCCCGTCGCCGTGCCGTGCGGTGTAGGCGCCGGCGGGGTGGTCCGTGTCCCGGCTCTCGGTGAGGACGAGCGTGACGTCCCCCTGGGCGAGGGCGGTGCTCCTGAGGCCCGTTCCGGTCGCCACCTGCGGGGCGACGACCCGGAACGCGTACTGCCCGACCCAGGTGGCCGTGCCGGCCTCGATGTCGTCCACGCACAGCTCGACGTACTCGATGCCGAGGTTGCCGTAGACCGCGGACCCACTCACGTGATTCTCTCCTTGGAAATGTCGCAGGGCTCCACCGGCGCGGGGCGGGCGCGCCGGCCGCGCAGGCTCGGGGGGCGTGCCGTCCGCTGCCCGGGGCGGCCCGCCCCGGGCAGCGAACGGACGTGCGGCGGCGCTCAGTCGGCGGCCATGGCCTCGACCAGGCTCTTCGGGCGCATGTCCGTCCAGTTGGCCTCGACGTAGTCCAGGCACTCCTGGCGGCCGGCCTCGCCGAACGCGGTCTCCCAGCCGGCGGGCACCTCGACGGAGGCGGGCCACAGCGAGTGCTGCCCCTCCGCGTTGCGCAGCACCAGGTACGGGGCGTCGTTGTTCTCGAACGGGTTCGTCACTGTCGTCTTCCTTAGCGGTGGTGGTGACGGCGCCGCGGGTTCGCGGCGGCCTCGGTTCAGTCGGCGGCCGGGACGCCGAGCCGGGACAGCAGGTCCCGCAGCAGGCCGGCCTGCTGGTCGGTGAGGTAGAAGTGCCCGCCCTCGAAGGCCCGCGCGGTGAAGGACGCCCGCGTCACCGGGGCCCACGCGGCCACCGACCCGGCGTCGGTGTCGGCGTCCTCGTCCCCGTAGTACGCGACGACGGGGACGTCCAGGACGGCACCGGCGGGATCGGCCCGGTACTCCTCCACGATGCGGTAGTCGGCCCGGACCGCCGGGAGCACCAGCTCCAGCAGGTCCGGGTGGTCCAGCGCGGCCGTCTCCGTGCCGCCCAGCTCCTTCAGATGCCGGACGAGTTCCCGGTCGGGCGCGGTCGCGTACGACTGCTCCGGGACGCTCTCCCGCCCGGGGCCGGACCGCCCGGAGACGAACAGGGCGGTGATCCGGGCGCCGTGCGCCTCCTGGAGCCGGCGGGCGGCCTCGAAGGCGACCGACGCGCCCATGCTGTGGCCGAAGAACGCCAGCGGCCGGTCGAGCAGCGGGAGGCACTCGGCGACCACCGGGGCCACCAGGGCCTCCATGGTCCGCGCGGGCGGTTCGAGCAGCCGGTCCTCCCGCCCCGGGTACCGCACAGCGAGCAGCTCCACGCCGTCGGGGAGGGACGGCCCCCACGCCCGGTAGAAGCTCGCCGCGCCGCCCGCGTGCGGGAAGCAGACGATCCGGGTGCGGGGGTCCGCCGACGGTTTCACTACTCGCAACCACTGGTGTGCTGGGCGCACGTCTTTCCTCTCAGCCTCGGTCTCGATGGCACCCCGGGGGCCCGCGCCGCGCGGGCCGGCCTCACCGCGCGGCGGCCGCGGCCTGCTCCCGGACGAAGCCGGCCAGCCGGTCCAGCCCCTCGTCGATCTCCGCGGGGAGCAGGTGGCTGAAGGACAGCCGCATCACGCGGCGCGGCTCGGAGTCCGCGTAGAAGTGGTGCAGCGGCGTCCACAGCACGCGGTGCCTGCCGGCGCTGAGCTCCAGCAGTTCGTCGCTCGCCGCGAAGGGCACGGTGAGCAGCAGGAAGAACCCGCCGCTCGGGGTGTTCCAGGAGACGCCGGGCACCTGTCCGGCGCCGAACCGCGCGGCCAGGCCGTCGAGCATCAGCCGGAGGTTCGCGCGGTACGTCTCCCGCTCGCGCGCGTTGGCCGCCCGCAGGCTGTGCCCGTTCTCCAGCAGCTTCCCGGCGATGACGGCCTGGGCGATCGGCGAGGTGTTCACCGTCGTCATGCTCTTGATCTTCGCCAGCTCGTCGGCCAGCAGGCCGGCCCCGCCCCGCGGGCCGGTGACGGGCTGGTCCGCGACCACGTAGCCGACCCGGGCGCCGGGGAGCCCGGTCTTGGCGAACGAGCCGAGGTAGACGACGCGTCCGTCGGTGTCGAGGGCCTTCATGGTCGGGGGCCCGTCGGGGTCGCCGAGCAGGCCGTACGGGTTGTCCTCCAGCACCAGGAGGTCGAGCTCCGCGGCGGCCCGCAGGGTCCGCAGCCGGTCCTCCCGGCTCATCCGCACCCCGCCGGGGTTGGCGAAGTCCGGTACGAGGTAGAGGGCCCGCGGTCGCCGGCCCGCCGCCCTGGCCTCCCGCACCACGGCGGTGAGGTCCGCCAGGTCGACGCCCGCCGCGGACTCCCGGACCGGGAGCAGCGGCATGTCGACGAGCTGGGCGGCCCCGTGCACCCCGACGTAGCTCGGCGTCACCGCGAGCAGCACGTCCTCGGGGGTGGCGCGCAGCGCCCGCAGGGTCAGGTAGAGCGCCTCCTGGCAGCCCACGGTGACCACGACGGCCTCCGGGTCCACCACGATGCCCTCGTCGACGGCCAGGTGGGCCGCGACCAGCTCGTGGATGACGCCCTTGGTGCGGCCGTACTGGAGGACGGTGCGCCGGACCTTCGCCTCGTCACCGTCGAAACGCTCGGAGAGGTGGCGGCGGTAGACGTCGAGGTGGCGGTGGACGTCGTCGAGGTCGAAGTAGCCCTCGAACGGTCGGCCCGCGGCGAAGGACACCGCGTCCGGGTAGTCCTGGGACACCTCGTTGAGAAAGTTCATCGACGCGCTCACCGGGGAGCCCAGCGATTCGTGCAGGTCCCGGACGTCGAGGGGCAGGGACGAGCCTGCCACGGTGCGGTTGCCCAACGGGCCCACTTCCCTTCTGACGGTTCGGCTCGGAGGTTCCGGCTCAGCGCACGGAGGCGACGGCGCGCGGTCGGCTGCCGGTCGCGAAGGCGTCCAGCACGCGCGCCGCGACCTCGTCGGGGGAGTCGCCGCGCGAGACCAGCCACGCCCGCGGCGCGGCGGCCGGGGCGTCGGCGTACAGCCTCCGGCGTCCGCCGCCCGTCACGTTGAGCAGGCAGGTCGCGTCCGGCGCGAGCCGCCCGTCCCGGACGGCGTCGCGCAGCGCCGCCACGGCGACGGCGGCCGCCGGCTCGATGTCGATGCCCTCCAGCTCCTCGAACATCGCCCGGGCCGCCTCCGCCTCCGCGCGGCCGGCGACCAGCATGTCGCCGGAGCCGGCGCGCAGGACGTCCCGGACACCGCCGCCGACGAGGTAGGGGGGCGTCGCGTTGGCCAGCTCCGGGGCGTAGAGGTCGAGCGGTGCCGCGGCCCGCGCCGGGTCGTCCGGCTGCCCCTGCCACGCCCGGCTGAGCGGGGCGAAGTCCGCGTTCTGGCACAGGAGCATCCGCGGGACCGACTGCCCGTCGGCGGCACCGGAGGCGATGACGCGCTCGGCGGCCTCGTGGACGGCGATCGCCCCGGCTCCGCTTCCCACGGCCTGGACGTAGACCTCGGGAAGGACCCCCATCTCCTCGAAGGCGGCGAGGGCGACCACGCCCAGCCCGTCGCGGCGGCCGACGTTGCGGACCCCGCCCTCGGCGAAGAACCCGGGACCGCAGGCGATCAGCTTCCGGCTGAAGTCGATCGCGTCGTTGTAGGTGGCGTCCTTGAGTGCGACCACCTGGACGTCCGCCGAACCCGCGTCGGCGGCCGCCACGGCCGGCAGTGCCCGGCTCGGGACCACCAGCAGCCGAGGGACTCCCTCGCTCCGGGCCGCGGCGAAGGCCGCCGCGGTGTTGCCGGCCGAGGCGATGACCATCACACCGGCCTGCTCGGGGGTGCGTCCCAGCACCGCGAAGGCCTCGAACTCCTTGAAGGAGCCGGAGGTCATCCGGCAGCCGCGTTCGGGCCAGTACCCGCTGAAGGAGATCCACAGGTCGGTCAGGCCGAGGGCCTTCCCGAGCCCCGCGCTCCGGTAGACGGCCGGCCGCTGGGAACCCTCGACCTCGCGTCGGACCGGAAGCCAGCCGTAGCGGAAGATGCCGGACCTCTCCGGCGTGACGGTGAACCGCTGTTCCGCGTACTCGCTGCGCAGCAGGGTGTCGTCCCCGCATCGCGGGCAGCTCAGGCAGAGCCCGTCGTCGGAGCTCCGCCAGTCGCAGCCGGCGCAAACGAGCAGGTAGGTACAAGCAGGATCCACGAGGGTGCGTTCCTTTCGCGTCGAACGGCGTCCCCGCCGTGGGCGCACCTGTCCGCGGACATCGCGGACCGGCCCCTGCCGCACGGTCGGAGGCATGCGTGTTCAGCCCTTTTCCGGCGCGCACCGGGACTTGCCGGGCACGCCGAAGTGCGACGCGCGACAATCGCGGCGTCGATATCCGGAAAAAGGGAAAAGACTGCCTGATAAACGCCTCGGCGGCCTTCGGATGGAAGGGGGCCGATGGGCTTTATGACATGTTCAGGACAGATTTCAGAGAGGTGTGGCCCCGAAAAGAAGGATTGCTGTGGACCCTGATGGAATGGGTCGGAAACTGTTCATCATACCCCGTTGTCCCCCGACGTGTGCAGCAAGCGTGTTCTGCAGGCTTGCGAGTGACCAGCATAGACGCCGCAATCGCAGTTTTCCTGTGACCGGGCTCACATTGCAGGGCTTCTGAAGATCGACTTTACTGTCCTGACGCCTGCTCAGGAGCCCGTCGGATGTTGGCCGAGTCTGCCATCCGGACGCGGGAGCGGCGATCGCCGCGCATGGTTCATCATGTGCGCTTCGCGTGGCGAAGTGTCGGCAATACGGGGGAAAGTCAATGTGTGAGCGTTGTGGCGGGAATGGTCTCGCCGGATGTACCGAAGCGGGTCCTTCGATTCGCGGGCGGGGCCTTCGGCCCATTCCACGCAGGGGGGGTTCTGCGTCAATGCCCGCCATTTTCTCCACACTTCTTTCGCCGGCGCTTCACTGACGCGTCGGCCGGTCCGCGCCAGGATTGATCCGAAAGCGGACAGACCATGACCGGCCGCCCGGGATTCCCGCGGTTCCGGTTTCCCCGAGGGGGCGGCTCGGGCTGCCCGGCGCCGGAGCGGCCGCCGTCCGGCCCGCCCGCGTCCCTCGTCGCCCGCCCGATTCCGCGCCCGGCCGCCCCTCCTTCGCGGGGTCCGGCCGAGGCCTCGGCCTGCCGTCGCGGCGGCCTCCCGGCGCCGGCACCCCCTGCGGGAGGCCCCTGCCCCGAGGCCGGACGACCCCGGGCCCGCACGCACGCACGCGTGGAAACACGCTCACAACGGGACGATGGAGTGGTATGAGCACGTCAGAAGTCGGCGTCGCGTACAAGGAGCTCTCTGCCGCGCAGCGAGGCATCTGGAACGCTCAGCAACTCGACCCGGACAACCCCGTCTACAGCGTGGCCCAGTGCCTGGAGATCGAAGGGGACCTGGACCCGCAGCTGTTCGAGCGGGCCGTGCGGGAGATCACCGGACGGGTCGAACCCCTCCACGTGCGCTTCACCGGATCGGGCACCTCGCTGCGCCAGTACGTGGCCGTCTCGGACGACTGGCCGCTGCACACCTTCGACGTCAGCGCCGAGCGCGACCCGGTCGCCGCCGCCGAGGCCTGGATGCGCGCCGACCTGGCCCGGCCGATGCGGCTGGACCGCGACCGCCTCTTCACCTACGCCCTGTTCCGCGTCGCCGCCGACCGCCACCTCTGGTACCAGCGCGGCCACCACATCGCCGCCGACGGCTTCAGCGGCGCCATCGTCGCCTCGCGGGTGGCCGCCCACTACACCGCCCTCGCGGCCGGCGGCCCGGTGCCCGAGCCGCGGACGGTGCCGCTGGACACCCTCCTGGACAAGGACACCGAGTACCGCGCCTCGGCGAGCTTCGCCGAGGACCGCGCGTACTGGGCCGAAACCCTGGCCGACCGCCCGGACATGCCCAGCCTCAGTGGCGGACGCCCGCCCGTCGGCACCCCGCACACCCTGGCCCGGCACGCCGAGACCGTCGACGCCGAGACCTCCGCGCACCTCCGCACGGCCGCACGCGGTCTGCGGACCACCGTCTCCGGCCTGGCCATCGCCGCCTCCGTGCTCTGCTTCCACCGCCTGACCGGCGTCGAGGACGTCGTCATCGGCGTCCCCGTCCTCGGCCGGAGCCGCCAGGAACTCGACGTCCCCGGCATGGCGGCCAACATGCTGCCGATCCGGGTGGCCGTGTCGGACGACCTCACCCTCCAGCAGCTCGTCCGGCGGGTCGGGACCGCGATCCGCACCGCCCTGCGCCACCAGCGGTACCGCTACGAGGACATCCTCCGGGACCTCGGGCTGGTCGGCCGCGGCAACCTGTTCAGCCTGGTCATGAGCGCCATGCCGTTCGACTACGACCTCGCCTTCGGCAACTGCTCGGTCCGGCTGAAGCCGCTGGGCGGCGGCCACTTCAACGACTTCTCGCTGTCGCTCTACGACAACTCCACCGACGGCCTCATCGGCATCGCCGCGGACGTCAACCCCGAGCTCTACAGCGACGACACCAACCGCGCCAAGGTGGCCCTCTTCCGCAACACCCTGCTGGCGATGGCCGCCGCCCCCGCCGACACCCCGCTCCGTCGGGTCGAGGTGTTGGGCGAGGCGGAGCGGGAGCTGGTGCTGTTCGGGTGGAACGACACGGCGCGTGAGGTGCCGGCGGTGACGCTGCCGGAGCTGTTCGAGGCGCAGGCGGTGCGGACGCCGGGTGCGGTGGCGGTGTCGGACGCGTCGGGTGGTGTGACGTACGGGGAGTTGAACGAGCGGGCGAACCGGTTGGCGCACCTGCTGGTCGCCGAGGGTGTCGGGCCGGAGGACCTGGTCGCGGTGTGCCTGCCGCGGTCGGTGGATCTGGTGGTGGCGCTGCTGGCGGTGGGGAAGGCGGGGGCGGCGTACCTGCCGCTGGACCCGGAGTACCCGGTCGAGCGGCTGGCGGCGACGGTGGCGGACGCCCGGCCGTCGGTGCTGGTCGCCTCCGGTGCGACGGCGGGGCTGGGCCTGGGCGTTGATGCCGGGGTGCGGCGGATCGACCTGGACGCAGCGGAGACCGCCGATGCGCTGAGCGTGCTGCCGGTGTCGGATCCGGAGCGTGCGGGGCACGGCCTGGAGAGTCCGGCGTATGTCATTTACACCTCGGGGTCGACGGGTCGGCCGAAGGGTGTGGTGGTGACGCAGGCGGGCCTGGTGAACTACGTGGTCCGGTGTGTGGAGGTGTATCCGGAGGTCGCGGGGCTGACGGTGCTGCACGCGTCGGTGTCGTTCGACGCGGGTGTGACGGGTCTGTACGGGGCTCTGGTGTGCGGTGGCGAGGTGGTGGTCGCCGCGTTGGACGATGCTCTGCCGGGCGTGTTGGGTGGTCGGCGTCCGTCGTTCATGAAGGTGACGCCGAGCGCGTTGGCGGTGCTGGACTCGCTGGGCGATCGCGTGAGTCCGACGGGCCGGCTGATGGTGGGTGGTGAGGCCGTCCAGGCGGCGGCGGTGGCGCAGTGGCGCGAGCGTCATCCGGGTGTCGTGGTGGTGGATCATTACGGTCCGACGGAGGCGACGGTCGGCTGTACCGACTTCGTGCTTCCGGAGGAGCTGGACGGGTCGGAGGTCGTCCCGATCGGTCGGCCGATGTGGAACACCCGGGCATACGTGCTGGATTCCGGGCTGCGTCCGGTCCCGGTGGGTGCGGCGGGTGAGTTGTACATCGCGGGTGTTCAGCTGGCGCGCGGCTACCTGGGCCGTCCGGGGCTGACGGCGGAGCGGTTCGTGGCGTGCCCGTTCGGTTCGGCCGGGGAGCGGATGTACCGCACCGGTGACCTGGCGCGGTGGCGCGAGGACGGGGCGCTGGAGTACCTGGGCCGCACCGACGACCAGGTGAAGGTGCGCGGTTACCGCATCGAGCTGGGCGAGATCGAGTCCGCGCTGCTCGGCCAGGCGGGCGTGGCCCAGGGTGTGGTGATCGTCCGCGAGGACGTTTCGGGCGACAAGCGGCTGACGGCCTACGTCGTCCCGGACATGGATGCGGACGTTGAGCTGGATGCCGTCGCGCTGCGGGATGCGCTCGCGACGGCGCTTCCCGACTACATGGTCCCGTCCGCGGTCGTGCTGCTGGAGGCGCTGCCGCTGACTGTCAACGGCAAGCTCGACCGCCGGGCCCTGCCGGCCCCGGACCGGACCGCCGAGCTGGAGGCCTCCTACCGCGCGCCCCGGACACCCGAGGAGACCCTCCTGTGCGAGGCGTTCGCCGAGGTCCTGGGCCTGCCCCAGGTGGGCATCGACGACAACTTCTTCGAGCTGGGCGGGCATTCGCTGCTGGCGGTGACGCTGGTGGAGCGGCTGCGCTCGCGCGGCCTCCAGGTCTCGGTGCGTGGACTGTTCCAGGTGCCGACGCCCGCTGGGCTGGCGGCTGCCGACATCGGTCAGGCCTTCGTGGTGCCGGAGAACCGGATCCCGAGCGACGCGACCGTCCTGACCCCGGACATGGTCACGCTGGCCGAGCTGAGCCAGGCGGACCTCGACCGGATCAGTGCGGCGGTCCCGGGTGGTGCGGCGAACGTCGCGGACGTCTATCCGCTGGCGCCGCTGCAGGAGGGGATCTTCTTCCACCACCTGCTGGACGCCGACCAGGGCCGTGACGTCTACACCCTGCCGACCGTGCTGGCCTTCGACTCGCGGGAGCGGATCGACGGATTCGTGTCCGCGGTGCAGGCGGTGGTGGACCGGCACGACATTCTGCGGACGGCGGTGCTGTGGGAGGGACTGTCCCAGCCGCTGCAGGTCGTGCTGCGGCAGGCTCCGCTGGTGGTGTCCGAGATCGCCTTGGCGGCCGGTGCCGGTGACGACGCGGTCGCCCGGCTGCTGGCGGCGTGCCCGCCGTCGATGGACATCCGCCGGGCGCCTCTTCTCGATCTGACGATCACTCAGGACATTGATGGTGGGCGGTGGTTGATCGCTCTGCGCAGCCACCACCTGATCCGCGACCACCAGGCGCTGGAAGTCCTGTTGGACGAGGTGCGCGCGCACCTGGAGCGCGAGGAGGACCGCCTTCCGGAGCCGGCGCCGTACCGCGACTTCGTGGCGCACGCGCGAATGGCGGTCACCGCCGAGCAGCACCGTGCGTTCTTCGAGCGGGCGCTCGGGGAGGTGGAGGAGCCGACAGCGCCGTACGGCGTTCTGGACACGCACGGCGACGGCGGCGAGGTCGGTGAGGCGATCGTCGAGCTGTCGGACGAATTGGCCGACAGGGTGCGTGAGTTGGCCCGCCGGTACGGTGTGAGTGCGGCTGCGTTCTTCCACCTGGCGTGGGCGCGGGTCGCGGCGGCGACGACGGGGCAGACGCATCCGGTGTTCGGTACCGTGCTGCTCGGTCGGATGGACGCGGGAGGTGCGGCGAGCCGTACGCCGGGTCTGTACATCAACACCCTGCCGATCCGGGTCGACGCCACCCGGCGACTGGGCGAAGGGCTGCGGTCGGCGCAGGCGCAGTTGGCCGAACTGCTGAACCATGAGCATGCCCCGCTGTCCCTCGCCCAGCAGGCGACCAGCCTGCCGGCGCAGAGCCCGCTGTTCACCTCGATCCTCAACTACCGTCACAGCAAGCCGCGTTCGGATTCCGGTCAGGGGAACCTGCCGGAGACCGGGATCGCGGGCATCGACATCCTGTACGCCCATGAGGGCAACAACTACCCGTTGACGGTGTCGGTGGACGACACCGGTGTCGGGTTCCGGCTCACGGTGCAGGCGTGCGCTCCGATGGACTCGGACGTGGTCTGCGGTCTGCTGTGCACGGCGGTGGAGAATCTGGTCGGCGGGCTGGAGGGGGACTCCGCCGCCACGCTCGACCAGGTCTCGGTGCTGGACGCCGGGCAGCGGGAGTTGGTGCTGCGCGGGTGGAACGACACGGCGCGTGAGGTGCCGGTGGGGACGTTGCCGGGGCTGTTCGAGGCGCAGGTGGCGCGGACGCCGGACGCCACGGCTGTGGTGTTCGGTAGTGGTGCGGCGCGTGAGGTCGTGTCGTATGCGGAGTTGAACGAGCGGGCGAA